>NZ_JAUBVD010000050.1:0-43167 GCF_036705675.1 Microcoleus sp. AT8-A3
GCTTGGATGGCTCCGACTGACCAACCCCACGAAAACTTCATCTTCCCTGAAGAAGTTCTGCCTCGCGGTAACGCACTGTAATCAGCGCGAAATATCAAAAATTCCAACTTTTTAAAAGGGTAAGATAAAGCAGTTTAGGCTTTACCCTTAATGCTTAAAAAGCTCCTGCCTGGTGGCGGGAGCTTTTTGTTTCCAGGAGTCGATCGAATTAGCGCCCTAAAAAAAGTTGATTTTGTACAAAAACCAACTCTCCTTGTAGCTAGAACAACTTGTGTCTTTATATCTCGTGAACTATCCTATCTATCTGGCAAGAAATCGATCGACCTTTCCGCGCCGCCAGATTTGCAATGCACCTGATAACCGCACAGCCCGGATTTTGAAGAAAATATAGACAAATGGCTAAAACTGCGATCGTCCGCTTGCTGTAGAGATCGATCAAAGACCTTGCAGCAGCAGTAATTTGCCCTCATCTTACAAAAATCTCAATTTGCATCCCCCACTTCTAATTCCTTGTGTTATTCTAATAATTGTGAATACTAGAATGATACTCAGAACGCAAGTTCTTCTGGTAACGCTGGCAATGGCTAGCGCACAAATCATCACCTTAAATCTTGTATTTAGGTGATGTGCGTTCCAATATTAAGCCATTTAGCTAAACCTGGAGGTGATGCCCATGATAGAAAGTAGTAAACGCATGGGTCATCAGATTGGAAACTACCGGCTGTGCGCCGGGGCCGCTCACTAGCAGTCAGCCGTCGTCTCCAACGGGAAACGACTTCCACGGGGAACCAGGCTGAGCTAGGGATTCTCCCGGCAGTCAGGTTCTAATCTGAAGACCCGCTAGACCGCTCTCACCTCAAATAGTGTTAAATCTTGAGTATTAAAACTTGAGGCTCAACACTATTGGTGAGAGCGGATAGTTTTTGGTCAGGGTTTCTACACATGGGCAGTTAATCTGCCACTGCTAATCCCAAAGAAAAAAAATTATGGCTAACCTACTTAACAATACTGAAATTCAAGAGCGCGTCAGTCAATTGTCAGGCTGGACGGTTGAAGGCAAACAACTGCGCTCTACCCGTATATTTAAAGATTTTATCGAAGCGATCGCCTTTGTGAATAAGTTGGTCGCCCCCTCAGAAGCCGCAGCACATCACCCCGATATAGAAATTTCCTACAACAAAGTTACAGTTAACTTAACAACCCACGATGCCGGAGGCTTAACTGAGAAAGACTTTGCGCTAGCCCAAGAGATTTCTGCGCTAGATTAAAAGAGTGCCAGTTGACCCAACAAGAGTCCCCGCTAGAGAAAAGCTCGCAAATAAAAAATCGACTTGGGGTTAAAATCGGGTGTGAAAAAGTCGAGAGGCCCAACGTTCAATGTATAACAGGCTATTCCCCATCATCCGACCATGATCGTATTTGAAAAGCCAGAGTTCAAGAACGAGTCTGCTGCAGCCGAAAAAACCGATCTGATAGAAAAGCTTTTAGATATTGGCGCTGCTCTGTCGAGCGCCCAAGATTTGGGCGACTTGTTAAACTTAATTTTATCCAAAAGTAGGGAAATTACCTACAGCGATGCTGGCAGCGTTTACTTAGTAGATCACAGCGACGATACATCTAAGCTGCTGTTCAAGGTAGCCCAAAATGCTTCTAAACCGAGCCTGTCGTTTAAAGAGTTTGCCCTGCCACTGACAGACAAAAGTTTGGCGGGATACGTGGCAATTACCGGTCAAAGTTTGAACCTATCTGATGCCTACGACTTACCCCCCGGCGTACCCTATCGGCTAGATAGCAGTTTTGACAGGGATATTGATTACCGCACTTGCTCGGTAATGGTACTGCCGATGCAAAACCGACAGGGGGAGACAATAGGTGTACTGCAACTGATCAACCGCAAAACAAAGCCAGATACGGTGCTGACAGCAGACAATGCCTGGGAAGCGACGCAGCAGTATTCGGAGTGGGAAGAAAGGATAGTTCGATCGCTCGCTTCTCAAGCAGCAATCTCGATCGAGCGCAATCAACTCCAAGACAGCATAGAACACTTGTTCGAGGGCTTCGTCAAAGCCTCGGTGCAAGTCATAGAAGCCAGAGACCCCTGTACCTACGGCCATTCAGAACGAGTAGCAGCCCTGACAGTACGCCTGTCAGAAGAAGTAAACACCGTCAGCAGCGGACGACTGCGCTCTATTTACTTTAACAACCGCCAAATTCAAGAACTTCGCTACGCCGCCCTGCTGCACGATTTTGGCAAAATAGGAGTGCCAGAAGCAGTTTTGACCAAACAGAAAAAGCTCTACCCCGCACAGCTAGAAATCATTCGCCACCGCTTTGGCTTAGCTCAACGGACGCTGGAAATGGAATGCGTCCAGTCTAAATATAAATACTTGCTGGAGCATTCAGCCTACCGAAAACACCCGATCCAGGAGCCAGAGTGCGCTCACTGCCAGCAAATCGAACAGCTAGACACTAAGCTAGCAGAGGCGAAAACCAGATTAGCAGAATACTGGGAAGTGCTGCTAGAGGCAAACGAGCCTCACATTTTGGCAGCAGAACCCCTAGCTCAACTGCGAGAGATTTCTCGACAAACTTACAGAGATATAGATGGGGCAAAGAAACCTTTGCTGAACCCAGACGAGATATTGCAACTGATGGTGTCGAGGGGCAACCTGACGCCGGAAGAACGATCGGCAATAGAATTTCACGTAACTCACACTTACGAGTTTCTGAAACAAATTCCTTGGACAAAAGATTTAAAAAATGTTCCAGACATTGCCTACGGACATCACGAAAAACTCGACGGCACAGGCTATCCGCGAGGTTTAAACAAGTCAGAAATTCCAATTCAAGCACAATTGATGACGATCGCGGATATTTACGACGCCCTGACAGCAGGCGATCGCCCCTACAAGCGAGCTCTGCGAACAGAGGCAGCGATGAAAATTTTGCGGCAAGAAGCAGCTCACAATAAAATCAACGCCGATTTGTTAGAATTGTTCGATCACCGCCAAGTCTTTAGCGTTCTGGGACACAGCTTGGATGTTAAAGTCGAATCAGCCTAGACGAGTCGGGCGTGCTGTGCTAAAAAGTAAATAGGCGATCGGGTGCTGTCTAGTGTTATCCGTCAAATCAAGCCACAGCCCAATCCTGGCATGGTTTTGACGCCGTTGAGTAAAGGTTTAAAAACAGGCTTTCTGCAGCCGTCAGTCACATCTATATACTCAGTCAGCCCAAAAGAATCAAAAGAAAAAGTGAATTTTAGGTCTCTTTTTAGAGTATGCTAGTTGAGCAACGACTGACCACATAGAAGACTAGAAAAGTTTCTCTGTAATCGGTGTGAGGATGAGAGTGAATATGTCGAAATTTTTGTGGAGTTACTTACTAATCAGCCCAGCAGTCTTAGGAGCTACCCTAGTAGTTTCTTCGAGCGCTATGGCAGCAGACGCTCAGCAGGCTGCTGATGCGCTCAATCCCGCTGTCGCAAAAGCTGAAACCGCTGAAACCTCCGAAGCGAAACTAAATGCTTTAGCTGCTGTTTCCGAAACAACTGCAGCCTCCGAGCCAGTAGAAGAAATTTCCCAAGTCGCTGGCAGCGAAACCCAGGCAGCGATGGCAGATTTGGCCACGCCTGCAACTGAAAGTGCGATCGTCGGAGCCAACACAGCCCCTGCGGAGGCAGAACCCCAAGCGGCATCACAACCTACAAGTGAATCTTTAGCCGCAGTTGAGCCAACAGTCGCTCAACCAGTAGAAAATTCTGCCCCGGCAGCCCAACTAGAAATTCCAGCCCCGGCAGCTACCGCTCTCCCAGAGCAAATCGGTGCAGTTCAATTAGAAACTCCAGCCCCAGTAGTGGCAGAGTCGGCAGAACAAAGTTTGCCAAAACCGGCTGAATCTTTAGCCCAAACTGCCGCACCACAAGAGCAAAACCCAGCCGCCACATTAGAACAGCTCAACCAGTACACCACCGAAGGTACTGCCGGCGGCGAAACTGAAGGTCAAGTTACCTCTGTTTCCCAACTTTCCGACGTGCGGCCCACAGACTGGGCATTCCAAGCACTGCAATCCCTAGTCGAGCGCTACGGCTGTATTGCCGGTTATCCCGACGGCACCTTCCGCGGCAACCGGGCAATGACCCGCTACGAATTCGCAGCCGGTTTAAATGCTTGCTTAGACAAGGTGAGCGAGCTAATTAGAGGTGGCACTGGCAACTTCGCTACGAGAGATGACTTGGCAGCCCTCCAACGGCTCCAAGAAGAATTTGCAGCGGAACTGGCAACCCTGCGCGGTCGCGTCGATGCTCTGGAAGCTCGGACATCCGAACTCGAAGCCAACCAATTCTCCACCACTACCAAGCTGACTGGGGAAGCTATTTTCGCTCTCAGCGACGACTTTAGTAGCGACGTTAGCGTTTTTGGCAGAGACGGCGAAAGAATCGGCAGCAACAATAACGAAGCTGTCTTCCAACAGCGGGTGCGTCTCAATTTAAATACGAGCTTCACCGGCAGAGACTTGCTGCTGACCCGGCTTCAAGTCGGCAACGGCCAAAACTTCAACCTTGGGGCTACCAGCGAAGGCACTCAAACTTGGAACGTAGTCGGCAGAACCGACAACGTTGTTGCTCTAGACACCTTGCTATATAAGTTCCCCGTCGGTCAGCGACTGAACGTTACCCTTGCAGCCAACAATGTTGTGTGGGACGACATTCTGCCGACTGTCAACCCTTACTTTGAAGACTTTGACGGTGGCAACGGCTCGCTGAGCGCCTTTGGACAGCGCAACCCCATCTACCGCTTGGGCGGTGGCGCAGGTATCGGCTTTGACTATGCCTTCGGCGGCAGGGGCTTGCTGGGGGGCGTGTTCGGCCCAACTTCTTTGTCCTTTGGCTATTTGGCGTCAAATGCAGCCAGTCCCGCTAGGGGTGCAGGCTTGACGAACGGCGACTACACGGCGATGGGTCAGTTGACTTTTACCCCCGGACGCAACTTGCAAGTTGCTTTCAACTACAACCACGGTTACTTTAGCAGAGGTAACTTTGGGTTTGACAACGGTTTCGGGGCCAGCGTCCCCGGCGGTTTCACCGGTACCGGCGTGGCTAATTCTCTCAACGGTTTGAACGAAGGCTTTGATGGCTTCCGCGCTCGCAAAGTTGTCAGCAACTCCTACGGTGCTCAGGCTTCGTTGCGACTGAGCCCGAGGTTTATCCTTGGCGGCTGGGCTGGTTTAACCAATGCCCGCATTCTCGGCATCGGCGATGCGAGAATTTGGAACTACGCTGTCACCTTGGCTTTGCCTGATTTAGGGAAAGAAGGCAACTTGCTAGGGTTCGTGGTAGGTCGTGAGCCTTACTTGGATAAACTTGAAGCTGCAAGCAGTTTGCGGAGCTTCCGCAACGATGATTCTTATCACGTCGAAGGGTTCTACAAGTTTCAGCTATCGGACAACATTTCTGTTACTCCGGGCGTGATTTGGGTAACTAATCCCAATCAAAATGACCAGAACGACGACATCATTATTGGTACTCTGAGAACTACTTTCACGTTCTAAGAGCGGGTTAGAGGAGGCAGGGAGGTTATACCCTCTCTGCTGGCCACTCTAAAGGCCAAGTTTAGCCCTGCCGAGCGCAGGGCTTTTTTGTTTGCGGGACGAAGGGGGCGTCAAGAATATATTAAAAATTAAAAATTATCAGTCATGGAGGCAGACAACCAATTTCGTGAGGTAAGACATGGGTGGAAGGGGAGGGAGTCGAAACGAGAAACTGGGTTTGTTGGGTTCAGATTGCCGATCGTTCCAAGGATGAAGTGATGAAAGTCGATTAAGTTCAGTGGAAAACCGGGGTATAATAAAAGGTAAAGTTAGGAGTTAGAATTGGGAACTCAACATTGAGGATAATTTTAACATCTGACTTCGGAGTTGATAATTCTGGTATTGGAAGCAATTATGGTAGAACTCTCCTGTAAAAGCGAATACGCAATCTTAGCTTTGCTGGAGCTTGCCGATTGCTACGATGAAGGCGAGCCTCTGCAAATTCGCCAGATAGCGGCTCAGCAAAATATTCCCGATCGATATTTAGAGCAGTTGCTGGCTACGATGAGACGCTGCGGGCTGATTCGCAGCCAGCGAGGAGCTAAGGGAGGTTATATTTTGGCGAGAGAACCGTGGAAAATTACACTCCTAGAAATTATCAACTGTCTCGAAGGCTCAGAGTTCGATCGCTCTGAAAAAGACTCGCCCGCTCAAACTGTAGAAAGTGCGGTGATTTGGGAAGTTTGGCAAGAAGCTCGATCGATTGCCAACTCAGTTTTGCAAAAATATACGCTACAGGATCTGTGCGAAAAGCGCAATGGCAGACGGCAGCTCGATATCATGTATTACATCTAGTTAATATTGCCAACTAGGAATTAACATTTACTTTCAACCACAAACTGACAAAGATTATGCGTATTGCTGGCGACATTACAGAATTGGTAGGGCGGACGCCCTTGGTGCAACTCAACCGCATTCCCCAAGCCGAAGGCTGCTTGGCTCGGATTGTGGTAAAACTCGAAGGCATGAACCCGGCAGCATCGGTGAAAGACCGGATCGGTGTGAATATGGTCAATCAAGCCGAGGCCGAAGGGCTGATTGCTCCGGGAAAAACGGTTTTAGTGGAACCGACTTCTGGCAATACCGGAATTGCTCTGGCAATGGTGGCAGCGGCTAAGGGCTACCAGTTGATTTTGACCATGCCGGATACGATGAGCACGGAACGCCGATCGATGCTGCGAGCTTACGGGGCCCAACTAGAACTGACTCCCGGAATTGAGGGCATGAGTGGCTGCATCCGCCGCGCTCAAGAGATTGTGGACAAAACTCCCAATGCCTATATGTTGCAGCAGTTTCGGAATCCAGCAAACCCGCAGGTTCACCGTTCGACAACGGCTGAGGAAATTTGGGAAGATACAGACGGCGAAGTGGATTTCCTGATTTCTGGGGTTGGGACTGGCGGTACGATTACGGGTATCTCGGAGGTGATTAAGTCCCGGAAACCCGAGTTTAAGGCGATCGCAGTTGAGCCGGCTAACAGTCAGGTACTTTCCGGCGGAAAGCCTGGGCCTCACAAAATTCAAGGTATCGGTGCTGGTTTTGTACCGCCGGTGCTGAATGTGGATTCGATCGACGAAATTATAGTTGTTACGGATGACGAGGCGATCGCCTACGGCCGTCGCTTAGCCAGAGAAGAAGGACTTTTGTCGGGTATTTCCAGCGGTGCGGCACTATGTGCGGCGGTGAAAGTCGGCAAGCGTCCCGAAAATGCAGGGAAATTGATTGTGATGATTCAGCCTAGCTTCGGCGAACGCTATCTGAGCACTCCCTTGTTCCAAGATCCAGAACTCAATCTGGCGATGGCCCTCAACTAGGCTAGCCTCCGGCCCAAGTCGCAGAAACACAGGGCAGGGCGTAGACTGTACGCTCTGCTTGGCTTTTTAGTAGATGAAAGAATGGCGATAGATTGTAGCTTTCTCGATCGCGATCGATATCGTTTCCGGTTGCATCGGAATGATTTAACCGCAGAGGGCGCAGAGAACGCAGAGGGAGAGAATACAGAGATGAATACAGGACGATGCTACCGGATTTGATATGATGCCGATTTTCTGAAGGCGCTTTTTTTTGAACCGCTTTCGGCGTGTTAGCGAAGCGGGCGCTGACCGCTTTTGTGGCGAAGGAAGAGAAAAGAAAAGAAGGAGCTAACTGTTGGCGGGAGCAGCGCTATATGAGTTCCCAAGGTCGATCGGCTTACCACTTCCAAAGCCTCAATGTTTTTCTAAAATAGATTTATGATAAGTTGAAAACTGAGTTTTTTTACTGACAATCTTTGACATTTATATCAGATAAATACTTAAAAACTTAGCAAAAAATGATATTTTTGTCAAGCACTTTTTCACAGATTATCCAGATTTCAAGGAAATAACAGCGTGTCTTCCGTTATCAATCACTACAAAACCCTAAAGATTAGCCCAAGCGCAACACAAGCCGAGATTAAACAAGCATACCGCCGTTTAGTCAAATTATTTCATCCAGACAGTCGCAGCGACACAGCGGGTCACGAAGAGATTGTCCGCCTCAATGCAGCCTATGAAATATTAGGAGACCCCCAGCACAGACAATCTTACGATCGCCAATTTTCCGAGCAAACCGAACAGCAATCACCAGCCGCACCAAACGTCAGCCGCCAGCAAACACAAACAGCAAGGGACGCGGATGAACTAATGGAACAGTGGCTGATTAAAGTATACAAACCCGTCAATAGAATGCTCAACAGTATCTTGAAGCCGCTTAAAAAAGAAATAGACGAATTGTCCGCAGATCCATTTGATGACGAACTGATAGAAAAGTTTCAACTTTATATCGAAACCAGCCGCGAGTTCCTCAAAAAAGCTCATAACTTTCTTACATCAATGCCTAATCCATCTAATGTAGCCGGAGTTGCCGCTCATCTCTACTACTCTATCAATCAAGTCGGAGACGGCATAGAAGAATTGTATTTATTTACCCTCAATTATGACGATCGCCACTTGCACACCGGTCAAGAACTGTTTAGAATTGCCGCTAGACTGCGGCGGGAAGCGCAGGAGGAATTAAAAATTAAAGTTTAATAAAAGCAGATTGTTCCCTCTTCCCTCTTCCTTCTTCCTTCTATCCTTTACATCCGTTACATCCGTTACAAAATCCGTTGCCGAACTTCCCTCTTCCTTCTTCCTTCTATCCTTTACATCCCGTACATTGCTCGTTGCCGAACTTCCCTCTTTCAAATTCCAAAAAGAACTTGAATGCGCTTGCGAATTTTAATAAAAGGAGTTTGTCCCAGAGAGTCGCCATCCAACAATCCCAAGTCTCTCAAAGCTTGCTGGCGTTCCGACAATTTTTGAGCAATCTGATCGGCTAAATTGGGTTGTTCTCTTAAAAGTTTTTGCAAATCGTGACGTTCCACCACAAACAAAATTGCATCTTCGCTAGTTTTAACAGTCGCCGTTCTCGGAGTACCCAACAGCAAAGATATTTCCCCAAAAAACTCGCCCTCATGAAGCGTAGCAATATACTGATCGGCTTTTTGAGAAAGAACTTCTACAGTACCCGAAAGAATAATATAAAAAGAATCGCCTGGGTCATTTTCTTTACATACCACCTGTCCCGCTGGAAACAGTTGTCGGTAGCCATATTCAATTAACTGCCGCAGTTCTAAATCCGTACACTGTTCAAAATAAGTTACTCGCCGCAATAAATCTCGCAGCGTCCAATTATTAGGGGATTTAGGTACGGGATTTTTAGGTTCAGAAAGGGTGGAATTAGATTTTAAATCTGCTGAATGTTTGGTATTCTGCGGAAAAACTTTGCCGTTGGAATTCTCGTCTTTGTTATTGTGAAAAAAATGAGTTAACTCTTGCGGATTTCGCAGCCACAAATCCCGCTGTGGAAAAGGGATTTCGATATTTCGGTGGCGAAACTCGTAATCTATTAAAAAATTTACTGCACTTTTAATAGCATCGCTTTCCTGTGGCTGGTCAATCCAAACTAAAAGTTCAAAATTTAAAGCGTTATCTCCAAAACCGCGAAACCATACTTTAGGAGAAGGATGGGACAAGACATTCGATTCCATCCGCGCCGCAATTAATAGTGCTTCCGTAACTATTACTGGGTCAGATCCGTAAGCAACGCCGACGGGGATGTGGAGGCGACATCTGGGGTCTCTGTAACTCCAGTTAATAATGTTAGTTTCGACAAACTTAATATTTGGTACGATCACAAATAGTCCGTCAATTGTTTTAATAATTGTGGAACGGATCGAAATTGTTTCGACTGTTCCTAATAAATTGTCTATTTCAATAAAGTCTCCGACTCTAATTTGGTGTTCAAATAGCAGGGTGAGACCGCTGATAAAGTTGCTGGCTAGATTTTGCAAGCCGAAGCCGAAACCAATGCCGACAACCCCAGCTAAAACGGTGAGAGACGTGAGGTTGAGGCCGGCACTTTGCAGGACAAATATACAGCCAAGAGTTGCTAAAATATAGCTAATGATGGTGGAAATTGCTTCTCGACTGCCACGATCCAATCCCATCCGAACTAGCAAACTGCGCTTGATTCCTTCACTGATAATCTTAGCTATAATCAAGGCAAATATAGCTAAGATTATGAGTTTGACGATCGCACTGATGGACAGATGAGTGTCCCCGATATAGAATAGCGGGGTTGTCATCGCACCCCAGAAATGTTCAAAAAAGCGATCGGCTCGTGCAGTAATCGAATTCATTAATATTTGGTAATGGGTAAATGGTGATTAGTTTTTAGCGCAACTGAACCGCAAACTGCTAACTATTGCAGAGCTTAGGGGAAAAACTCGAACTGTGGAGTGTCCTGTGTGGCAAAAAAGGTCTATTCCCTACCCTTCGGGAACGCTTCGCCAAGGGGATAGATACGCACGCGCGTACTTTCTCAAAGACTCGTAACTGATGGGTTAGTAACAGATGGCGAGAAACTGTTTTGTAGCGGTATTTTCTGCCGGATATCTGTGTTGTGGCGTAAAATGGGATCTGTGGCTCGATCGATCGCCGACTTGTTGCCAATATTGGGAAAATTGGTAGAAATTCATTTACAGCACCCTCAAATAATCGAAAAATTCCAGCAAAAATTAGTTTATCCTTAAGAAGCGAGTCCTTTACAGAACTTAACAAGCTTACCCTACTTGACTTTTATGCAGTGCATCATCAATCGTCGGGCACAGTTTTCGGCGAGTCACCGGTACTGGCTGCCGGAGTTAAGCGAAGCCGAGAACTTTGAGCGGTTTGGCCCAACTGCCCGCGCACCGGGACACGGACACAATTACGTTCTTTACGTTTCCATGATAGGCGAACTCGACGAGTACGGCATGGTGCTCAACCTGTCTGATGTCAAGCACGTCATCAAGCGGGAAGTTATCAAGGATCTCGATTTTTCCTTTCTCAACGAAGCGTGGCCGGAATTTGAGCAGACTCTGCCAACTACCGAAAACATAGCACGGCAAATTTGGCTGCGCCTAGCCCCTCATTTGCCTGTGACCAAAATTCAATTGTTTGAACATCCCGAACTTTGGGCTGAATATTTAGGAAACGGAATGGAAGCTTATCTAACTTTGTCCACTCATTTTAGCGCGGCCCATCGGTTGGCTCGTCCCGATTTGAGCTTTGAAGAAAACTCGGAAATTTACGGCAAATGTGCTCGTCCCAACGGTCACGGTCACAATTATCATTTAGAGGTGACTGTTAAAGGGGAAATGGATGCGCGGACTGGCATGATTGCTGATTTGGGAGCTTTGCAAAAAGCCGTTGATGATTATGTTGTTGAACCGTTCGATCACACTTTTTTAAATAAGGATATTGCTTATTTTGAGAAGGTTGTGCCTACTGCGGAGAATATAGCTGTTCGGATCGGGCAATTATTGCGATCGCCCGTTCGGGAATTGGGCGCCGAGTTGCACAAGATTAAACTGATTGAAAGTCCGAATAATAGCTGTGAAATTTACGGTGCTGATTTAGAGGAAGTGGCGGCACAAAGTCAGCAGCCGGAAGCGATTTTAGCTAAGGTTTAGATTTAAAAATCGCATCGTTTGGGGCGGGTTCACCCGGATCTTTGGCTAATTGTGCAGATTGGTGAAGCCCGCCCTACCAGCCTAATGATGATTCCGAGAGTTTTTCAACCGGATTAGGCGCGAGAATATATTTTTGGACAAAAGTTCCACAGCCAGAATTATTGGCACTTTTCCTGAAAAGTCAGGCTGCGCGCGTATTTTGGAGATAGTAAGTCAGCATTCCTCTAGTCAGCTATTCTAACTGCTGAGAGTATGAGGTCGATCGCCCGATCGCTGACAACCAAGCACCAATTTCTCCTAAATGTAAATGAGTTGACGTTTATGCGCGTCTCTAATCTAGCTCTCTTGACTCTGGCTGCCCTCGCATCCCACAATTTAACTGCTAATACTAGCGCCAATCCTGCTGCACATCCTATTTCTCCTGAGACACCGCAGGCTAGCAACTTTGTTGATGCGGTAAATAATACTGAATCGCGTCCGGCTGAGTCAATTAGCGAGCCCGAGACGATCGCCCACGAACAATTTTCCCCAAATATTACTGTATCCCGTCGGGCTGAGTCAATTAGCGAGCCTGAGACGATCGCTCACGAACAATTTTCCCCGCGAATTGCTGTAAAATCGCCGACAGGTTTGCTCGTAGCTGCCGCTCAACCGGATGTATCTGCTAGTGCAAAAACCAAGGCGAATCCTCCGGCTGCATCCGGCGATGAACTAACAAAATCTTTACAAGAAACCTGGCTAGCTAAATTAATCGAAACCGGGGCTGAAAGCAATCCTCAAGTTCGCGAGGTTTTCGCTTTTATCTCCCCGTCTAGTGGTAGTTCTGAATCTGAATCTGGATATGGTTTTAATACTACCATAACTCTGCTCAATATTTTACTAATTCTTGGTACTGTATTTCCACCGGTGACAATTGCATTTTTTTGGATGATGCGACGGCTGATAATCAAACAGTTGGTGGCTGATGCCAATAAACGATTGCAGGGTATTGGTGTATTGGAATCAGAACTCATAAATTCTAGCCAATTGAATCAAAAGTTGAGGGATGAATTAGCCGCGCAAATGGGTGCAGCTAAACAATCCCTTGATTTTTTAACTAGAGAAACTGAACTTTCCAAATCTTCCGTGGAGCAAATTGAGACTCTCAAATCTCAATTTATTATGCACCTGCAAGTTTTGCTGAGAGAAGTTGACGATAAAAAATCTCAAATTGTTCAAGAAATTGCCCAAGTTCCCGCAGTTGTTGCCAAAGAAGCTCTCAAAGTCGCACATCAACCGGCTTTAAACAATTCCCAAAATTCGCAAACAGCGCCGGCTAGCAATGAAAATTTGATTGCTGACGATTATATCAAGCAAGCCGAAGGGCTTTATTTTCAAGGCAATTATGATGAAGCATTAGTCTGTTTGGAAAAAGCTGTTTTAGCGAATAAATTTTTGCATGAGGCTTGGTATTGGCGCGGAAATGTGTTAATAAAATTGCAGCGCCCGGAAGAAGCACTCGCCTGTTACGACCAATCAATATCTATTAAACCGGATAACTACGAAGCATGGTATAATAAAGCGCATTTGCTAGGAAAATTGCAGAAGTACGAAGAGGCGATCGCCTGTTACGAGCGAGCAAGTTTGAGCGAATCCAGAAAATACGCTTGTTGGCACAGCATAGGGGCTTTGTTGGGTCAATTGCAGCATTACGAAGAAGCGATCGCCAGTTACGATCGCGCCCTGGCTATCAAAGCAACCGACAGCGAAATTTGGCACAACCGAGGCGCGATGCTGGCCAAAGTACAGCAGTACGCAGCCGCAGTTGATTCTTACGATCGCGCTCTTGAACTCAATCCCAACAGATACGAAACTTGGTACAATCGAGGCAATATGCTGTGGAGACTACTCCGCTACAGCGATGCTATTGATTCTTACGATCGGGCGATCGGCATCCGGCCAGACAAATACGAAGTTTGGTACAATAGAGCGGCTGTGCTCGGAAAATTGCAACGATATCAAGAATCGATCGAATCCTACGACAAAGCAATCGCCCTTAAACCGCAGGATTTTGAAGTGTGGCACAACCGAGGCGTAGCTTTCGACAAACTGTCGCAGCACGAAGCAGCAATTGCCTCTTACGAATCAGCAATTACCCTTAATTCCGAGTGTTACGAAGCTTGGTTTGGCAAAGGCGAATCTTTGGCAAAATTGCAGCGCCCTGAAGAAGCGATCGCAGCTTATGAGAAAGCGATTGCTATTAAGCCAGACTCCTACGATGCTTGGCATCACTTGGGCACAGCTTTGTCAGCATTAAAGCGCTATGAGGAAGCAATGGCAGCTTACGATCGAGCTATTGCCATCAAACCTGACAATGCGGAAGCTTGGCGCGATCGAGGCGCAATTGTATCGGAATTAAAACAGGATACACACGGAAATGAATCGGGTGAAAAAGAGACTTAAATAGTCCTGGATGCACGGGTGGTCAGAAACCGGGTTTTTTGCGAAAATACTGCATCCCGACCTTTAAAACTGGTAAAAACCCGGTTTCTTTGGTATTTATGCGTCCACGACTATTAAATTCAGTCCCAATCCGGTTGTTCAAAATTTATAGGTGCATCCCTCCCGTTGTTGACGAGTATTTAACGAGACTTGATAGCGGGCATTTAAATGCTTTTTGTCTAAGGATTGTCATCTAAATTTTTCGTTTTTTTTCCGCTGCGTTTGGGGCGGTTTTTTTTTATGGTAAATTTAGGTAAGCTGCAAACAAGGAGAATAGTTATATGTCTGTTCAGCTTCAAAAACGGTTATTTACAGTAAAAGAATATCATTTGATGACTGAGGCTGGTATTCTCTCGGAGGGCGATCGGGTGGAATTGATTGAAGGAGAGATTGTTAAAATGGCTGCAATTGGTACTCGTCATGCAAGTTGTGTTAAGCGTCTCACCAGGCGCTTCAGCCTCATTCCAGAAGATCGGGCCACTCTGGGTGTCCAAGACCCTATCCAGTTGACTGAGCGCACTGAACCTCAACCGGATGTTGTATTGTTGCAACCTCGCGCTGATTACTACGCCACAGCCCATCCAGTACCGTCTGAAGTTTTGCTGTTAGTTGAGGTTTCAGATAGTACGGTTGATTATGACAGAGATGTGAAAGTATCGATTTACGCGCGATCGCTCATTCAAGAAGTTTGGCTAGTAGATTTAGTTGAAAATTGTTTAGAAGTTTACCGTCAGCCCTGCCCGAACGGTTATAGTTTAATGCTCAAGTTTTGGCGCGGTCAACAAGTTGCGCCGCTGGCTTTTCCCGATTTAGAAGTGAGCGTTGATTTTATATTGGGTTAGGGCGATCGCGCCACTCGCAAACATACTGCTATCTTGCCTTACAATATATTTAACAGCCCAAATCAGCGCAAGTTCTATTAGGTGGGCAATCAACTGCTGTCTTGCACTTATAGAGAATTTGTGGCTCATTTATAGCGAGAGGTTAGAGCTGAAACACAGGAATCTATAATCATAATTAACGCTACTTTTCTGCAACACTTACTATTCCAAATCTCCTAAATAATTGGACGCAAATTTTAACCTATCCCTAACATTATCGGCGCTAGTAAGATTACGTATTTTTTGAGCGACTCCACTGAAATTCTCATCTTCTATAAGTGATTTATAGCGTTCTCCCAGTTGTTCAAGATTATTAATTTTGCCTTGTTCTAACCTGCGGGCAATAACGACCATTACAGCTTCAAAGTAAGTAGGTATCAATATTTTTTGAGGTTTAAAAGCTTTGTTACCAAGACCTTTATGGATCGCTTCAATCGTTGGGATAAATGCGTTTATTATTTGTTCTTCCGATTGGCGGGCAAGGTGTCTATTTTGCCTCATGTATTGATTTAGAAATTCTTTTAGAGAAGGCTTATAATCGTTGCCCTCGAAGTAAAAAGCCAGGAATCGCAAAATAAGTTCTCGATCTTTCCCGTTTTTATCTGGGAGACCAAATATGTCACGCCACGCTGGGTTTTGATTGAGTTGCCCTAGCAAATTATTGAGTTCGCCGTGATAGATGCAAGCACGAATTTCCTGCGGTTTAAGGATAGTACCTCCGGTATTTAGCCTTTCAAAGATATAATAAATACTACTGTCCTCGCCTTGAGAAAGTGGCTCGACAATTGTAGCGGATACAAGCGAGTCATCTAATTGGCGTCTGTATGGGTCTTTCAGTGATTTATATGTCTCTCTCTCAAATTCTGTATGAACCCCTTTCAGAGCAAACGACTGCCGACTGTTAGGAAACTTGCCTTTGTAGAAATATAAAAGGCTACGTAATCTTTGCTGACCATCAATCACCAGCAGTTTTTTTGTATCTCGCTCTCTTGCTAGAAAGATGCCGGGAACTGGAAGACCAAGCAAGAGTGATTCTATAAAACGCGATGCTTGTTTTGGTTTCCAGACATAAGCACGCTGGAAGTCTGGAATAAATACGTCTTCGCTTTCCAGGCGTCTAACTAGACCCTCTACATCAAAATCTCTTCGATCAACTGCTAGGGAGAATCTGGAGGGAATAATGTCCTCCTCATCTTCCGCGCTATCATCTTCCCCGCTATCCTGAATATCGTTTTCCTGTTCCTCATCCCCTAGATCGTTGGGGGAAGATGGCTCACTGTTTGACTCAAATGTATTCATCTTGTAGCTTCCTTTCTGCCTGAGTTATTAGATATTATAGACCGATCGCTCCCCTCATCTATCTCTCAATATTAAGATTTCCTTAGTTGCTGCCGTGGCGCACAGAAATCGGTGATACAATCAACAGCTTAGCTAGGGGTGCCCGAATATCAGGGCTGAGAAAACACCCTTAGAACCTGAGTCTGGGTAATACCAGCGGAGGGAAGCTGTTTATCAAGGAAATTAAATATGCGTACCGAATGGATCGCTAAGCGTCAGGGGCACACCAATGTATCTCAAATGCACTACGCCCGCCAAGGTGTAATTACTGAGGAAATGCACTTTGTGGCTAAGCGAGAGAATCTCCCGCCAGAACTGATCCGCGCGGAAGTAGCGCGGGGACGGATGATTATTCCCGCTAATATCAATCACCCGAATTTGGAACCGATGGCGATCGGCATTGCCTCCAAGTGCAAAGTCAATGCTAATATCGGTGCATCTCCCAACTCTTCCAATATGGAAGAAGAAGTTGACAAGCTTAAATTAGCAGTGAAATACGGCGCTGATACCGTGATGGACTTGTCCACCGGCGGCGGGAATTTGGATGAAATTCGCACCACGATTATCAAAGCTTCACCAGTGCCGATCGGTACTGTACCAATTTACCAAGCACTAGAAAGCGTTCATGGTAATATGGAAAGTCTGACGCCCAATGACTTTCTTCACATCATTGACAAACACGCTCAACAAGGTGTTGATTACCAAACAATTCACGCCGGAATTTTGATTGAGCATTTGCCCTTGGTAAAAAATCGGTTGACTGGGATTGTCTCTCGTGGCGGCGGCATTTTGGCGCGGTGGATGCTGCATCACCACAAACAAAATCCCCTCTACACTCACTTTAACGACATCATTGAAATCTTCAAAAAATACGATGTTTCGTTTAGTTTGGGAGATTCTCTGCGCCCAGGTTGCACTCACGATGCGTCGGATGAAGCTCAATTAGCTGAACTCAAAACTTTGGGACAATTAACTCGCAAAGCTTGGGAACATGACGTGCAGGTAATGGTGGAAGGCCCGGGCCACGTTCCGATGGATCAAATTGAGTTTAATGTCAAGAAACAAATGGAGGAATGTTCCGAAGCACCATTCTATGTTTTGGGGCCGTTGGTAACAGATATTGCGCCTGGATACGACCACATTACCTCAGCAATTGGGGCGGCGATGGCTGGTTGGTACGGTACTGCAATGCTGTGTTACGTGACGCCGAAGGAACACTTAGGATTGCCGAATGCTGAGGATGTCCGAAACGGGCTGATTGCTTACAAAATCGCGGCTCATGCTGCAGATATTGCACGGGGCCGTCCGGGTGCGCGCGATCGCGATGATGAACTCTCGAAAGCGCGTTACAATTTCGATTGGAACCGTCAATTTGAGCTGTCATTAGATCCAGAACGGGCAAAGGAATATCACGACGAAACTTTGCCGGCTGATATCTACAAAACTGCTGAATTCTGTTCGATGTGCGGGCCTAAGTTCTGTCCGATGCAGACTAAGGTTGATGCGGATGCTTTGACAGAATTAGAGAAGTTTTTGGCTAAGGAACCTGTAGCCCAAAGCTAATTGGATTAATTCGTAGGGTGCGTTAACGCCGTGTAACGCACCGCCAGCCTCATGCACCATTTTAGCTAGTTGACACTCCCCTGCCTGAAGGCGAGGGGATTCTTGGTTCTGCGACATACCTTAAAACTATCTATCCTTGCGGCAGTGTTTAAACCTGGTATCCGTTCAAAAGAACCAAATATCGAGCTTAATTTAGATAGCCTCGCGAGGGTTTGTCTCCCCAAGCTTTCGAGAATTGCTTCTCTTGTTTCTGTGTGCCCCACAGTACATTTTAGAAATAAAAAGTTTAGTCTCTGATTTTGGCTTACATTAGTTAGCCCAGCTATGTTTTTCGTGGTTTTCGCCACCCACCAACCATTATTGTTTTCCGACCAGTCGTTTGAGCGTGGTGTCTCATGTGTATCGGCGGTTATTCAACCTGTAGTCTAGTTATTGTACTCTACAATGAACACAATGCAAAAAAGTTCAAGAAAACAATTAACAAAAGTTGATAATTAATTAAAGCCGTCAAGCTTATGACGGGGCTTTAGACCCAATTTCTTGGTAAAAGATTTACCTGGGTATGTTAACTTGCGCTGTATCTTGGCACATTGAAAGAATGCGGCGATCGTTTGAGCTAATTGTGCGAATAGAATGCAGATTTGTTAGCTGAGTATTGACTTCAATTGTTTGAACTTTTCCGGCTGAGATTGCCTTCCCGTACAATGTATTTCCCTCAATTTTACCAGTGAAGCACGCAAAGTCCGATCGCGGCGCGTAGATTGCACCAACGACGCGATCGTCCTGGCGTTGAAACACGATATAGTTTTGAAGAACTTGGTTGGGCTGTGGCGAATCTCCGTAGAGGTAAATACCATCTGGCAAAGCAGCAACATTAGTCTTCGATGGATTTTGTTGTGCTTGAATGGGTTGTGGCTGAATGCCAACACCAATTAGTGTCAGAGGACAAATAAAGGCTGTTGCCAGTAGTTTCCATTTTCTTTTAATAGATGCAGGTAAGATCATTACTGCTTCTCCTTGCGTCGTCATCTAATATATTAAAACAATCTTCTCTAGTTAATATCTCACTCAGGTTATAATTTCCCTCTGCTAAAATCAGCCGATTGGTATAGATTCTGAACCTGAAAGCTTGCGCTTGTTTAGCACCGAAAACTTTATTTTCCCTTATCCTGCAAGTGCCGGAGCTGATTTTGATAAAATTAGAGCAGACATAGTTTCTAATCCCACCCCATAAAACACCGATCTAACCTTGATGCCGATGCTTTGGCGGAATTAGATAATTTTTTGGCTAAGGAACCTGTAGCGCAAAGCTAGTTGCTAGGGTGAGCGGAAACACTCCGCCCACCCTTCCCAATTCACCGGGCGCTAACTTTTTGTTGGGTAGAGCACAAAACATTCTGGATAACTTCTAGAGCAACAGCTTTAACTACATTAATACTTACACTATTACCCAGTTGATGATAAGCTTTATCATCATTAGGATGCAAAATAAAACTATCGGAAAAACCTTGTAACCGCGCCGCCTCGCGGGGAGTTATCCTGCGGACTCGGTTATGATAGTAAACCCCTAATCTATTAGCATCACTGGCAACAATTGTTACAGAAATTTTCTGTGGATCGAGAAATTTATATACTTCAAAGGAAAAGTTACCGGATACAGGTTTGTATTGATTGTTGTTCCGTTGCAGGTACTTTTTTGTCACCAAGGAATCCAGGATTTCATCGAGATTGGGATGAGCAAAAAAAGTAGCTATTTGCTCTTTAGTTAATAGCTTGCCATCTTGGTCAGCTCCAAATTCTTTATTGCGCCTTTTCAATATAAAAAGATTCATTAATTCAATTTCGTCTAAACTGCACTCGCCTCGCAAACCCAGTTCCCAAGAATGAATCGAATTGCCACCGCGATAGTCAATTAGCCGCCTACCGTGCAGTCGGCTGAAATCATTGTTAACTATTTGTTTCAAGGCATTAACAAATTCGGGCGAACAATCATATTTTGGATCTGGATTGTCTTCCAAAATATCTGCAACTGTGACAGGTTGACTTAACGGGGAAAAGAACGATAGCTGTTGATGACTAGAGGAATGCGAATCTTTTGGGCCTAAGTCGGAAATTAGCTTAAATTGGGGCAAAACATTTAAAATTCCTACTAGGTAAACTCGGACACGGTTCTGAGGTAAACTAAAGTTAGAGCTGTTGAGCAAAAAATAATCGAAGCTGTAACCTCGGCTTTTGATTTCGCCCTTAATAGTTTCGAGGGTTCTGCCGCCGTCGTGGCTGACAAGCCCCCGCACGTTCTCGAAAATAAATGCTTGAGGTTTAAAGGTATCAATTAACCTTGCAATCTCAAAAAATAGGGTGCCTCTGGTGTCTCCAAAGCCCTCTTTTTTGCCCGCATAGGAGAAAGACTGACAAGGAAATCCCGCTAGTAAAATTTCATGTTCAGGGAGTTTGTCAATTAATCGGATGTCGCCTAAAGGTGTGTCGGCAAAGTTTTTCTGGTAAACTAACTGAGCGTCGGGATTGATTTCGCTGCTTAATACGCATTCTGTTTGCAGATTCAAGGAACGAGCGGCGGATTCAAACGCTAATCTCATGCCGCCTATTCCTGAGAATAAGTCAATAAAACGGATTTTTGGCATAGCCTTAAACTGGGTGGTTAAGATTGATATCTTGCACCATTTTTAACATGAGGCAGAGCGAAAGCATCTGCGTTACCAGGTAGAACCTGGTAACGAGGGGAATCGCACTTTTGCCTATTTTTTGCTAGCCATCCACTTTTGCAGATCGTTAATCGTAAAAACTGTTTCAAAGTCCAATCCAACAGATTGATAAAACTCCGCACCACCTTGCTCTCGATCAATCAGCGACAAAACGCGATCGACCTTATAACCAGCCGCCCGCAGCCTTTCCACCGCCTGCATCGCCGACTTACCCGTCGTCACCACATCCTCCAAAACCGCCACATTCGTCCCCTCTGGCAACAGCGGCCCCTCAATATACGCCATTGTCCCGTGTCCCTTCGTCTCCTTTCTGACAATTAAAGCTGGTATAGGTCGATCGCCCAAAGCCGAAACCACACTCACAGCAGTTACAATCGGGTCAGCACCCAAAGTCAAACCGCCCACAGCTTGCACATCCGACGACAGCATCGACAACAACAAACGTCCCGTTGCCAAAGCACCTTCAGCGTGCAGCGTCACCGGTTTGCAGTTAATGTAATAAGAACTTTTCTGCCCCGAAGACAGCATAAAATCGCCTTCGCGATAGGCAAACTCGCACAGCAAATCTAGAAGTCGATCGCGCAACACCTTTAAATCCGCAGCATCCATAACTCACACCCTATAAAAAACACAAATAATCCGCCGATAATCAGTTTATCAAAAAATTGGGTTGAAAATCCCGTCTTTCGCTTGACCGAAGGCATCCAGGATAAAAGCCCCCGGATTCATTCCAACGCGCCAACTCAGGACCCAGAAATAAAAAACCTGTCTCCGATGAAACTTGCCGAACGTATTTATCCGTGGGGTCAATGCTTCAATTCTAAAATCTAAAATCTAAAATCTAAAATCGCTTGACGGCTTTTTGATAGAATACACATGGTTGTAATTCCCAAGGTGGGCGGTTGTGAAGCGGCTTTTAGTCGGCACCCTCGAACCTGAAAGCTTTTTAAAAGCAAAAAGAAGGGTAGCGAAAACCTTGTAAAACAGAGCTGGGGAATCAACGCATTCTCACCCACCAGAAAATCAATAATTTGTTTCAATCAAGTAGGGTGGGGCACACCCGAACTCTAGGTTCGTACCCTAGTACGCTTTTGGAGATAGACCCTCTGGGGTGGTTGTGAGTTAAGCTCGTCAATTGGTGCAATTGCACGGTTGAAAAGTTTAAGGATTGCCGAAAGGACGCAACATTTTAAGGTCAGTCGCTGAATTAAGAATCCCTGTCCTTTAGGTCAGGGAGTGTCAAATTGGAATCGGAATTAATTAAGGAGGCCCAAATATATGAGTCAAAAGTTAAAAAGCCTAAGCGGCGCGTTGATTCTCGCTGTCGCCTCTGCCGCACTGGCATACGTCAAACCAGCTCAAGCACAAACAGAGCGATTTCACCCGATTGCCGACGACTTCAACCGACAATACTTTGAAGCTTCAGGAGACTTTTACCACAACGTCAGCTTGCAAGGTTACTTGGGCGACTATTTAGGCATCGGTTCCCCCAGCGGCGTCGTTGCCTTTCCCGAAAAAGAAATCGAGCGGGATGCTAGTCGCCTCAGCGGCCTTTACCGACGAGTCATGCAGCGGCAAGTTTCCAGCGACCCGATTCTCCGCGTCCCAGATGCCGTCAATCCCTTCGATGCCTCAATCATGGCACTGCCTGCAGCTTGTCAGCTAGGACCTCAACCAAGCGGCTGTTTCCCTACTCCCGGCGGACTCCAAGATCAGTTTACACTTCCAACGCAGCAGCAAAATTCACCGACCGATCAAGGGCCCGTTAGAGGACTTTATCAAGTATCGCCCCCTGGTAGAAATTAACTGCCAGTTCGGTATAAGTTTCCGGTTGCATCCGAATTAATATTACCCACAGTCAGGACACGGCAATGCCCCAGGCGTGTCAAATTAAGCTTTTCGTCCGCTAGTCCTCCCGCCTACCCGGCAGTCCGCCAGGGAATGAATTCCCTGTCTAATAGCGAAAGTCCTCTCAAAGAGGACTGAATAATTCCTTAGTCCTCTTTTAGAGGACTTCAGCTTTGAGGCAGGGGTTTCAACCCCTGTCGGAATATCGGTTTAACGTGTTTGTTGACACCAATGGGCAATGCCGTTTCCTGCAATTAATCGGGCGATAGTTACATCTCTCGCGAGCGCCATCGATTATTTTGGGGTAGGGAAACGGCAATGCCGTGTCCTCCGTTGCTCAGACTTATGATGAAACAATGCTGCCGTCAGGCATGATTGTTCCTTTCAAAATAGCTTCCCCCAAATTCGCTCCCGCCAAGTTCGCTCCCCGGAGATTTGCCCCGGTCAAATTAGCCCCTCTCAAATCAGCTTTGCCGAGGTTTGCCCACCGGAAATCTGCCGCGCTCAACTGTGCAAAACAGAGATTTGCCCGGAAAAGATATGCTGCTGTGAAGTGAGCTTCCGCGAGGTTAGCTTTAGAGAAATTGGCTGCATAGCAATGTGCTTCAATCAATTCGGCTTGAGTCAGATTGGCTTGACTGAGATTAGCACAGTTGAGGTTCGCGCCCATCGCATTAACTCGAAACATCACCGCACCGATTAAATTCGCCTCTCCAAAATCGGTTTGTTGGAGATTGGCACCGCTAATGTCCGCCCCAATTAAATTAGCACCGCTCAAATCAGATCCTCTGAAGTCAGCCGCTTGGAGGTTGGTTCCAGTTAAATTAGCTTTAATTAAATTAGCTTCCAGCAGTTGCGCTCCTGCAAGATTTGCTAAACTAAAATTAGATTCTGCGAGGTTTGCCGCAATTAATTTAGCCTTAAACAAATCTGTTTTAAAAAGGTTCGAGCGCCAAAGATACGCACCTCTGAGATTTGCTTCGGCGAGGTTAGCTTCGCTGAGATCCGGCTCTATATTTGGGTTGAGACTTCTCCATTCAATCCAACTAACTGCACCTTTTTTTAACAGCGCTAAATGCTGTGTATTTGCCATAATTACATCTCCTTTAACGGCTATTCCTTGCGACCAACAATTGCTGGATTTTCTCGACCCGTCACGTTTTCCACCGCCGCAATTGCTGCCTGGGAACCTGCTATAATATCTCGTTCTGCGCCGCCGAGGTAAAGCCGTCCGAAACTGCCTACAGCCTGAACCTCTAAGATGTTAATAGATGCGCCTTTTTCTGCTTCATTGGCCGCCAGCGCTGCATAGGCCGCCGGTTCTACTTCTAAGACGTAAAGCGTTTGTCCCGCCAGCAGCAACTGTCCGCGGCGGGTGCGGTTAATTAATTGTGTTTGGTGGGGGTCAATATTGCGAATAATTTGACTGGAAATCACTCGCGGTTTGATACCTTCTTCTCTGCGGAGTCCGATGAATTCTAGAATTGCTTTGCCTGCGGCCCGCGTTTCCCCCTGCTGACTCGAGTGTACTTCCAGAAGGCCGTACAAGCGTTCGACTATCTGCACTCCCGGGCGCACGGAGGCAGATTTGAGGGCGACATCGGTAATTCGGTTAATTTCGATACCGGGCGAGATTTCTATCCACAGCGACGCATCCCCCGGCAGCGGCAAGAATCCGGCGGCGACTGTGCCGATGTATGCTGCGTGCTGTGGCTGCAAGTTGTCTAGAAATACGTAGCTGCGTAGCTCTATACCCAAAAGTTTCTATCTCCGTCGATCGAGTTCCAACACTTATCTGTGCAATATCTGAGTTTACCTTTTTTTGTCAACAACACCTTGTCTATTGTCGAGACTGTCGCACTGCCTCACAACCGGGTGAGGTGTCAATCGATTTTAGATTTTAGATTTTAGGTTTTAGATTGAAGCATTGACCTTACGGATAAATACGTTCGGCAAGTTTCATCGGATATAGGTTTTTTATTTCACCGGTCCTGAGTCTGCTTTCGGAATGAATCACGTGGCGGGTATCCTGGATGCTTTCGGTCAGACCCGCTATTTCTAGTGTCGGAGTGCCTCTGCGAGCAATTTTTAATTTTGTGCGCCTGCTAAAAATTTGATATCAATCTGTAGTTATACGTGGAACTTAGCAATGTTTACCGCTAGAGATGGATTTAACTTTAAAAGCCAATCGATATAGTTTTGATAGTTAAAGATTTTAGCCAACAGAGAGCATTTGAATTATGAAACGTTCTGATTTATCCAAAGCAATCGGTGCAGGTATTATAGCTGCTGGGTTAGCCCTAGCACCAGCTCATCTGCCTGCTTCAGCTCAGACAGATACAACTGGCGGTACTAACAACACTACAACCACCACCACTCCTCGCTCCGATGTCTACAATGCTGAGAACGATCGCGATTTTGATTGGGGATGGTTGGGATTGTTAGGTTTGTCTGGTTTGTTGGGCTTGATTCCCCGCAAACGTGAAGAAAATGTCCGCTATACAACTACAACCAGCGATCGCGAGCCTGCCGTGCGAAGTGACTACCGCTAAGAATTGAGTCTTAGTGCTGTGGGCATCATGCAGGGACAGGATGTTTTAACCTGTCCGACTAGCACCAATAATCATCAAAAAACCTCCATCTGTGAGGTTTTTTTATTGGAGATGATGCGCGATCGATCGACGATTAAATTGGTTACATCTGAGATATTGTACCATTGTCAATCAGATTTTTATGAACAGGCCGGAAAGCCTGTTCATAAAAATGGTGCAATATCTCAGATATAAGCGGAATTGAGATGATTAACTTCTTCCTATCTTCTTCCCTCCCTCCTTTGCGTTCTTTGCGTCTTCGCGGTTCATTAAATAAATACTTTTCCGACACAAAAACACTTTAAACAATGTTTTTGCCCGATCGCTCGAGTACCTCCCCAATCGCCTGCACCAACTTGTCGGGGTCTAAAGGCTTAGCAATGTGGCGCCAGAACCCCGCAGCCAGGGCCTGCTGATAGTTAATTTCTCCAGCATAAGCCGTGAGGGCGATCGCCGGAATCCGTCCCCCTTTGTCGGGCGCCAGAGCCCGAACCTGTCGCATCAACATATAACCGTCAGTGTCGGGCATTCCAATATCGCTCAACAGCAAATCCGGCACAGACTCAGTTAAAACCGCCAAGGCATCGGCCGCGTTAGCA
The DNA here is from genome assembly GCF_036705675.1 of Microcoleus sp. AT8-A3. NCBI lineage: Bacteria > Bacillati > Cyanobacteriota > Cyanophyceae > Oscillatoriales > Microcoleaceae > Microcoleus > Microcoleus sp. AT8-A3. The sequence continues at coordinate 25,627 of NZ_JAUBVD010000050.1, forward strand.
ACTGCTGTAACACTTGCCCCACACTCCTCAAGCAGAAAAACCACTAAATCTAGCGCATCGGCCTCATCATCCACCGCTAACACCTTGACACCGCTCAAATTGAAGGATTGATCCGGCGACGCAGTTCCCGCAGGACTTGTCTGAGACTGGATCGGCATCAGAGGTATCCTGACAGTCAAGGTTGCACCTTGTCCTTCGCCGGGACTGTCAGATTTCACTGTACCGCCGTGGAGTTCGACGAGATGGCGGACGATCGCCAATCCTAAACCCAATCCGCCAAACTTGCGCGTCATCGAGCTGTCAGCTTGCCGGAAGTAGTCGAATACATAGGGCAGAAAATCAGGTTCGATACCTTTTCCCGTATCAGTTACAGTAATTTGGGCCAAGGTGTCCACCCGATCGAGAACGACTTGGATTTTGCCCGACGGCGGGGTGAACTTGACGGCATTTGACAGCAAATTCCAGACTACCTGCTGAAGTCTGCCCGCATCGCCCAACACCGGGCCCAGATCCGGTGCAAATTGAGTGGTGATTTGAATCGACTTGACTTGGGCCGCCAGACGCACCGTTTCAATAGCAGCGCCGATGACCTCGGCTAAATCCACAGGTGCAATATTCAAGCTAACCTTGCCTTGCAGAATCCCCGACACGTCGAGCAAATCTTCGATAAGCTGGGTTTGCAGTTTGGCGTTGCGCTCGATCGTCTCTAAGGCATAACGCTGCTTTTGGGGTGTCAGAAGATTCGATTGCAGCAGCTTCGCCCAGCCCATAATCGGGTTTAAGGGAGTCCGCAATTCGTGGGACAAAACAGCCAAAAATTCGTCTTTGACGCGGTTAGCCTGTTCTGCCTCTTCCCGCGCTGCCTTTTCCCGTGCTAGAAGGCTTTCCCGTTCTGCTTCTGCAACTTTGCGATCGGTAATATCGGTGTTAGTGCCACACCAGCGCAGCACCTGGCCTTGCTCGTCGCGAATCGGCACGGCGCGGGAGAGAAACCAGCGGTACGATCCGTCTTTGCCCCGTAAGGGGAAAGTATCTTCCCAGAGTTCGCCTGTTTCAATGCAGCGCCTAAATTTTTCCACAACGCCATCGAGGTGTTCCGGGTGGTGCACCTTTTGCCAGCCCCAGCCTAGCATTTCTTCTAGGGTGGTGCCTGTGTAGTCAAACCAGCGTTTGTTATACCAGAAAATCCCCCCAGCAGCATCTGTCATCCAAGCCAACTGAGCGATGTTGTCAGCTAGAGCGCGGAACCGAGCCTCGCTTTCGTGCAGCTCATGCAGAGCTCGCGCGTGCAGGATCACCGTCCAGAGGCGAGCCACCACTTCTTGCATCAGCCAAACTTCATCGGGCCGCCAGTGCCGCACCACCCTTGATGTCACCAGCAAAAGAGCCACCCAGCGCCCTTCCTGAAGGCAGGGAACATCGACCAAAGCGCGAATACAAACGGCACCGTAGTTATCGAATAAATGCGCTGTATGGGGGTAAGTAGCGATATCTGAGATGACAAGGGTTTGACCTGCCATAGACAGAGCTTTCAGTTCTGGCGTCTTAAAGTCTGAGATTTGATAGGTGCCGGCGGCGCTGGCAATGTCGGACTGGTGCCAGTCTTGGTGGACAATTGCCCGATCGGCTTCTAAATCGATTTCGTGCCAGATGCAGCGATCGACCTTTAAATATTCTCCCAGACTTTTCATGGCTTCCCACAACATTTCTGTGGGGTTGAAGCGCTGTCGCAAGCGGGCTTCGAGATCGGAGAGAAACTGCTCGTTGAGTTGGGCTTGTTTGCGATCGTGAATATCGGTGTTTGTGCCGATCCACTCGACAATCTGCCCCCCTGCGTCGCGAATTGGCACGGCGCGGGACAAATGCCAGCGTTCCATTTGGTCTGCTGCCCGCCGCAGGCGCAGCTCAATTTGATAAACTTCTCCGCTGATTAGACATTCTTCCCAGCGGGCCCAAGATTCTGCCAAATCCGAGGGCGGGACTAGGTATTGCCAATTGCTTTGAGCGGCTTCCTCGTAAGACATTCCCAGATATTCCAACCATTGTTGTTGATTGGTAAAGCGAATTTCCCCGCCGGAACTTACGTTCCAAAGCAGGTGGGGCAGCGACTCAGCGAGGAAGCGAAAGCGGCGGTCGCTTTCTGCTAAGCTTTCTTCTGCTCGTTTGCGATCGTCAATATCAATGCCGATACCAGCCCATTGCACCACCTTTCCCTTCCTGTCTTTGACGGGTACAAGTCGCGCTAGATGCCAGCGGTAATTACCATCAAACCTGCGTACCCGACACTCGAATTCGTAGGCTTCCCCGGCTGCAATCGCAGGAGTGCGCGTGGCGACAACTGCTGGCAGATCATCAGGATGAAATAATTGCAGCACCGGCGCAGGCATCGGCAATTCTGGCCTCATGCCCGTATAGGTTTTCCAGTGTTGGTTGCAAAACTCTAACCTGCCGTCGGCGGTGTTGATCCACATTAATTCCGGGACGCCATCGGCGAGGGTGCGGTAGAGATTTTCGCTGTGCCGCAGTGCTTCTTCTATTTGCCGGCGCTCGGTTTTGTCCTGCATAATTTTCAGGAAACCTTGCACCTCGCCTGCTGCGTCGCGCAGGGGCATCACCAGCCCGCTGCCCCAAAAGCGGCTGCCGTCTTTGCGGAGGTGCCAGCGCTCGTTTTCTCCTTTTCCTTGAGTCAGGGCGCTGTGCATTTCTGCTTCCGGCATCCGGGCTGCTGAGTCTTCTGGGGTGAAGATGATGCGTCCGTGCTGCCCGACGATTTGGGCTTCGGAATAGCCCAGCAATCTCTGGGCCCCTGCGTTCCAACTGGTAATGTGTCCGTCGGTGTCAATGGTGAAGATGGCGTAGTCTTTGGCGCTGTCGAGAATCAACTGCAGGTGGGTTTCACGATCGCACAGTGCTGCTTCTGCTTGTTTACGCTGGGTAATGTTGCTGGTGAAGCCGACTATTTTGGTCGCTTCACCTTGCTGGTTGCGGATCGAACAGCCGCGCTCCCAAACATCGATCCAGCGCCCGTCTTCGTGCCGGACTCGGTACTCGATTTCATAGCGATCGGGAATATTCAAGATTGATTGCCCCCCGGCTTGGATGCGTGCCAAATCGACCGGATGGATGCGTTCTCTCCACCACTCTGGTGTTGCAGGTGCATCCTCTGGGTAGACACCGACGATCGAGCACAGTCCCTGGGAACGGTAAACTGAGTTTGCTGCCAAATCCCACTCAAACACCATGCCGTCGATCGCCCTTGTAGCTAATTGGAAACGGTTGTAGCTTTCTTGCAAGGCGAGTTCTGCCATTTTGCGAGCGGTAATTTCCTGTACCACGATATGAATCCCCACAATCTCTGGGCCCCTGTCTCTGAGCGGCCACCAATTCTGGAGCCAAGTGCGAACAACTGTGGGTTGATCCCTAGTTGCACCGGTGAGTTCATAATTCCGGATCGGTTCTCCGGTGTCTAGAAGGTGTCCCAACAAAGGTTCGGCTGTGTCTGCCCAGTCGGGGACAATTTCGCGCAGGGTATGGCCGATGTGCCTTTCTACTGCCAAGCCGTTCATTTGGGCAAACCGCTGGTTGATCCGCACGAACCGCAAATCTGTGTCTAAAACGGCTAAACCCACGGGAGTTGTTTGGTAGAGCGACTCTATCTCTACAAGTTGACGCCGCACGGTTTGTTCGCTTTCTTGTAGGGCGAGTTCGGCTTTTTTGCGATCGGTAGCATCAAATAATACTCCGATAAACCGCACTGCTTCGCCTGCTGCGTCGTAGAGATAGCGCCCGAACGCGCTCAACCAGCGGATTTCTCCGTTGTCGGCGCGGATGATCCGGTATTCGGGGGAGTAGAGCGATCGGGTTTGCCGAGCTGTTTTGGCTGCTTGCATGACTTGCTTGAAGTCGTCTGGATGCACGCAGTTTTCCCACACAACCGCGCTTGCTTCCCCGCCTGGTACCGGTTGGCAGCCCAAAATGCTGAAATGGGTCGCCGACCAAATTACTCGATTTGTTCGCACGTCTAAATCCCAGGTTGCCATGCCTGAGCCTTCGATGGCGATGCTCAAACGTTCTTCGCTTTGTTTTAAGGCAATTTCTGTTTGTTTACGCTCGCTGATATCTGTGAGGGAACCCACGGCGCGCACGGGATTGCCTGACTCGTCCCAAATTGCTCGCCCTCTGGCTAAAACCCATTTGTAGCGCCCGTCCCCACAACGGATGCGGTACTCGCAGCAGTAATGTGAGGTTTCTCGATGCAAGTGCTGCTGCCAATTGCTTTGCACGATCTCCACATCATCGGGATGAACGTAGCTCAAAAATTGGCTGAAGTTTTTGACTTCTTCGGGCCGACGTTCCAAAATCTCTAAACACCGATCGCTCAGGATCTGGCAATTCGTTTGCAGGTTCTGATCCCAAATGCCGTCGTTGTTGCCCTGCAAGGCTAGCTGCCAGCGTTCTTCGCTTTCTCGCAAAGCTTCTTTGGTTTGATGGGCGCGATCGATTTGTACGGCGGCAACGGCAAAGTCTGCTAAGGCGATCGCGATCCGCAAGTCTTCGGCATCGAATTGGCGATCGGCATCGTGAGATACAATCCATATTGCCCCCAGCGATTGATTTTCTGCTTGCAGTGGCACGACTAACGCTTCGGCGATCGGCAATTCTAACTGTTGTAAGTCGGTAAAATATTGTTCGGGAGCAAAGTAAAGCTGGGGAGTTTGGCGATCGATCCCGGTGCCCGACAAACGCAATTTGCGGGGTGTGTTTTTATGTTCTGCTGCTTCCCACGCGCCCGCTAAGGCTTCCCAGCGAAATATTTGTTCGGAAGTTGCATTTTCTTCTAGCAAGCAGACTCCGACGCTTCCGGCGTCGCACAAATCTTGAGCGATCGCAACGAGTGTTTTTAGCAGCCTGTGCGGTGAGGTTGCCAATTGTCGAGCCAGCGTTTGCAGCGCTCGGTTTTCTGCTTTTCGATCGTGCGATCGAGGGATGCGGCGCGACAGTTCCTCGGCGATCGGAATGTCGGTTAAATTAGTTTGTGGGGTTTGCCAAGCTTCCATCAATTAGTCATCTCTACGTCTTTCGGTTTGAGCTGGCGAGCGTCTATCACCACGCTGTTAAAGCATCTGCTATATTTATATATTATCTACCCACATACAGAATATGTGAGCTATCTTGGAAATTACTTTTTAGTTTTCAGGCTAGTTGATTGGGAGCAGTCGAATTTTGTAAAAAGCCTTTTTTAGGAGTGCGAGCATCCCGATCGCTTTATATATTTTTAGCGGCCAAGATGCTCGCACGAAGAGTGAAAGCTTGCACGCTTGATGATAGGAGGAGCTCTTGGGAAAGTAAAAAGCGTTGTTTAGGAGTGCTTGCGTGACCGCACAGCACATTATATACATATAGCGAGCAAGGTCTGAAACCCGCGCCAGAGCTTGGTCTAAAATCTCGCTTTTTCCACAACAGGAATGGCGGGCTCGTATCCGTTTTTGGGCGGGTCAAGGAATCAATTCGCCCCCACAAAGAGATAAAATAGTATTCAGAAAAGCCTTTAATTCTGGACAGACTGCGGCAGCCTCCATGAGATTTTGTCCCTCTAATATTCTTTTGGCATCCCGTGCTTTATCATAACTGCGACGTTTTCCCTGTTCAAATATTTCTTTAATCCGATAAGAAGGTGGATTATTGTGATTGACCAGTTCAGGAGAACCGCTAGGAACGGCTCTATTGCCTCCTGATATTTGCTGAATTTTTGACCAAAAAGGTAACAGCCAAGCTTCAAAGTCATGGGAAGCTGCATGGGGATAAAATTTAGGATTGTTCCCTACCCAATTTTTCATTTGAGCCTTAGCATCCGCTGCATCTTTAAAATCTTTAGTGCCTGTATAAACATCAGTTAATGCAATTACAGCATCACAGGCATCTTTACCAGTCAATAAATTTTCCACGATGACCCTGAGTTTCTTTCCTTTGTGAATGCGACCGTTACAAGGTATAAACTTTAATTTTGGCATCTGCTGTCCCAGGCGTAACTGAAGAAACTCTTGCAGGTTAGACTTAAATGCCATTTCCGTTGCTCCTTCAACCAAAATAGCAATCTTCACGGTCTGCCTCCAATGATATTCATTGCCCAAAGCTGATCCAAGCTATAATCTTTTAACCAGTGTTCTAATTCTATAGAGTCAGCCCAAGTTAGAGTTGTTAATCCATCTTCAGTATTGCAGACAAGCACCTCTTTAGGCTCTAAAAATCCGATCAGTCTATCTGAATGAGTTGCTACAATTAGTTGAGTTCTTTGAGAAGCTTCTCTCATAGCATGAGCTAGTTGTTGTAACAACTCTGGATGTAAACTAACTTCCGGCTCATCAATCAGCGTGACAGCGGTCAAATCTCGACTTTGCAGTAAGGTGATTAACCATAGAAATCGCAGCGTTCCCTCGGATAGTTGGTGCATATAAAAAGGATGAGAAAAATTTCGATCCTTCCAAGTCATTGCTAAAGTTCCGGCTGCTACTGGCGGAAAACTCAACCTTTCAAAATCAGGAAAAGCTGCCGCCAGTGTATCTTGAATAATTTCAAATCGATTTGGATCTGTTTCTCGCAGATAATAAAGGCATGAAACTAAATCTTCTCCCTTAGTACCGGGCAAAGTTGCAGGACGCATAGATTGAGGTAAACGTATAGGACTTTGAGGGGAAAGATTCAATTCCCAAGCCTTATAAAAGCTACATGAAGCTAAGTGCTGTCTCAATGTTTCTGGTTCCCGATACATCTTAGGAACCTGAGCGAGTGAGCTTTCCAAAGGATTGTACTGCCAGTTTGGACGTAGTAGCTTTTCATCGTCTGGACTGAAATATTTGACATCTAAACCGCGAGATTCAATATACTTAAAAGGTTGAGAAGCATTGGGATCGCGCTGTTGGATTAGAGTTTCTGAACCAATTTCATAGAATTGACCTTTGGTTGCAAGTTTCAGAGAATAGTTAAGCGGTTCCTGATTCTCTATAGGCATCGATAAGGAGATTGACACGCTATCAGCCCGGTCTAATGTTATCATCTGAGTTAGACCGCTCAACTCTGAAATTTTGGACTGTAACTGACCGTTCGCTGATGCTGCTAAAAGTGAGAATATTTCTAAGAAAGAACTTTTCCCAACACCGTTAGCACCAATCATCACTGTCAGATCTCGCATTTCCACCTCTGCCGAAAACAAACGGCGAAACCCCTCGATCTTTAGGCGCTCAAATGTGTTCATAACTTTTGCCCTTGAGCTTGTAGAATCGTAATATGCACAATTTTATTCCAGAATCACGCTTTTTTCCATATCTGACTTGGACAGAAATTCAGTCTATGCCGGATAAGGAAAATACTGTGATAATTCTGCCGCTAGGTGCGATCGAACAGCACGGCCCTCATTTGCCTTTAATTGTAGATGCGGCAATTAGCGCGGCAGTTACAGGCAAAGCCCTGGCAAAGTTAGAGGCAAATATTCCCGCCTATGCTTTGCCGCCTTTGTACTATGGTAAGTCGAACGAACACTGCCATTTTCCCGGTACAATTATGCTCAGTGCTCAGACACTTTTAGCAGTAATCGGCGAAATTGCAGACAGTATTTATCAGGCTGGATTTCGGAAATTAGTGTTAATGAATGGTCACGGCGGACAGCCACAGGTGATGGAAATTGCGGCGCGGGATATTCATCAAAAATATCAGGATTTTTCGGTTTTTCCGCTGTTTGTTTGGCGCGTTCCTAATGTGGCTGCTGAATTATTAACTGCCAAGGAGTTGGAGTTGGGAATTCACGCGGGTGATGCAGAAACGAGTTTGATGTTGTCAATTTTGCCCGAACAGGTGAAAATGGAACTGGCAGTTTGCGACTATCCGCAGGGTTTACCAACAGAGAGTTTGCTGAGTATGGAAGGGAATTTGCCTTTTGCTTGGCTGACGCGAGAGTTGACTGAAAGCGGTGTGTTGGGCGATGCGACGGCGGCGACGAAAGAAAAAGGATCTCGTATTCTCGAATCTCTCTCTGACGGCTGGGCACAAGTTATCAAAGATGTTTACAAATTTCGCCAGCCGCGTAGTAATTAAAAATTAAGAATTAAAAATCAAAAATTGTTCTAATTCGTGTCAAAATGAGTCTAAGAAATTTTTTGAGTTGGAAAACTAACGATGAGTGTAAATTCTAAATTGCAGCGCGCTTTTGAGCAAGGTCGCGCCCTGAAAATTATCAGCGGTTTAAATAATTTTGATGCCGCCAACGTTGCTGCTGTCGTCAAAGCAGCGGATCTCGGCGGTGCTTCCTTTGTCGATATTGCTGCCGATCGCGATTTGGTATTGATGGCAAAACAGTTGACAGATTTGCCAATTTGTGTATCTGCTGTGGAACCGGAAAAGTTTGTGCCTGCGGTAGAAGCTGGGGCTGATTTGATTGAAATTGGTAACTTTGATGCTTTCTACGCAGAAGGCCGCCGCTTTGAAGCTGAGGAAGTTTTGCAGTTGACTCGCGAAACTCGATCGCTATTTCCAAACATCACTCTTTCTGTGACAGTTCCCCACATTTTGACACTCGACAAACAAGTGCAATTAGCAATTGAATTAGTCAAAGCTGGGGCTAACATCATCCAAACCGAAGGTGGCACTAGCGCTCAACCAATTCACGCTGGCACCTTGGGATTAATTGAAAAAGCAGCGCCTACTTTGGCCTCCGCTTTTGAAATTTCCCGCGCCGTATCCATCCCCGTACTCTGCGCTTCCGGTATCTCCAGCGTCACCGCACCCCTCGCTATTGGAGCCGGCGCTGCGGGTGTTGGTGTCGGTTCTGCTGTCAGCCAACTTAATAGCGAAGTGGCGATGATTGCGGCTGTTCGCAGTTTGGTTGAAGCTTTGGCTTTGGTTTCGCGATCGCACTTGCCGGCTTCCATTTAATTAAGAAGGAAGAAGGAAGAAGGAAGAAGGAAGAAGGAAGAAGGAAGAAGGAAGAAGGAAGAAGGAAGATTTTTCCCATCCCTCGCTCTTCCCCTTCTCCCAGTCTTCGCCTCTTCCACTCCCCCACTCTTTCACTTTTCCACTCTTCCTTAATAATTGATAAACCACACGGCATAATCATCTAATAACTGATTGTTTCGGGAGATTACATCAACGGATTCTAACTCTGATAAAGGCAACATAAACTTTTGGCGATCGCTGACGCGCTGCACTTCCACAAATATGCCTTCTTCCTGAAGCACCAAATCCTCCAACCGATTAATTGTGAATCTATCAGTATAAGAAGGTTGAGTTTTTTTGAGCCGTGCATATTCTTTTTTGCTGCCGGAACCCATTGTATATTCTTCTTCCCATTCAAACTCTTCTATGCCGGTAACGTGGCAGGGTAGTTGAATATTTTGCTTGATGTACTCTAGATATTTGACGGAATTTTTTAGGCTGAAATCAATATTTTTTGACCCCAAAATTTTACTGATTTTAGTTTCAAATTGCTTGGTATTAAATGGGAGATTTTCATCGAGATGCGCTAACATTTCTGGATCGAACCCCGCTCTCAATTCGGATAATTCCTCCAGCAGCCTCTGAAAGTCGTTGACCGGTTTGGGTCTTCTGCCTGCTACAATGGTTTCATCAAGCTGAACTGGAGGAAGTTCGGATTGTGAAGGAAGGGATTGGCTTTGCTCTGGGCGATCGTCCACTTTAGATTTGTTAACTTTAGATTTGTTAACTTTAGGCTGGTTAAGTTTAGGCTTGTTAAATTTAGGCATCGCTCGGTCTCGCTGGCTCGGTTTATCAATAAAGTATATCTTGGCAGAAGTACATTGTGTCTGATAGGAGGAAGCTGTAATGCAACTACTGAAATCACCTGATGAATCGCCAGTCTATCAAGGACAATTCGGCGAGTTTACGATTACTCAAAACGATCGCACGGGAGTGTTGATTTACCGCGCCGGATTGGGGGTGGCGGCGCTGTGTTTTGCGATCGGCACTACTCTGGTGCTGCAACAGGGCGACAACCCGATGGCAATCCAAGCTGTAACGCCTGTTTTTGCTTGTTTCTGGATAGCTTTAGGCGTCAGCTTGGCAACTATTCACATTTACATGATTGCGCTGCACCGCACACTACAGGCGTTTTGGGCGATCGGCGGCGCGGCAGCATTGTTTGTCGCCCTACAAAGCAGCCAACCTCTAGCTTTAGCAGTGTACGAACATCCCGCCACATTGTGGGGAATTGGCTTTACTTTTGCAGCCTTAAATGGCATTTATTTTAAGGAAGCATTCTGCTTTAATCGCCTCGAAACTAAGTTTTTGACTCCGGGAGTCCCTCTGTTAATTTTAGGACATATTTTCGGATTTTTGTCAGCCGAAAATGAACAATTTTTGCTGGCTGTTTGGGCGGCTTTGTTTATCATCTTTGCTGTGCGTAAGTTTTTTCAACCAATGCCGCAGGATATCGGGGATAAAAGCGTTTTTGAGTATCTGAAACACCAATAATTTGGGAATGGGGCATTGGGAATGGGGCATGGGGCATTGGGAAATTCTATCACTTTCCCACTATTTCCCTCTTTCTCAGTCTCGCCGAATCTGCCTCCATACCCTAAAACATCTAGAGCTAGTTAAAATGAGAATTCGTCTAATCCGCCGCCGAGAAATGTGGGCAGTTACCAAGGAAGGTTGGGTAATTGCTCTGATGGGATTAATAATTACAATGCTCTTAATTATCACAAATATCCATCCGTTTTTGGCGGTAAATGCGCCGATTAAAGCAGATGTTTTGGTTGTCGAAGGCTGGTTGCCCGATTATGCGATCCAAAGTGCGATCGCCGAATTCAAAAAAGGCGAATACCGCCAATTAGTTACCACAGGAGTTCCTTTAAGTAAAGGCTACTATCTTGCTGAATATAAAAATTATGCCGAACTAGCTGCCGCGACTTGTATTGCGCTAGGATTTGATAAAAACAAAGTAGTAGCAGTACCAGCAGCGAGTGTTCTCAAACACCGCACTGCTGCTTCTGCGATCGCACTTCAGGATTGGCTAGGTGCTTCTGCCATAAAAGTTGAGTCAATTAATCTTTATTCTTTTGGCCCTCACGCCCGCAGAAGTTGGATTATTTTCAAAGAAGTGCTGAATCCTGACATTAAAGTCGGGATTATAGCTGCTGAACCGCAAGATTACAATCCCCAAGAATGGTGGAAATCGAGCGAAGGTTTTCGGACTGTGATCGGAGAAATTATTGGTTATATTTACGTGCGTTTCGTTGATTGGAAAGCTTAGGAATGAGAATTAAATAACTTCCACTCTTGAAAGTGGGATGGGCTATAAGAGCCCGTCATGAGTGGACGGGCTATAAGAGCCCATCCCACAATAACAATTAAAATTGTAAGTTATTTAATTCGCGATCCTTAGCCAGTAATTGTCAACCTCCCTCTTAATTCCCTTCGCCTTCTTAGCGCCTTCGCGGTTCGTAAAAAATATTTATAGCAATCTTTGCAGGAGTAGTATTTTTTTGCCCCACCCCAACCCTCCCCGCGGGTTCGGGGAGGGAGTAAGAAATTTACAAATGATTTAGGATTTCTATATATTCAACCAAAAATGATAAAATTATTTTCATATAAGTTGAGGGTAACTCCTTGGTAGAAGAACGCGCTTACTGGTTGGCATGGTCGCAAATTAACGGTATCGGGCCGATTTTGTTGCAAAGATTGCACCAAAATTTCAATAGTTTGGCAGAAGCTTGGACGGCAAAACCAGTAGATTTCATGCGAGTCGAAGGGTTTGGTAAGCAGATAATTGAAACAATTTCCCAAGAACGAACTAAACTCAATCCTGAAGAATTTCTCGAAAAACATCTTATAAAAAATCCCAGTTTTTGGACGCCCGCCGATTCAGATTATCCCCGCTTATTATTGGAAATTCCCAATCCGCCACCAGTGTTGTATTATCGCGGTAATGTCGATCGCAAAGAGAATCAAGGAATTACGCCGACGGTGGCAATGGTTGGTACTCGCAGCCCAACGGAATACGGCAGAAGGTGGACTCGCAAAATTAGTACGGCTTTAGCTAGAAGCGGTTTTACTGTGGTTTCGGGATTGGCGGCGGGCATTGATACAGAGGCTCATACAGGCTGTTTGGAGGCGGGAGGAAGGACTTTCGCAGTGGTGGGGACGGGGGTAGATATTGTATATCCTAAACAAAATGAGAGGTTGTGCGATCGCATTTTGCAGCAGGGATTGGTAATTAGTGAATATCCGGCGGGGACTCAACCGAATAAAACTAATTTTCCGCGCCGAAATCGCATAATTGCTGGCTTAAGTCGCGCTACAATCGTGATAGAAGCTCCGCATAAATCTGGTGCTTTAATTACTGCTTATCAAGCGAATGATTTTTGTCGGGATGTGTATGTTTTGACAGCAAGATTGGATGATGAGCGTTCCTTTGGGTGTTTGGAGTTGCTGAGTAAAGGTGCTCATCCGATTCTGCCGAGTAGCGATCGACACTTAAGCGAAGACAGGTTGTTGGAAATGCTCGGAGCTATGCCAAAATTGGATAGAGCCGAGCAGTTGTCGCTATTTCCTCCAAATCCGACGGTTGAGAAGCAAGGGCCGCTGTTGGAGCCAGAATTGGCTAAGGTGTTAAGTGCGATCGTATCTGGGCCGATTTCTTTTGATGTAATTGTGGAAGCAGCGGGATTAGAAGCGGGAACGGTTTCTAGTATACTTTTGCAGTTGGAATTGTTGGGATTAGTTTCGCAGTTACCGGGAATGCGATATCAGCGGTGCTGATTTGGAATGTTAGATTAAATCCGCATTTTATACAGATACTCGGCGGTTGAAACCGCGTCTACACAGACAAAATCCCCCTGCGCGGATTGAAGGCAACGGAGGACACGGCATTGCCGTTTCCCTACCCTAAAATAATCAATTTTCCTCGCTCGGATTTAAGCATCACGCGATCGATTGTAGGGACAAGGCACAGCCGTATCCTGATTTCGGGTAATGGGTAAAATCAACCGGATTGGATGATGAAATTGCCCGATTGGGCGATCGGATATAACGATCGAGAACACGGCAATTGAGGACACGGCAACAGCGCAATTGGTGTCAACTTAAGGTAAAACCAATAGTCCGACAGGGAATGAATTCCCTGTCTCAAAGCTAAAGTCCTCGCTATGAGGACTGAAGAACTCATTAGTCCTCTTCAGAGGACTTTAGCTATTAGACAGGGGTTTCAACCCCTGGCGGACTGACGGATGAGCGAGAAGACTAACGGACTAAAAGCTTAAGTTGACACTAATGGGCAATGCCGTTTCCCTACCCAATCTCAAATCAATCCGAAATTAACGGCACTAATACTGCTAGCAGAAACACCACTGAGAGAAGCTAAAATCTCTCCTGTTTGTGCCAACCGGATTAAAGTTGCACCGCTATCTTGAGCAATCGCCAATTGCGAGAAACTCAACCCGTTACCCAATACTAACAAGTCTTGACCGACTTCAAAGTCAGTAATCGTATCAGTACCGGAATTGGTAGAGAGTAAGAACTTATCTACTCCCATTCCTCCTACCAAAGTATCACTTCCCAAACCGCCATTGAGTAAATCATCTCCCTTACCTCCGTAAAGAATATCATTACCATCATCGCCATTCAAGATGTCAGCACCACGGTTGCCAAATAAGACATCATCACCGCTACTTCCGAGGATTGTATCGCTACCTTTGCCACCGAAAATAGTGTCATTCCCCAGAACTCCATCGAGGGAATCATTGCCCCTCATGCCCATCAACACATTATTCGCGCTGTCGCCCGTCAGGATATCGTCGCCATTGGTACCGAGAATTGCATCCGGGGAATTGCTGCCCAAATCAGCATCGCCGCTGACAACAGGAGTTGCAATCCCAACAGGTAATACTACAGCTTCAATTCTGCTATCTAAAGCAGTACCAGTATTGTCAGCAACTAGCTGGGAAATAGGTTTATTTCCTGCACCAACTTCTTTGAAGTCTTGAGTTGTTGGGCCCAAGGCTACTTGTTGGAGGCGGGCAAGTGATTCAGGAATTGATGTTCCTGTTGGGTTGGAGACAGCCGCATCAATGCGTTGATTGGCTGTTGCCATTACTGTCGCGGATTGCGATGTAATTTGGGTGACTTGTTGAGAGTTGAAACTGGGGTCTATTTGCTGGATTTTAGCGGCTGCTTGCTGAATGATTGGTTCTAAGGCTGCGGCATTGCTGAGGTTTAAGACTGTACCAGATTGAATTTGATTGGTAATTGAACTGACAACAGCTTTGACAATATCGGTATTGACTGCACTGGATGCACCGTCAATCAAACCGCTAGTTTGGGTGATGAAGTTTTGGACTTTCACCATTGCGGCTAAGACTTGGACTCCGCCTGGTACGTTGTTGTTGGTAGCTTCTATTGGATCGAAGCTAGTTAGGTCAACATCGCCGGGGAGAGAAAGGGCAGCTTTGACTAGAGATTGGGCTGATTCTGGTTCAATTCCTTTGTCGATTAAGTCGGCGATTAAGGTGGTTAGGAGGGTGACTACACTCGCATCTGGCGGTGCGGTGACTGGTGTTTCTAGGGGTAAGCCGGTGGCGGTGTCAGTGCCTCCTATGGCTACTAGATTGCCTTCTGATGGGTCGATTTCTCCGTTTTTGTTGGTGTCGAATGTCTCGAAGGGGATGTTGAGATTGAATTTACCGCCTGTGTCGGTTGTGGTGGATGGTTCGTTGGTGTCGAGGACGGCGTTTTTGTTGGCGTCTAAGAACACAGTTGCACCGTCTATGTAACCGTCAATCACCCAGCGCCCATCTTTGGTTGTTACCGTGAAAGTCTGTTCGCTACTGGCACCGTAAGAGTCTGTAGCTATTAACTTCACCTCGAAGGGTTGCGAACCGGTTGGGGGAGTTCCGGTGAATGTGATGGTGTTTTCCGAGGAGTTGGATTGAAGTCTGAGCCAATTGGTGTTTGAGCCACCGTTTTCTAAAGGACTGCCATCAGGTAGAGTTAACTGGTAATTAATCGGGCCGCCATCGAGGTCGGTGTATACATCTTTGATGGCTTGGTTAAACTCAGTGTAGCTCCCACCTAAACGCATCTGCTGTTCTGGTGGGCTGTTCTCAGTAATCTTGGTGGCGCTCAAATTATAGCCGCCCTCCGTACCGCTACTGTAACTGGTGGTTCGCACGAGGTAATTGATGTTTGGCTGCACTTTGAAGCTAAGTTGCGAGTTCGCACTTCCGCCAAAGTCATCGTTAAATTTGATTACCTCGTTAGTATCTGCATTAACCAGTTGCAGGTAGGTGTCAAAGGGTGCATCGAGGTTGATTTTCACCTTCTGCCCCGGCGTTACTCCAACAAGGCTGTAGTCGTCTCGGTAGCGGCCTGTACGAGCGGGGTTGTCGGGGTCAGTGCTGCTGAGTGTCCCGATCAATGTCTCGGGAACGCTGAGGTTAAGCCCTGTAGAGCTGTTGGCAAGAGTAAAACTCCCTTCTTCGGCAAAGGGCGAACCTGCCCAAGCAGTGTCAATTGCCTGCACGCTCCAGTGATAAGTCCCCAAAGGCAAGTCTTTAAGTTGCCACTGGGTGTTTTGATTGACATTGCCCAAGCCCACCAATTGCCGAGTTCCGTCATCGAGAGACATCGGGGAAATAATATCCTTGCCCTCTGACGTAGTGCCAACTCGCAGGTTGTAGCTTAAACCGAGACTTGGAGTTTGAGCATCTATCGCCCGGTTCCACTTAAAAGTCACATTTCGGCCATCAGGTTCAACCATCAGCCCTGTGGGTGGACTGGGAGGAGTGTTCGTATTAGAGGTATTGTTGTGGAAGACTTTGGTGGTGGAGCCGTGTACTACCAAAATATCTAGTTTGTTATCGCTGTCATAGTCTCCCCAAGTGGTAGAAGGGACTTGATCATAACCACCAAAAGGCTCTAAATCACTGTATACCTGTACACCGTCGTCAAAGCTATCGCTGCTTCCACTGCTTGTATTACGATAGATTTTGGTTATGTACTGTCCTGCTTCGTAATATGGGCGATCGCGACCTCTTAGCAGAATATCGAGCCTCCCATCATTGTCGTAGTCTCCCCAAGTCGCTTGAGCATATTCCAAACCAGGTATTTGCACACCACTGTCGTAAAAGCCTTTAGGATCGTTGATGCTGGTTTGATTGCGGTAAACTTTAACAATAGGTTTTCCTTCACCATCCAGACCTGTGAGCAGGATATCGAGTTTGCCATCGTTGTTGGAGTCTCCCCAAGCAACCGAAGAGACAAAATCGAAATATCCCAAACCGGGCAGTTTTAAACCAATGTCACTGAAAGTGCCATCGCCCAGGTTACGGTAGAGTTTGGCGGTTGGATAGTTGTTGGAATTCGGCACTGTCAGCAGAATATCAAGTTTACCGTCGTTGTCATAGTCGGCCCAAGCGGCACCGCCACTGCGTGGTAGTGATAGTGGGAGAGCCCAATTATTAAAGCTGTATTGATCGTTGACAGCGCCTTCGTTGCGGTAGAGATTGGTACTAAACCCCCCCCAATTATTAACGCCTGTTCGCAAGATATCAAGACGACCATCATTGTTAGAATCTCCCCAAGTTACTTGGGAATCGTACGGGTAAACATCAGGTAGCTGTCTCTCAAACGCAAAGTCATTGCCTATGTTAAAGTCATTGTCTATGTTGCGGTAGATTTGTGTGCTTTCAGCATTACGACGCGAAGTAGAGTTAAATTCGTAGCGGCTCAGCGTGACATCTAGTAGCCCATCATTGTTGTAATCTCCCCACGCTGAGTTACTACCTGGCAAGTCTTTTCGCTTAGATTCGTTAAAGCCATATTCGGTAGAACTCCCGTCGGTCTTGTTGAAGATTCGGGTGTTGTCGTAGATTCGGCTACTTCCGAGGATATCGAGTTTGCCGTCATTGTTGTAGTCTCCCCAGATGGCTGAACCCACACCAGATATCGGAACGTTCGTGTCGGTGAAAAGTGAGTCAGGATCAAATAACTGTGAGTCAGGATCAAAAATTTGCAAGGTAGCAGAGCTTTGAGAGCCAATATTGGCATTACCCCGATCGGTGATCCGAAACTCAATTTCTTGTGTTCCCTCAACCTGATCATCCGGTAAGATGTCAATTGTGAAAGGTTTACTATTTTCGTTTGGGTTAAAGGTGAGTTCACCAGAGAACATGGGGGGAAAGTTCCAATCTGTTCCCCGAGTAGCTGAACCAGTATGGGGTTCTAGGTACACCCTGGAAATATTACTTAGATCCCCAGTGCGAGTGAGAGTAATTTTTGTCTGAACGACTCCTGTGGAACTTTCATTGACTTTGTAAGTAGCTTGGGAAAAATTTACCGTGGGAATACTAAGAATCTGATTGTTAGGTTCCGTTATTCCCAAGGGAGTTTCGTTAGAGTTGGGTAATCCGATCGGGAATATGTTTGGGTTCCCTGTTCCTGTCGTGACTGGTGTCGGCGTTGTCGTGACTGGTGTCGGCGTTGTCGTGACTGGTGTCGGCGTTGTCGTGACTGGTGTCGGCGTTGTCGTGACTGGTG
>NZ_JAUBVD010000050.1:43267-46577 GCF_036705675.1 Microcoleus sp. AT8-A3
TCGGCGTGGGTGTCGGAGTACCAGTTGTCGGCGTCGGCGTCGGCGTCGGAGTACCAGTTGTCGGCGTTGGCGTCGGCGTCGGAGTGCCAGTTGTCGGCGTTGGCGTTGGCGTCGGCGTCGGCGTCGGAGTTGGCGTCGGCGTCGGCGCTACATCGTTATCGGCGATCGCCACTGTCACCCCTGGAACCACAACCTCATTATACTTAGCATCACCACCACTCACACTGTGAGTGATAGTACCGCTGTGCGCGCCTTCGACAACCGTATCATCAACAGCTTTCACCGTAACGGGTTGAACGACATTCCAATTATCGGTAGTGAAATTCACAGGGGCGATCGCCTGAATCTGATTACCTGTTGTGAGAGTGATAGTAACAGGGGCGTAAGGCTGCGACGTTAACTTGATCCCATAATTGCCATCCGCGCCGCCTTCTGTAGCAGTTGTTTGCGTGGCAGAAATGCTGACACCTGCTGTGTCGTTGTCGGTAATCGCTACATTTACATCCTGAATTGCCGTGCCGCTATACTTAGTGTCGGTACTCGTAACAGTGTGAGCGATCGTCCCGCTGTGCGTACCTTCGGCTTTGTTATCGTCGGTAGCGGTGACAGTGACTGTTTTGGCAACATTCCAGTTAGTGCTGTCAAAGATAACAGGGGCGATCGCATTTATTTCACTTCTGGCATTAAAGTTAATGGTAACAGGAGCGATCGGCTGCGATGTTAATTTGAGTTCATAACTGCCCGTCGCGCCACCTTCTGTAGCAGTTGTTGCCGTGGGAGTAATAGAAATACCAGCCGTATCATTGTCCTTATTGCTAAGGCTAACATCCGCTGCATCTAGCTTATAATTCGGATCGTCGCTAACAGCAAGCGCTGTGACAATTTTGTAGTTAATATCGCCGTCAGCAATACTATCATTAACCCCTGTCACTGTCACCGGCTGCGGTGTATCCCAGTTAACCGGAGTGAAAGTTAAGCTATTAACCGAAACTGTTCCCTCTGCAACATTGTCACTGTTCAAACCGATAGTCACATTAGCAGTCGGCTTAGTATTCAAAACCACAGTAAAGTTAGCCTTAGTGCCATCTTCGCCCGTAGTTAATCCCACCGTCGGATTCACCGTAATTCCCGGAGTTTCATTGTCACTGTTGGTGACGGTGACATCATCAGGATCGAGGTTATTGTAATTAACATCGGTACTCACAGCAGCAGCCGTGACAATTTTGTAAGGTATAGGGCCATCAGCTACAGTTACCAAATCGTCAACACCACTGATTGTTATTGGTTGCGGTTGATTGTAGTTAGCAGGAGTGAAAGTTAAGCTATTAGTTGAAACTGTTCCTTCTTCAACATTGTCACTCCTCAAACCGATGGTAACGTCAGCAGTAGGTTGAGCGTTGAGTTTGACTGTAAATTCTGCCTTGCCACCAGCTTCACTTGTAGTTAATCCCGATATTGGGTTAACAGTAAAGCCAGCTTTGTCATCATTAGTAATAGTTGTGGTAGCGGTAGCAGTGGTAATTGTCGGGGTTACGCCTGGGCTGGTGGGATTTGACAGGGTAACGGCAATGGTTTCGTCGGGTTCAACTAGGGTGTCGCCTAATACATCGAGAGTAATGGTTTTGGATGTTTCATCGGCGGCAAAATTAATTGTGCCAGTAACAGCAGTTGCGCCTGAAGTGCCACCGATGTTGTTGTAATCGCTGACGTTTGTAGCTGTTCCGGCGATCGTATAATTGACGCTACTTGCCCCGCCTGTGTTGCCACTCCGAGTCGCAGTGAAAGTCAGAGGCTTTGTGCCGGTATTGCCTTCAGGAATGCTTACAGTACCGGCGGCTATGGCATAAGAAACAGTACCGTTTGCTGCAATAGTTAATGTTGTTTGTTTGGTTGTACCGGCAACGCCACCGGTGATTGTGCCAAAGTTGAGGATTGCGGTTTCGGCGTTCTCAACTATGTTGTCGGGTTTGATAGTAACTGCAACATTCTCAGTCAGAGTAGTAGTGCCGGCGGGGAATATAACAGTTGTAGGAGAAATGGTGTAGTCGGAATTTTGGGTGGCACTGCTGCTGGGGTCGATGACAATTGGTACCACAACATCGCCCAAAGGTGTGCCACCGCTGATGGTGATGGGGATATTAACTACTGTGTCTGTTGTTCCTTCTGTACCGCTGTAAGTTGCAGCCCCGAAATTAACTGTATTGGGTGTATTTAGTAGTACCGAAACGTTATCTGAACCGTTGTTCGCTACGGCCAAATCCGGGAGAGTGTCAGCATTAAAGTTGCCGGCAATAATGGAGTTTGGATCTGTCCCCGCAGCAAAGTTAATGGGTGCACTAAAACCGCCACTGCCATTGCCTACTAAAATTGCAGCGCCGTTGGTGCCTCCTACTGCTAAGTCAAGTTTGCCGTCTCCGCTAAAGTCATTTGCAACAATGCCTTGCAGCCCTGTCCCCGCGCTAAAATTAGTGACCGCCCCAAAGCTGCCCGTGCCATTTCCCAATAGAATTGACACATTGTTAGAGCCGGTGTTAACTACGGCTAAGTCGAGGAAATTGTCTCCGTTAAAGTCCCCATTAGCGATCGAATTTGGATTTTGCCCAGCCCCCAAATTAGTAGCTGCACCAAATCCGCCCGTGCCATTCGCTAAAAAAACAGAAATGGTGTTAGAGACACTGTTCGGCACAGCTAAATCGGAAAAAGTATCTCCGTTAAAGTCCCCCACTGTCATGAAAGCGGGAGTGGACTGCGGGCTCAAGTTAGTGCTGAAATTCAATGCCCCGCTGCCGCTGCTATTTGCCAGCAAAATTGTTACAGTACCAGAGGTACTGCCAGGGCTTGCATTGACTACTGCTACGTCTGAAAAGTTGTCGTCGTTAAACTTCCCAACTGCAACCGAGATAGGGGATACTCCTGTAGGATATGGAGTCGGGCTGCCAAAACCGCCCGTACCATTTCCTAAGAAAATTGAGAGGGCGGTACCAGTGCCGCTACCCACTACTGCCAAGTCGGGGAAATTATCGTTGTTAAAATTGCCGATCGCGATCGATGTGGGACTTGACACCGCCAAGGTAGGAATAGGCGCGGGATTAAAGCCACCCGTGCCATTTCCTAACAGGATGGAAACGTTGTCAGATCCTTGGTTTGTTACAGCTAGATCGGGTTTGCCATCCAGGTCAAAATCACCAGTAGCAATACCGTAGGGATTTGTCCCCGCGCCAATATTTTCCGCCGCACCAAAACTATTCAAAACATACTCGTAACCCGCTAATACTTCGGCTTCAAATACGAGTGGCGTTTCTATTGAACC
>NZ_JAUBVD010000051.1:0-13694 GCF_036705675.1 Microcoleus sp. AT8-A3
CCCGCCCGTCCTTTTTGGACGGGCGGGACGCCCATCCCACTTTCAAGAGTGGAAGTTATTTAATTCTCATTCCTAAACATCCTACCTTTAAAGTTGTTTTATTTTCCGTCTTGGCTAATAGGTTGCTTCGGCCAAGTAAACCGAAAAGTTGCTCCCTCACCTTCGGCAGATTCTAGGGAAATAGTGCCCCCTTGACCTTCGACAATTTTTTTCACCAGCGACAAACCAATCCCAGTATTTTCAACTTTATCACGAGCTTCCAAGGTCTGAAAAATCACAAAAACTTTATCGTGATATTGAGGATCAATTCCCGGCCCGTCATCCTCTACAGAAAACTCGTAAAAATCATCTAACTCTTTAACGGATATGTTTACGTGACCCGATTCAGATCGGTTGTGCTTAATTGCGTTGCTAATTAAATTAGAAAAAACCTGCTGCAACAGCAATCTTTCTGCCACAAAAGTTGGCATTTTCGGTTCAACTTTCACCTCAAATCCAGACGGCGGCGCCAACGAATCAATAATTTCGGCTAATAAATTCTCAACTTTTACCATTTCTGAAGGCACTTGAATCCGTCCGACGCGGGAATATTGCAGCAGTCCCTCAATCAAACCTTCCATGCGGTAAACTCTGCCCCGCAGCAGGTTCATTTGGTGCAGAGTATCCTCTGTCATCGACTCGCTGAGGTCTTCTTCTATCCAACTGCTGAGATTGGCGATCGCCCTGAGTGGCGCTTTCAAATCGTGAGAAACTACATAAGCAAACTGGTCTAATTCTTGATTCCGCTTTCTTAAAACATTCGTCGTTTGAGCCAGATTTTGGGCTGTTAACCTCAATTCTTGAGCGCGCAACCGCAGCGATTCCTGCGCTTGTTTGCGATCCCTAATATCTTCAACCACACTCATCAAAAATTGAGTGCCATTTTCTTCTCGCAGCAGCGAAACCGTCAAGTTTGCCCACACCAACTCTCCGTCTTTGCGGATGTAGCGCTTTTCCAAAGAGAAATTTTCAATTTCTCCTGCTAACAATTGGCGCACAAGTTCCTGTTCACTTGCCAAATCTCCAGGCCAAGTAATCTCCTGAAATCTTTTCTCCAGCAATTCTTGCCTGCTGTAGCCCAAAATATCGCAAAGTTTTTGATTGACTAACAGAAATTTGCCTTCCACACTCGCTTGCACCATGCCGACTGCCGCCTGCTCAAAAGTAGCGCGAAACCGCTGGGCGCTTTGGGCTAAAGCAATTTCTGAGCGTTTGCGATCGCTAATATCGTTGCTGATTTCCAAAATAGCGATCGGTCGATCTTGCTCGTCGCGCTGCAAAGTCCACCGGCTGGCCACCGTTATTTTTGTCCCGTCTTTCTTAGTTCGCACCAGTTCTCCTTGCCAAGAACCCTTCTCGAAAAATACTTTTTGAATTGCCTCAAAAGGTTGAACCCATTCTGTTTGTAAAAGCTTGTGAATATTTTTTCCTACTGCTTGCGACTTCCGCCACCCGTAGAGCCACTTGGCCCCTAAATTCCAATAAGAAATCGCTCCATTCAAGTCTAGTACCGCGATCGTATCGTTGGCCAAATCCAGCATTTGCGCTTGCTTTCGCAGAGTTTCCTCCGCTTGTTTCCGTCCTCTGGCATCGCGGCAAATCGCAATAAACAAGTGTTGATTTGCCAGACGCATTTCGCTGATAGCTAAATCCATCGGAAACTTAGTTCCGTCGTGGCGAATTCCAACTGTTTCTTGTTGGTAAGTCTTCAGCGTAGTATCTGGATGTAACACAAAATATTCGATCGAATAATCCCCCACGGTGCTGTAAGGCTGGGGTTGAGCTATCAGTCGCCGCAAGTTAGAGCCAATTATTCGATCGGCTTTCTCGCCAAAAATCTTTTCTGCTGCCCTATTAAAAGACTCAATATTTCCCCCTGCGTCCAAAGTGATAATCCCGTCAGCCGCATTGTCTACCACAGCTTGAATGCGACTTTTACTTTCTTCCAAGCCTGCTTCCCGCTTCCTTAATTCCTTCTCTAAACCATCAAATAAATACCAGGAAGCCCCGGCGCCAAAACAGCCGCAAAGCAAACCAGCAACTTGCACAAAATTAGTGAAATCTATCAAACCCCGTCTTTGCTGATCTAGAGCTTTCTGGTAGGCTTCGCCGGCATTAGCAAACACATTAATTTTTGCACGCAGGTTATCCCTCCTCGCTTTGCCTTGAGTGAACACCTCAATTATTTCCGGCGACTGCACGCTTGTTGCCGAACTGTCGAGCTTATTCAAAGTGTTTTGCAAGAAATTTATATGCTGTTCGGTACTTTTTTTGATATCTTCAAATCGCTGAGCTTGCAGTGTATTTTCTTGAACCATAACCTTGAGTTCAGCCAGCAGCGGAGGCAAACTCTTCTTGGCTTCTAAGTAGGGTGAGAGAAATGCGCGGCGCTTCGTCAACCCGTAACCTCGAATGCCCGTTTCCGCATCTACCACGAGGGTTAACAAGCGGTTAGTTTCCTGAAGTATTGCCCTATTAGTATCTGCTCGTTCTCTTATCTGTATGGTAATCTGCCGGAGGCGTGCAATTGCTAGCAGTGAAGCAAACAGAAAAATAATGGGGATAGCAACGATGATTGTTCCCCGCTGGCGAATTGGTCGGTCTGTCCATACAAAGTGGAGGCAGCGATCGAGCAAATACTTCACGAATATTGAAGGAGAAAGTTTGCTGCCAGTATATCGCTTTTTGGTCGTTTAGGCTATGGATAAGTTTGTTTTGTTTAGTTGGGCGAGCGTTGGGGACTAACCGTGGAAACTAGATTAGACCCCTGCTATAGCTACCTGCTGACACTAACAGCAGATTTTTTGGCACGGTGTTTAAACGGAGGCAGGGAGAAAGAAAGGACTTTTTTCGACACCGAGACAGCAGGCGAAGCAGAAAGGATCGTTTCTGTTTTACCTTCGTTTTCGCCTTCGGCTTCTGCTTTTAAACTAGAGTCTGTTTCGCCAGTGTTTGGAACACTTGTAACTACAGTAGTCCACCTGCCTGTAGCCGGATCGCGATAACAAGTAAAAGGGTTTATTTTTAGCGGTTGACTGCAAGGTTTAATCATGTAGATGCACTCCTTTGATTCTGAGAAATTGTGCATTGCTTTCAGCAGCAATGCTATCTCGCCCGTAGAAGCAGTATGAAGGCAAAAAGCAGAATTGTGTTTCTGCGTCCAGAGACTTTTGAAACTTCCTGATTTCCTGTTAAATTTTGCCTTCTACTGCTTCGCGACCATAGCATTACTTTTACCAAATTGCCTTTCTGGAAGCAACCCCCCACCGCCTTAATTAGGTTGAGGTGGGACTTGTGAATGCAGCGAGGCCCCCGATCGTGCCTGCAGGACAATCTTGGAATAATATAGGTATTCTAGGCTGAAAAAAAATGCTACTGTGTGATCGACAACAGAGGTCGATCGCGATCGGTGTCACAATTAAAAAGGGAATGGGTAATTGGTAATGGGTAATTGGTAATTGGAAAATTGGTAATGGGGAAATTATTCCATCTTTTGCCATCCGTTAAATCCGTTAAATCCGGTACACAATTTCGGGAAAAATTCCCACCCGTTAAATCCCTTAAATCCCCTACATTGCTAGTTGCCCAACTTGTTTCTAACTAATATCAACTTTTGCATTTAAATGCACCGTAAAAGTAGAGCCAACATCCAACTCACTCTCAACAGTAATATCGCCGCCCATCATCTGGCAAAACAAGCGACTAATGGCCAATCCTAAACCGGTGCCGCCGTACTTGCGAGTAGTCGAAGCGTCCCCTTGAATAAAAGGTTGAAACAAACCCTGCTGCTGTTCGGCCGACATTCCAATCCCCGTATCAGATACCTGTAAATAAACCCAATCGCTGTCGCCTGCGGGTTCGCGAGTCGCGCTCAACAGCACCGTTCCACCTTCGGTAAACTTCAGGGCATTCGAGAGCAAATTGAACAGAATTTGCCGGACTTTAGTCAAATCTGCATACATCACTCCCAAATTTTCAGAGCAAGAAACTTGCAATTGATTGTGATTTTTTTCGACCAAAGGGTGCAAAGTAGCAACAACTTCTTCTATTAAATTACAGAGGTCAAATTTTTCTAAATAAAGCTCCATCCGACCGGCTTCTATCTTAGAAAGGTCTAGAATATCGTTAATTAAAGTCAGCAAGTGTTTGCCGGCGTTATAAATTTTTTGGGTATCGGGAATGATTTCTTCGAGTCCCGATTCCCGTGCTTCTTCTTGTAGCATTTCGCTGTAACCGATAATCGCGTTGAGCGGTGTCCGCAGCTCGTGGCTCATATTGGCTAAAAAAGTGCTTTTAGCTCTCGAAGCTGCTTCAGCTTTGTGTAAGGCTTCTTGCAAGGCTATTTCGGCTCTTTTGCGCTCGGCAATTTCGATGCGGAGCAGTTTATTGGCGGTGGTGAGTTGAGCGGTGCGCTGATCGACGGTCATTTCTAGCTGTGCTTTGGCTTTGGAAAGGGCTTCCTGAGCCCGCTGGCGCTCAAATCCTTCGATCGCCAGTGCTACCAAATTTGCCAAAGAATCAGCGAAGGTGCGCTCCTCCAGAGCCCACTGGCGGGGCGCGCCGATATGTTCGAGAGAGAGAATGCCCACGATCTGGCCACCGAGCCTAATTGCTACATTTAATATGGATGAATTCGGCTTGCTGGCATTTGGCAGCACACCGGAATGTTCGGCGAGGGAAGATGAGTGGGACAAATTTGTTTGTAGAGAGTTTTGAGTCTTTGTCGTAGGTTCTAAACCATTGTCCGATCGCAAATTTTCGCGCGGTGCGTCGCCTTCAACATCTAAAATTGATAAATTTAAATCGCTTGCCGATATGCACTCCCGGCTCAAATGATTCTCCTGGGTGCGATCGTACACGTCGAGACAAACTAATTTGAGGTTGGGGATTTTAAACTTAGAATGATTAACTCCCTCGTGTTGCTCTGGGGCAGCGGTATCTGTCTCGATTGCCTCTGTTTGGTTGTGGGCGAGTAATCTCTCAGTAAAATTTAGCTGGGGATCGCTGGGGTAGCGATTTCCAAATCTTCCATGGTTGTAAAGCCAGACGCTGACTTTTTCGACATCCAAAGTCCGGGCTGCAGCCTCGGTAATTTCGCGAATTCCCACATTCAGCGCACCGCTGTTGAGAGTCCTCTGCCTACCTAGCTGCAACAAAGCCAAACTCTGGCGGCGGAGGCGCTTTTCGCTCTCTTGGAGGGTTTGTTCTGCTTCCTTGCGCTGGGTGAGGTCGTACAAGGCGCACAATGCCGTCGGCTGGCCGTTAAACACCAGCGACTGAACCGAGATCATGGCCCAGAAAGCGGTGCCGTCTGATTTTTTACAGTGGAGTTCGTAGTTTTGCAGGTATCCCTCTTTAGCAAGTGCCTCAAGTACCTTTGGGCGATCGGCGGGGTTGAAGTAAAAGTCTGGAGTGCTGCAGCCGATCAATTTTTCTAGAGGTATGCTCAGGAGAGAAGCCAATTGAGCGTTCGCATACATAATCAAGCCGTCACAGAGGCGAGAAACTAATATCGGCACGGGAGTTGCCGAGGCGATCGCCCGAAACTGCTCTTCGCTGGAACGCAGCGCCAACTGAGCTTTGCTCAGCAAGTGAGCTTCCATCGTATCTGAATGTTCGGTGGTAGTCTCCAGCAAAAGTTCTAGGTCAACCTTTTCGCGCTTCAAGTTTTCAAGTTCCGCACTCAGCCGCTGAACGTCGAAAAGTAGCTGTTCTGTCGATGGTTCTTCCTGCATAGCAATTGAAAATTGGTAAATTTTAGTCGGTTCTGAAGTTTTTTATGGTTTTGTGCTAGTTTAACTATGACTTATTCCGATTAACTTCAGCCACCCCGATCCTGGTTCGCGGACTTAGCCGGGGATTACTGTCTACCTTTTTCGCTATTATTCCAATTCTAAGTGCAAGGAAGGCATCAGCCGCTGCAAGTTTTTCAGGGATTTTATCTGCCAGGGGATCTGTTTAGAACCTTTGATGGCGATTTGAATATTTTTTTGCTGGCGCACTTTGATCACAAATTTTGAGAGAATATTAATTCCAGAACTATTTAAAAATTCTAGCTTTCGCAAGTCTAGAGTCACCGTGTTTGGGCAGGAGTCAGCCACTTCGTTGAGCAGATCGACGATCGGTGCGTATTCTTCCACCTGGCTGAGTCGGAACGACCCGCTACAGGTGACTGTTTGCGTAGTGCGATCGTACTGGATCGTGTAATCTTTGGTCTGAATCTCCATAGCTGGTAAAAGTATAGTCATTTATAGGCATGGGAGGCTTCAAGTCCCTCCCCCTTCACTTTTACTTTGAGCGGATTAACCCGCCTCGGCTGAACTACGCAGCTCCCTATCCCATCGCTGAAGGCATTTGGGATTGCTTTTCTGAGGATGTTGTACGAAGCGTTGATATCAGAATTAATTAACTGACCAGTCGATGTTTTGTACAAACCTCGCTTGAGCCGCTTACCAGTGAACACAGGCTCTTTATCAGTTTTTCCGTAAACAGGGATTGGGTCTAAGTCCAAAAAACTTGACCGCGACGTGTAGGATTCCTCCTGCACGATTACCTTAATTCCCGCCAACCAAGCTTTGTTTTCCAACATCTCAATTAGTCGAGCGTGAGGGAGACTGACAAAGTTTTGGTTGGTTTGCTTCCCTAGATAAATTCCAGTTTTCCACTGTGCATTCTTGCCAATTACTAGCGTCCCAATCTGCTTGGCCGTTAAAATGTCAATAATTAGGCGGCTGGCATGATGTAAGTAATTGTCAACTTTCTGATTGCGACAGCGAGTTAAGCGCTGAATCCGGGGTGAAGTTTTGCGATTCCCTTTCAACTGGGATTGTAATCGTGAACAGCGTTTGTTGTAGAACTGGTTAATCGATTTTAATGGTCGCCCGTTAATCAACAAAGGGATAAATCCCGGCTGATTTGAAGTTAACGCCACTAAATTATCCAGTCCTAAATCAATACTAGCTACAGAGTTGGCATTGCCAAGGGTGGACTCCGCTTCATCATAAATCACCTCAATTACATAGGAATCACATTTCGGAACCAGTCTAACTTGACAAATCTGGTTGGGATTGAGTTGGGTTTTAATTGAAAGTTCAGTGCCGGAAAGTTTAATGATTCCTTTCTTCAACTGTTTGCTGCTAATTGCTTGAATCGTGTAGACGAGAAGGTTTCGCCCTTTAGTCTTATCTTTGTACTTTGGCAATTTTGGGCTACCCGTGAATCTTGAAGAGTCAGCTTTGTAAGCTTTAATGGCTTCAAAAAACGATTTCCAATTCTTGTCTAGCACCATTAAGATTTGCTGACTTACTTTAGCAGGCAAAGCCTTATATGCTTCGTGAGACTTCATCAATCGGTTCATTTCGTTGTAATTGACATAACCCCATCCATAAATAAAGCTCTGACGAATGACGTAATTGGCGGCATTGTAGAGGTTTTTGGACTTGAAAGCTAGTTCGTCTATTTGGGCGAAACGGTGTGACGTTGATTTAATGATGTGCCTCTGTGTTAGTTGCATTTGAGAGTTGCGTTTTTTGGGCGATGCGTATTCCTTGTTCAACACTCACAACAATAGAATACCATTATTGTTTATAATTGCTTATAAACTCAATGAAGTTTTACAATACTTTTGTCAGTTGCCGATTTTGAGTGGTAAAGGGGCTTTGGCTGCGTGAGCGAGGATTGAGCTTCAGGCTAGCACGATCAAAATTCACCCGTTTGCCGAATGCCGAAGGCCTTGGCGTGTGTAACTTTTGTTACATATACTGCCAACTGTACGATTGCCCCTGGGCAGTTAGGAGTTATTTTAGGATTTAGCGGTTGTGATACGAGTTGGCAAAAATAATGCAACTGTTGACTAGCTCTCAACCCTGGTAGTCATCAGTCATTGCCAATCTAACATTTCCAATCTCAAATCTCAAATTGTATGAGTTGTGGGGGTAGACGAGACCAGCTTTTGCTGAAGTTCCGAGCTATCAATTTGATTTTTTTTATCAATTTGGTATTGACAAAATCCCCAAAATGTGAGACATATTGCACATCTGGCACTGAAGTGAAGGGGAGAATATTTAATGGCAATTTCAGGAATTACAGAAAAGCTTTTGGCTGCTAAAAAAGCTAAGGGAATTAGTTTTGCAGATTTGGAAAAAGTTTTGGGGCGCGACGAAGTTTGGATTGCGGCGGTTCTTTACCGTCAAGCTACCGCATCAGCAGATGAAGCCGAGAAAATTGTATCGGCTTTGGGACTAGATAGCGAGACGGCTGCGGTTCTCTGTGAACCTCCGTTAAAAGGTTCTTTGGAATCCTCGGTTCCGGTTGACCCGCTGATTTATCGTTTCTATGAAATTATGCAGGTTTACGGGATGCCACTCAAAGCAGTGATTCACGAAAAATTTGGTGACGGGATTATGAGCGCGATCGACTTTACTTTGGATGTCGAGAAAGAAGCAGACCCAAAAGGCGATCGAGTGAAAATAATTATGTCGGGAAAATTTTTGGAATACAAAAAATGGTAAGCCCGTGCGGCTTTATTTTCAAGTGAAAATGAAAAATTAAAATTGGCTCCCATGACTCATGACTAATCACTAAAGCCTCAAAAGTGTTAACTTAGAAACAGAGATCGCGAAGCTTGACTGCGCCAAAAAACCGAGACAAGCCCCCGACTTAAGTCGTGCAGAGCCCCAAATTTTAGACCCTAGTTCAGCTCCAAAATTCATCTGTGGAGTAAATCTAAAATCTAAAATCTAAAATCTAAAATCGACTGACTGGCTTGGGTGTCCGATCGGGAAACCCCTCTAGGGCACAGCTAAGGTAACTCCCGCGGCAACTTCCCCAGTCGAAACAAGCAACCGCAACCGTAAAGTAAGAGGCAAATATGTCAAAATATGACTCCCATCTCAGATGCTCCTTTTGCGGCAAGTCGCAAGAGTACGTCCGCAAGTTAATAGCTGGGCCCGGCGTCTACATTTGCGATGAATGCGTGGAACTGTGCAATGAAATTTTAGAGGAGGAGTTCTTTGACTCCAGTAAAACAATTGGCCAACAGATTCCCCAATCAGAGGTGCGAGAGTCTCAGGGACAAGGAACCAGGCGCCCAGGTCGATCGAATAAATCGAAAATTGTTTTAGGTCAAATTCCGAAACCAACAGAGATTAAGCAGCATTTAGACAACCACGTCATCGGCCAGCACTCAGCAAAAAAAGTCCTTTCTGTAGCAGTTTATAACCACTACAAGCGCTTGAGCGTTGACCAAGTAAAAGATAGCGACAAGTCTTCCCCTGACAGCGATGTAGAATTGCAAAAATCCAACATCCTGCTAGTAGGACCCACAGGTTGTGGCAAAACTTTGTTAGCGCAAAGTTTGGCGCAAATGCTCGAAGTTCCGTTTGCCGTAGCTGATGCGACGACACTGACAGAAGCTGGATATGTCGGCGACGATGTAGAAAATATCTTGCTGCGGCTGTTGCAAATGTCCGATTTTGATGTGGAAGCGGCGCAGCGGGGCATTATTTATATTGATGAAATTGACAAGATTGCTCGCAAAAGCGAAAACACTTCGATCACTAGAGATGTATCGGGAGAAGGAGTGCAGCAAGCGCTGCTAAAAATGTTGGAAGGAACAGTGGTTAACGTGCCCCCGCAAGGCGGCCGCAAACATCCTTACCAAGATTTTATTCAAGTTGACACTAGCAAAATTCTATTTATTTGTGGCGGTGCTTTTGTCGGTTTGGAAAAAATAGTTGAACAGCGTTTGGGTAAAAAATCCTTGGGCTTTATTCAGCCAACAGAAAGCGACACCAACTCAACTTTGCCGGCGAAGGATAAGCGGGCCGCTGATATTTTGCAGCAGGTACAGCCGGACGATTTAGTCAAGTTTGGTTTAATTCCTGAGTTTGTGGGGCGGATACCGGTGGTGACGGTGATTTCGCCCCTGGATGAAGCAGCTTTGATGCAGATATTGACCGAGCCCCGGAATGCGCTGGTGAAGCAGTATCAAAAGCTGTTGAAGATGGACAGCGTGGAGTTGGAATTCCAGCCGGAAGCGCTACGGGCGATCGCCCAAGAGGCCTATCGTCGTAAAACTGGCGCGAGAGCTCTCCGCAGCATTTTAGAAGAGTTAATGCTGGATGTGATGTACGAGTTGCCTTCTCGCAAGGATGTGGCTAACTGTATGATTACTCCTGAAATGGTCGAGAAGCGATCGACTGCTGAATTGCTGTGGCATCCCGCATGGCGGCAGCACGAAACTGCATAATTTGTAATCTGTAGGGTGCTTGTGGCGCATCCTACAAACTACTAAACCAGCCCCCAGATTTATCCCTGGGCTCGCTTTCTCCCATCTAAAATCTAAAATCTAAAATCTAAAATCTAAAATCTAAAATCGATTGGCGGTAAGTGCGGTATGATGTGATTTCGCGATCGGTTCTAGCGGGGAGCAGCCGTTAGAGGAAACGGGGAAAGTTCGGTGCAAGTCCGGCGCTGTCCCGCAACTGTAATGAAACCCTTGGGGTTTCTCAAGTCAGAATGCCCGCCGATATATAACTCACTTTTGAACGCATCTGCGAGGTACGGATGATGGATGGAATTAACACGGCTGTACGCACAAAGCACAGTCTATTTGTTTGCACTGCTTGCGCTAGTGTTTGGAAAAACGGCAAGCGCGAAGGTAAAAGCGGCGGTCAACAATTTATGGAAAATTTGTCGCAACTCGCTAAAGATTGGGAGTTTTCTGATAAGTTTGAGATTCAAGAGGTTGAGTGCATGAGTGCTTGTAGTCACTCTTGTGCGGTGTCTTTTGCTGCTGTTGGAAAGTACACTTATCTGTTTGGCGATTTACCAGCAAATGAGTCGGAAAGCGTCGAGGCGGTACTCGAATGCGCGGGTCAATACTATGCTAAACCAGACGGTTTGTTGCCTTGGTCTGAGCGTCCTCAAGCTCTGAAAAAAGGTGTTTTAGCAAAGATTCCACCACTACCAAATTAGAGTTTTTCTCCTTACCATGCTCGGCCCATCGGCGATAACTAAGACCACCAATCCGCCAGGGACTTAAGTCCCTGGCTAATAGCGAAAGTCCTCTAAAGAGGACTGAGAATAAAAAATTTAAACTCATTAGTCCTCTTGAGAGGACTTTCGCTTTGAGGCAGGGGTTTAAACCCCTGCCGGAATGTCGGTTTAACGAGTTTCCTGTCAGCAATTGACTGACCCAAAATTGAAAGATATTCAATCACAGTACAACAACTAAATTATCAATGCACAAAATTCCTGTTACTGTCATCACTGGTTTTCTTGGTAGCGGTAAAACTACCTTAATTCGCCACTTATTGCAAAATAATCAAGGTCGCCGCATTGCTGTTCTGGTTAACGAATTTGGCGAAATCGGAATTGACGGAGAACTACTGCGCGATTGCCAAGTTTGCGACGAAGAAGAAAATGTCAGCAGCAATATTGTTGAACTAACAAATGGTTGTCTTTGCTGCACTGTTCAAGAGGAATTCTTGCCCACTATGCAGGAATTGTTGAAGCGTAGAGAGCAAATAGATTGTATCTTAATTGAGACTTCGGGCCTCGCACTTCCTAAACCTTTGATTCAAGCTTTTCGCTGGCCGGAAATTCGCACGGGTGCTACTGTAGACGGTGTGGTTGCTGTTGTCGATTGCGAAGCTATTGCTAGCGGTTCTTTTGTCGGTGATATCGATGCTTTGATGGCACAGCGGCAGGCTGATGATAGTTTAGATCACGAAACTCCGATCGAGGAATTGTTTGAAGACCAGTTAGCCTGTGCCGATATGGTACTTTTAACGAAGGTCGATCGCGTAGATGTGGAAACTCACAAGAAAGTCCAAAGCTGGTTGCAGCAAGAGTTACGTCCGAGTGTGAAAATTGTGCCCTGCAAAGGTGGCGAAATTAACCCGGATGTGTTAATGGGATTTAATGCGGCGGTTGAGGATGATTTGGAGTCTCGCCCAAGTCACCACGACACTGAGGAGGAACACGAGCACGATGATGATATTAACTCGACTTACTTTATTGCCGATCGCGAATTTGAACCTGAAGCTTTGGTGAAAAAACTGCAATCCTTGATGCAGCAGGAGGAAATCTATCGGATTAAAGGGTTTGTGGCGGTTCCCAAGAAACCGATGAGGATGGTGTTGCAAGGTGTGGGCTCTCGGATAGAATATTTTTACGATCGCCCTTGGCAATCTTCCGAGATCCGTCAAACCAAATTAGTGCTGATCGGTCGAGAGTTAGAGCGCGATCGAATTGCAGCTATGATTAACAATTAATTGTCATCAGTCATTAGCCACACACGCTGACCTCAGAAACCGGGTTTCTTCCTATATTTCTCGTTCTTCCAAAACTCGTAGAAACCCGGTTTCTAGCCCTATGGGTAAGCCCTGAACCAAAGACTGCGTATTCCTGTAGTTAAAAACTCTTAACATTTTTTAATAAACTTGCTACTACCAGCAAGTTTGGTGTAAAATAACGATAATGGTTATCATTGTACACTAATCGAGGTCAAGTATGGTGAGTGCTGGGGCGATCGAATCAGTTCCTGTTACCGTTCTCACAGGCTATCTGGGTGCAGGCAAAACTACGCTACTGAACCGAATTTTAACAGAGGAACACGGCAAAAAAGTTGCAGTCATCGTCAACGAGTTCGGCGAAGTAGGCATCGACAACCAACTGATAATTGATGCCGACGAAGAAATTTTCGAGATGAACAACGGCTGCATTTGCTGTACAGTGCGAGGCGATTTAATTCGGATTATCGGCAACTTGATGAAGCGGCGAGACAAATTCGACCACATAGTCATCGAAACCACAGGTTTAGCCGACCCCGCACCAGTAATTCAAACCTTTTTTGTAGACGAAGATATGCGGGACACATTACTGCTAGATGCAGTTGTCACCGTAGTCGATGCCAAGCACATCTGGCAGCACTGGGACGCAGACGAAGCTCAAGAACAAATTGCATTCGCCGATGTAGTTTTGCTCAACAAAACTGATTTAGTGACTGACGAAGAATTGGCAGAATTAGAAAAGCGAATTCGCGCCATGAATGCAATGGCAAAAATTTACCGTACTCACAACGCTGAATTACAAATGGATGCTTTGTTGGGCGTCAAAGCATTTGATTTGAACCGGGCATTAGAAATCGAACCCGACTTTTTGGGCGAACACACTCACGAACACGACGAAACTGTTACCTCGGTAGCAATAGTCGAATCCGGTGCTATTGATGGCAACAAATTTAGCGATTGGGTCGGCGAATTGTTGCGAACTCAAGGCACGAATATCTTTCGGACAAAAGGCATTTTGAATATGGCTGGAGAAAACAACAGATTTGTTTTTCAAGGAGTGCATATGCTGTTCGATGGCAGGCCGGATAGACCTTGGAAAGATACAGAAATTCCGAAAAATGAGCTTGTATTTATCGGTCGGAATTTAAACGAAAATCAATTGCGAGAGGATTTTCGTAAATGTCTGGTTTAACTGACATATTGAAGCATTTTCAATAAGCCTTTTAGCAACAGGCAAGATGCCTGTTCCACAAGATGAAAATTCATCTCTTGTGGAAGGGAACAGGCAAGATGCCTGTTCCACAAGATGAAAATTCATCTCTTGTGGAAGGGAACAGGCAAGATGCCTGTTCCACAAGA
>NZ_JAUBVD010000051.1:13794-45453 GCF_036705675.1 Microcoleus sp. AT8-A3
TTTTGTGGAAGGGAACAGGCAAGATGCCTGTTCCACAAGATGAAAATTCATCTTTTGTGGAAGGGAACAGGCAAGATGCCTGTTCCACAAGATGAAAATTCATCTTTTGTGGAAGGGAACAGGCAAGATGCCTGTTCCACAAGAAGAGAATTCATCTCTTGTGGAACGGGCATCTTGCCCGTTCTTAAGAATAGTACAATATGTCAGATTCAATAAATATGGGTAACAAAAAGACAAATAAAAGTGAACTAACCCTGCAATTTCACGCTAAAAAAATGCTGTCTGACTACGTAACTGCTGTTACTTGGTCGCCGGATGGCAAAACTTTAGCAGTCTGTTCCGCTGCGGGCGAAGTGATGTTAGGGACTGTAGGGACAATGAATGAATTGTCCTTGCAACCGCTACAAACTGCTACGGGTAAATCAGCCGATTGCTTGTCTTTTTCACGCGACAGTCAATTCCTAGCTGCTGGCGGACAAGACGGACGGGTGCAAATTTGGCGCGTTAATTCTGGGGAATTAATTGCTAATTTGGACAACCAGCGCGTCTGGGTGGACAAGTTAGTTTGGAGTCCGAACTGCAATCAGTTAGCTTTTAGTATGGGCCGCTGCGTTCAAGTTTGGAATGCTGATGATGATGTTGTTGAAGTAACGCTGAATTTCGACTCATCATCTATCCTCGATTTAGCATGGCATCCTGTTGTTAAATATCTGGCAGTTAGCGGCTATCAAGGTGTCAAAGTTTGGGACGGCGAAGACTGGGACGAAGACCCGCACGTCTTGTCAGTACCGTCTGCAACAGGTGCAATTTCTTGGGATACGTCAGGGAAATATTTAGCTTGCGGTAATATTGACAACACCCTAATTGTTAATGAATGGGGCAGTTCTCAACCGTGGATAATGCAGGGTTTTCCGGGGAAAGTTCGGCAGTTAGCTTGGTCGGGTAAAACTAATTCTTTGGGTGCACCTTTGTTAGCTGCTTCGAGTTCTCAAGGCATTTCTGTCTGGGAAAGAGACGCTGATGAAAGAGTCGGTTGGGAAGGTTGGGCGTTAGAAGTGCATGAAAAAGTTGTAAATGCGATCGCCTTTCAACCTACCACATTTTTATTAGCTTCTGCAGCCGCAGATGGTCAAGTTTGTTTGTGGTATGAAGCAGAACAATTGCTGCAAATTCTCAAAGGTGCAGAGGGCGGTTTTTCCTGTCTCGCATGGCATCCCGAAGGCCAGTTTCTCGCGGCTGGCGGCTGTGGAGGCGAATTGCTGGTTTGGTCAAAGTTTATGCGTGGCAAAGGCTTCGGGGGGCGCTAAGTTCGCATAGGTGCCGGTTTGACCAAAACATAAACAATTGAAAACTTTAGGATTTACCCACGGATGCCGAGAAACCGGCTTTTTCGAGCGTCTACTTCGTTGCATACCGCATCGAGTAAAAAACCCGGTTTCTAAGCGTCGAAGTGCGTCCTGGAGTGTTATCCTCTCTTTCTTGTCAAAATCCCTTGACTGGGACTGAACAGCAAAGCTACTAAAAATAACCCAAAAACAACTAATACAATTGCCGCACCAGACGGCATATTCCAATAATAGCTGAGATACATACCAGTCACGCTAGCTGTAATCCCAATAATAGCTCCTAATCCCATCATTAAATGTAGCTCTTTTACCAACAAATACGCCGTCATTCCCGGCCCGATTAACAGCGAAATTACTAACAGCGCTCCCACGGTTTGCAAACTCGCAACAATCGTCAGCGTAATCGCCGAAATCATCCCCAAATAAATCCAGTTTACAGGCAAACCGCAGGCTTGCGCCCCCAGGGGGTCAAAAGTATAGAATAGCAGTTCTTTGTAAAAGATTTTAACGATCGCCAAAATAATCAAAGTTATCACAAAAGTCTGCTGCACGTCAGCAGGTGCAACTGACAATATATTCCCAAACAAAAACCCATCTAGGTCTAATTTTGTTGTCCGCAACAGGCTAATTAAGGTGACGCTAATTGCTAAAAATGTCGATAAAATTAATGCCATGACTGCATCAATTTTTAGGCGCGATTGGGATTGAATCCACGCCATAATCACGGCGCTGATAATTCCCGATATAAAGGCACCGATCGAAATATTGAAACCTAAAGAAAAAGCTACGGGCAATCCTGCTAATACTGAATGGGCAATCATGTCAACCATCATTCCCATTTGCTGTACAATTAGGTATGAACCGACAACGGCGCAGAGAATTCCTAGCAAAATGCCGACGGCGATCGCATTTCGCATGAACTCGAATTGTAGCGGCTCAATTAGTAGGTTTAACATTGAATTAGGTTAATAATAGG
The DNA here is from genome assembly GCF_036705675.1 of Microcoleus sp. AT8-A3. Lineage (NCBI taxonomy): Bacteria > Bacillati > Cyanobacteriota > Cyanophyceae > Oscillatoriales > Microcoleaceae > Microcoleus > Microcoleus sp. AT8-A3. The sequence goes on from NZ_JAUBVD010000051.1 coordinate 16,117, forward strand.
TTTTTTTTAACTACAATCAATTGCACAGGCGGGACGCCCGTGCCACAATCCACTTCACAGGCGGGACGCCTGTCCCACAATCCACTTCACAGGCGGGACGCCTGTCCCACAATCTACTTCACAGGCGGGACGCCTGTGCCACAATCAATTGCACAGGCGGGACGCCTGTGCCACAATCAATTGCACAGGCGGGACGCCTGTGCCACAATCAATTTTAAAGATAAATCTTTTTTGGCTTACGCTGACACTAAACTTAAATCGTATCCATAGGCTTTTTGAATATTGGCTGCGGTGAGCACTTCCTGGCAGGAACCGCTCGCAATTAACTGCTTGTTGAGCAATAATAAATTGTCGTACTGTTTTAACGTTTCGCCTAAATCGTGACTGATTACTAGCAATGTTTTATTTTCTGCTTTTAGTTCGGCAAAAATATCGAAAATAATTTCTTCGGTTGCTTTGTCGATCGCGTTAAAAGGTTCGTCGAAGAAAAATAAATCGGCTTGTTGGGCGATCGACCTTGCTAAAAAAATCCGCTGTTGCTGTCCGCCAGACAGTTCGCCAATTTGTCGATCGCGCAAATCCCACATTCCCACCCGCAGCAAAGCGGCTTTGACCAATTCTTGGGACTGCTTCGAGGGGCTGCGAAACCAGCCAGTCTTAACGGTTCGCGCCATCATCACCGCATTCCACACCGTAATCGGATAATCCCAGTCAATTTGCGATCGCTGGGGCACATAAGCCACCCGCGATAACTGCTGCTTCAACAACCGCCCCTGATATTTCACCAAACCGCGACAAGCCGGGATCAATCCCAGCATCGCTTTCACCATCGTGCTTTTCCCCGCGCCGTTGGGGCCGAACACACCCGTTAATTGTCCGGGATCTAACTGGAAATTCACGCTGTTGAGGGCTGCAATTCCGCGATAATTGACAGCCAAGTCTTGCACTTCTAGCATAATTAGAGATTTTGAGAACGATTCTTGTTCGTAGCTACTACAATAGGATAACTCGAAAAAGCAATAATGATTATCGTTCCAAAGGTGAAAATGTTAAAGAACTTGCCTGGAAAAACCCGCAGATTTTGCGGTGCCACTGTTTTGGCAATTGGCTGCGGGCTGGTTGGCTGCAGTGGAGGACAGAACGCAACCAATCCGGTGTCAGAGAGTCCCGCCGCAACTCAAACTCCAGCCAGTCAGGCCGCCAACTTGCCCAAAGTCGTCGCCACGACTGGCGTTATCTGCAACCTAACTAGAGAAATCGCTCAAAGTTCGATCGACACCACCTGTCTAATCAAGCCGGGAGACGACCCCCACGCCTATCAAACTAAGCCGGAAGACCGCAAAGCGATTGAAACCGCAAATCTGATTTTATACGGCGGCTACAACCACGAACCCAGCATCATTAAGTTAATTGAATCTAGCAGTAATTCCGCACCCAAAATCGCCGTACACGAACTCGCAGTTCCCAAACCGCTGATAGGCGAACACGAGCACGAACACGGCGAAGAGAAAGCGGAAAATGAAGCCCATGCAGAAGGCGAAAAAGTCCCTGACCCTCACGTTTGGCATAACCCTCAAAATGGCATCCGTATGGTAGAAACAATTCGCGACCAATTGATCGAAGTTTCTCCCACCAATGCTCAACTTTATACAAAAAATGCAGCCGCCTTAACAGATGAGTTGCAAAAAGTAGATACTTGGATCAAAGCTCAAATTGCGACTATTCCAGCCCAAAAACGCAAGTTAGTAACAACTCACGATGCTCTGAGTTACTATGCCGATGCTTACGGTTTGGAGATGGCTGGAGCTTTACAGGGTGTGACGACAGAGGAACAGCCCACGGCCGCAAGAATTGCCGAATTGTCCTCAGAAATTAAGAGTACAGGAGTGCCGACTATTTTTGCCGAAACTACAACTAATCCGAAGTTGATGGAGACTGTGGCGAGGGAGGCAAATGTCAAAATTTGGGACAAGGAACTTTACAGCGACGAGTTGGGCGGCCCCGGCACCGGTGCTGATACTTATCAGGGAATGCTGAAAACTAATACTTGCACGATTATTTCTGGCCTCGGCGGCAATTGTACTTCCTTTGCAGGAGAAACTGCACCAAATCCCAAACCATAGACTTTCTAAAGTTCGCCTAGCAAGCACCTTACATTTGCTGGATACGCAGCAAAACGCAGCGTTTGCAATCGCAGGGGTTTTCGATTGCAAACGCTGCGTTGGCTGCGATGACTTTAAGGTGAATTTTGCTCCTCGGTACTGGGGGGGTTTTGGCCAATTCCCAATTGCTTCTTAGAGGATTTTAAGTCTTTCCAAAGCATCTTAATATCTTTATAGGCTTTCTCAGCACTAATTTTCCCCCCTGTTTCCAGCGAGCAAATATAAGTTATTTTTTGAGCAAACTCCTGCAAATTGGCATTAAACGCCAAGTTTTCTGGCGTGAAATCACCGTAGTAGCGATTGCGAGGATGTAAAAAATCTTCCCGCTCTTTCATTGCCCCCTCCTAATTTAACTTTTGGTATTCAACTTTTGGTTCGGTCTCTGCTGTTAATAGCACTATTTGTACTCTGTATCGCGGCGCCAACTTGCTTCTATTGTATTGCGTAAGTAGCAATTGTGCTTTTTCGCTCTGTATTTAGTCTATTAATGCAGTCTTAACCTTAAGTTAGCTTTATTTTAACTTTTCTTTAACCTAAAAGCAAAAAAATTGGGAAATGCGCGGTTCGCATCTCCCTTTAGAGATATTTGGCAGTGGGTGATTAACCTTTTCTGAAGCCGAATATTTATTTGTTGCACTCGCAGCCTGTATGGCCGCAGCCTTGGCCGTTGGGGTGTCCGTCAGCGCAAGCACTGGAACAATATGTTTTGCCGTCTTTTTCAATGGCTTCGCTGGGACTGACAACGCACGAACATGAAGGGCAGGCACATTTTGTTTGGGTGGCGGTAGTCATTTGAGCTTCTCCTGGTGGGGTTGTTTGTCTATACTTATATATGAACACATATTCAGATATAAGTCAAGGGAATGTAAAATTTTTGTTACAAAAGGTTTGCCGATCACACTAAAATGAAAATGAGAATTAAAACTAGCCGGGAAAAGATGTCACCCAACTCTGCTGTTAACGGAGCGATAAGTCAGTCTCACGAACAAAACGATACACCAATGTGCGATCGACCGCACCTAGTGGACAGTGTACGGGTCGGGGACATCCAAACACAAGTGCTCAACACCGCAAAAGCTCAGCGGATGGCTGAGTTTTTCAGTCTTTTGGGAGATGCGAATCGCCTGCGGCTACTGTCGGTTTTGGCAAAACAAGAACTGTGCGTGTGTGACTTAGCTGTGGCGTTGAGTATGAGTGAGTCAGCAGTATCGCACCAGTTGCGGGCTTTGCGGGCGATGCGGTTGGTAAGTTACCGCAAGGTTGGGAGACAAGTTTTTTATAGTTTACTCGATCGCCACGTTTTTGAACTTTACCAAGCAGTCGCCGAACACTTAGACGAAACCTAATCTTATTCTCCTTGGATGGTGTGGCCCGTAGCTACCACAGCTTGTTTGATTGACTCATCAGAAGCTTGGGCTTCAACAGTAACAGTCTTAGCTGCGACATCCACATTGACAGTAGCTTCGGAGTCAACAGTTTTGATGGCTTTGGTAATTGTATCACCGCAGCCAGAACAGACGATCGAGGGAACCTTAAGTAGTATTGCCATAATAAAAGCCAAATATTGTAGATGACAGTGTTGATTGTGCTTTTATTTTAATCTAATTTCGCTTTCCCCGCAAAAGTGCGCCAGAATAAATTCTGACCCTACAAAAGCCAAGTCCTGCGGCGCCAACTAATGACTAAGGATATCATCTCCGATCGAGCGATTAAAAGGGCGGGTTTTTGAGATTGTTAATTATTGGCAGATATTGTGGGTGAACCCGCCCCTACCGTATTAGGGGTAATCGACCGGACATAATATGACTGATGACTGATGACTGATGACTAATGACTGATGACTAATAACTAATGACTAATGACTGATGACTAATGACTTAATATCTGGTATGCACCGGCCAACGGCGGCGGCTACAGGCCGTAAACTCGCAACTAAATCTACCATATCTGGTAAAGAAAGAGCTTGCCGCGCGTCAGAAACCGATTTTTCTGGTTGCGGGTGACATTCAATAATTAATCCGTCTGCACCGCAAGCAACCGCTGCTTTGGCGAGTGGTGCGACTAATTCTCGCTTGCCGACGGCGTGAGAAGGGTCTACAATTACTGGCAAATGAGTTAACTGTTTGAGGGCTACGACTGCACCTAAATCTAATACATTCCGGGTGTAATTGTCGAAGCTGCGGATGCCTCTTTCGCACAGAACTACATGAGGATTTCCGTGACTGACAATGTATTCGGCGGCCATCACAAATTCTTCGATTGTGGCTGACAAGCCGCGTTTTAGCAAAACTGGTTTTCCGGCTTGACCGATCGCCTTTAGTAACTCGAAGTTTTGCATATTCCGACTGCCTAATTGCAGCATATCAGCATAGGTGACAACTGGCTCAATTTGGGCGCTCGACATTACCTCTGTCACCACGGGCAAACCGTAACGCCGGCTGACATCGGCTAAAATTTCCAGTCCCTCAATTCCCATCCCTTGGAAAGAATAGGGAGAAGTGCGGGGTTTGTAGACTCCGCCTCGCAAAGCTTGCACGGAGGCGGCGGATAGTTGGCGGGCAACTGTTTCCATTTGTGCGGAACTTTCTACGGTACAGGGGCCACCGATGATTAATAATTCTGTGCCGCCGACTGAGACTGTTTCTGAAAGTTTGACAATTGTTTGGTGTTCGGGATGAGATTTGGTTACGAGTTTGGCTTCTAACATGAGGATATTTTCCAGCAAAATTAAGTGGGTGGTTGACAACAAAAAACCCGGAACTTTTAGGAGTTCCGGGTTCGTGCGAAAAGACAGCGCGACAATTTACCCAGAACTCTTGTTGGGCCAAAAATAAAAGCTGTAGTACCAGTTACTGAATAATGTCATTGCTGTTTTCGCTTGTACTCGATTGGTTGTTGGGGAAAGAAGTAGAAAAAACAAAACCGCAGGTGTTAATCTGCGGTTCGCCCGGATGTTCACAGTGAATTGCAAATTCACTCCGGGCGAACTTGGCTGTACCAAAAATAAAAATAGCTGTTGGCTGTGAACATAGCTGAAGTGCTGCGATTTTTGGATTAAACACAATACTATTCGACAAGCTAGCACAGGGAGACTGGGATGTCAAGCATTGTTTGCAAAATGTATGGAAACGGCAATGGCGTTTAACTCGGCGCGGTTGTCGTTTTTTGGCTATGTCTGTTATTATATCAATATAGGGACAAAGCGACAAGTCCTTATATCGACAAGCGACCCTATCCGATCGCGCGCCTGTGTGTCAGGCTAGACACATAGACAAATCGATATAGCGATATGGAAACTTTGACTACAAGTAAAACTGTGTCCGTAAAAATCTATCTACCTGAAGAGACAAGAGCCAAGTTCAAAGCATCTTGCGCCATGCGTAGCCTCAGCATGAATGAGGTTCTGTTGGAGTATATCGAAACTTGGTTACAGGAAAACGAACCCGTTTTAGAGCCAAAGCCCCAGCGCGTCAAGACGATCGCCAAAACTGAGGAAACACACTGATGACAAGCGAATTTCTTCATGTGGTAGCCGCCACGTGATTTATCTCGCGCAAATCAATCGAAAGCATCTCAAATCTCAAATCCTTGCGTCCCCCGAATTTATCTCGCGCAAGTCAATCCAAAATCCAAAATCTAAAATCTAAAATCGAATGACCGATCGACTATATCGAATAAATGGCATCCTCGAACCAACCGCGAGGGACAAATGCTGAGAGATTCAGACAACCCAGAGAAATCTTGGGAGGATTTAGAAGCGGAACTGCTTCCTCACCGTCCTTTTTATGCCCCCGGCGAGACTGAAATTGAAAAAGACCTTTATGCTAAGCGACGATGTGCTCAGCATAAAATGAAGGCTGAAAAACGCCCCGATATTGCAGGCCGTTCTTATTACTACTGCACGGAGACAAATAATGATGACTAACTCGAATTACCGACTGCTACCTGCCAGAGATGAGTATGTGCAAGTGTCTATCTATCTCAATCGGGTGCATTTAGACGGATATACGCCCGATCGCGCGATCGCACAATTGATCGAAATGGGTTATGCTCCTATTTTGCAATATCAGTGGAATCCAAAACGAAATGAGTTTGATTTATTTGCTCTGATTCACGATCGCCCGATCGCCGATTCACTGATGGATAAACAGGCTTGTGATGCTCTCTGGGCTGCTTTTAACCAATCTTCGCTTTACGTGATTGGTTGCGAGGCGGCGCAAAATTCTAACTGGCTAGCGGCACGCAGCTTTAATGATCCGCGCCGTCACGCTACGCCGGAGGAAATCGAGCCTCTGGAAGCAAATGCTACGGCCGCTGCTTAATATTTTAGTCCTGAGCGCAACTGGCACAAAAAAGGTATGTAGTTGCGTTTAAGCGCTCTTAATATCTATGAAAGAGCGCTCTCTTGGCAACTATGTGCCTCAAAAATCTTTAACTACTTATGGTTGAATGAAAATACCGATCGCATTATGAACTCTCGCAGCAGTTGACGGAGGTCGATCGAGCAAACTACCTCCCAAATACAAACCCGTCGAACTTCCCCCATCCAAATTTAAAGCATCCACAGCACCCATTTGCTGCAAAATCTGCGCCAGTTCTGCGAAATTTGGCCCCGCCCCGCCCGCGCGATTGTGCACCGCTACAATCAGCAAATTCCCCGCAGCATTTCGCCCGATCGCACTTCTAATTGCTGTCTGTCTAACAAACGCATCGCTAAACCCTTCCGCCTTAGCATCCAGCACAACTTGACTGTTTTGTACCAACACCGGGCCGCCGCCGATAATGTAAGGAAAACGGTTGAAATCAGCAGGAAAAGTGTTAGTTTCCAAACGCAATAAAGTGCCGATAGAAAGTTCAGATGCCGGGAACAAATCGGCACGCAAAGCCAAAATATAACCGTTAGCTGGAATGGGAAAAGTTGTTGTTCCCGGCGCACCTCCGGGGGATTGGCTGACAACTCTATCGCCAGCAACTGTCACAACTATTTCATTGCCAGACAACGGAGTATAAGTTGTTCCCCAATCAGAATTGTAGCGACCGATTCCCGGTTGTACGTAGGCACTATTGAGATGAGAAACAGGCAAAAGTTGATTGGCCGGAGTCATCACAGTTTCTTGCAAAGTTAAACGATCGATCGCAAATTCTCCCCGATCGTTCCACGCGATCGCCCCCCGGTTCAATATCGGCCCGGAAAGCCATTTATTGTCGCGCCGAATTGCCCCTAAAGCTAAGCGATTAATTCGATTAAAAAACCCTGCATTAATCGCCGCAGCAGCACCGGAAACTTCGGCTGTTTCCAATAAAGGTGCAGTGCCTCGATCGGCAGGCGGATTGCTGAGAATTGGTCGAATTTTCACACCCGCTTGACGCGGATTAACTTCTAACCAAACTACCGGAAAACGATCGGTTCCTAAATTCTGATACTGCTGCCGCCACTGCACACCGGGCGCCCAAACGATGTTTTTTTCTACTAGCGAATCTGGCCGAATGTCGATAACTAATCGATTGGGATTTCCCAGGCCCAAAACTTGCGGCCGCCAACCTAAAGGAATCTTCACTTTGACTTTGGTTCGATCTCCGTCAGGTTCGACTTTTAGTGATAGCAATTGTTGGCTGGTTTGAAAAGTTTCCTGAAGTAACGCCGGATCGACTTTGGCATCGATCGCGATCGACCATTCTTGACCGGCGATCGGCGCTGCGGGCGTTATTGGCAGCGGGAGAGCGGGTTTGGTCGGGTCGTCTGGTGTTTCGAGGTTTGGCGCTGCGCGGAGGTTTGGCAGTGGGATAGCGGGCTTTGTGGGGTCGTCCGGGGGGTTGGGTGTGGGTGTCGGCGACGGGATTGGTTTATTGACAAAGTTGACTTGCCAAGGGGCGGGTCGATCGATATCTACTACAATGCGATCGCCCGATTCTATTTCTGCTTGCCGAATTCCGGTAACACTTGCAGTTTGAGAAGTAATTTTAAGAATATTCCCATCAGCAGATATCTCCCAGCCCGCAAGTCTAGCAAAATCGGTAACATCTAAGTAACGATACGGGCCTGTTGCCCAGGTTGCTAAGCTTTGATCACCGGTTAAAGATACCGAAAACCACTGCACAGGTTGTTTGGTACTGTCGGCGCTGCTAAGCAAATCCACTCCCGCACCTTGCATCAATCCAACATCAGCAATCCAAGTTCGGAAATTCGCAGAAGTGCTGTTTGCCGGCTGCTGAGTCCAACTTAGGGGGAGAATGCGGCCGTTTAGAGACACTTGGCGGCCTTGTTTGATTCTGGAATCTGGCGGTAGAGATTGAGCCAAAAACCTATATTCCGACAGGGAATGAATTCCCTGTCTCATAGCTGAAGTCCTCTCAAGAGGACTATCTGTCAATATTTCAGTCGGTTTTAACCGACTTTCGCTATCAGCCAGGGAATGAATTCCCTGGCGGGATCTCGAAGCATGAATCAACCCAGCCCTTTCCCCCTCTTGTGCTCTTGCGGGTTGATTCCAGACTAAAGACGGGACGATCGCCATTACGGGTAAAATCGAGACTAACAATATTAGACGCCAATAGAAAAAATTACGTTTCACAGCTTACCACTCACAATTTCACTTCTAAACACATGGGGATTTAGAAACCCGGAAAATCCGTATGTCTCTTCTTACTCAACGGCACTAATTGCCCTCAAGCCTTACTACAAAAGGCTCACACCGGAATAGAAATCACAAACTCCGAACCCTCCCCCAAAGAAGAATTCACGAGTAACGTACCTCCATGTTTTTCCACCACAATTTGATGGGCGATCGACAATCCTAATCCCGTTCCTTGACCCACAGGCTTGGTTGTGAATAAGTGGTTAAAGATATTTTCTTGGACTTCCTTCGACATCCCCACTCCATTATCCTTAATCCGAATCAAAACCTGATTGTTGTCTTCGCTCAGAGCAGTTTGAACCGTGATTTGATTAGGTATGGCTTTAATTTCACTAAAACTGCGCCCCTTATTTGACTCCTCCAGAGCATCAATGGCATTAGCCAGTATATTCATAAATACCTGGTTTAACTGTCCGGGAAAGCATTTCACTAGAGGCAATTTACCATACTCTCTCACAACTTCAATGGCAGGGCGGAACTCGCTGGCTTTTAAACGGTGCTTGAGAATTAGCAGAGTGCTCTCTAGTCCATCGTGAATATTGAAAGAAACTGGTCGATCGCTATCAGCCCTAGAAAACGTTCTCAAACTTGTACTGATATTGCGGATGCGCTCGACTCCCTCCTTCATCGAGCCAATCAATTTTGGCAAATCTTCTCGCAAATACTCCAAGTCCATATCCTCTATTTCGGCTTCAATTTCCCCTCCCGGATTGGGAAATTTTTCTTGATACAAATCAATCAAATTGAATAAATCCCCCACGTAGTCTTGAGCAGGTTGCAAGTTGCCGGCGATAAAGCCTACGGGATTGTTAATTTCGTGGGCTACCCCTGCGACTAAATTTCCCAAAGCAGACATCTTTTCACCCTGTACCAATTGCAACTGCATCTGTTTGAGATTCTGAATAGACTGCTCCAGTTTTTGGGCATAATCCTGAGATTGTTGATAAAGCTGTTGAGATTGCTGATACAAGCGGGCGTTTTCCAGCGAGATGGCAGCTTGGGAGCAGAGGATGTTGAGGAGGGCGACGCGATCGCCAGTGAATGCCCCCGTCGTCAGATTATTTTCCAAATACAGAATTGCCATCATTTTGCCTTGATGGATAATCGGAGTACATAGGATACTCTTAGGTTGGTGCTGCTTGATATAGGGATCAGAAGCAAATATCAATTCAGTCTTGACATCATCGAAAACTAGGGTTTTATTGCTACGTTTAACGTAATTAATCACAGTCTGGGGAATAGATTCGCTCTCCTCAATCCCAATAGTTTCTTGCAGAAGACAGCCTTGGCGATCGCTACAGTGGACGGCGATAGTCCAGTTGTCGTCTTCTTTTAAAATTAATACTCCTGTTTGAGCGCCTGCATTCTGAATCGCCACTTCCATCAGGGTAGTGAGCAATTGTTCCAGCTTAATTTCGCTAGACAAAGCTTGATAAGCTTTGATAACAGTTGGTAAATCTATGACTGTGGTACTCGTACTGCCAGCAATTGTTTGGCGATGAATAGAAATCAATGAAGTCTCATGGGAGGTAGTACCTTTCTCCAATGAACGAGCGTTTTCCTGTTTGAATATAGGAGCCAGAAGTTCGGGATAGCGTTGTTCTAGAGCGTCGATTTTTGCTTTCGCTCCCCAACGAGCATAAGCATAGTAAGCATCTATTAAATATACCTGGGCAACTTTTTCTTTCCCCCATGCCAGGTAGAATTTAGCAGCCAATTCATTCGCCAGAGCTTCTTCGTTGAGATAATCGTTTTCTTTAGCCAGAAAAATGGCGCGATCGTATGCCTCCATCGCCTGCACATTCTCACCCAGCACTCGGAACAGTTCGGCTTCCACTAGGTAACATTTGTGCGAAAAATTCATGGGGGCGTGATGTGCCCATTTATGAAGGATTTCCTGGTTGCTTCTCACTTTTTGCAGATGTTCTTGTTTCTCTTGGGATGAACCCACATCGCTACAAACTCCCAGCCGTGCTAGAGAGTCATAAAAATAGAATATCGGCACATTAAGCATACCCATAACCGCGTCTAAATACTGTTCGGCTTGCCGAGCATTTTCTAAAGCTTGCTCGGTTTCTCCAAACAGGTAACACACAAGCAATTTATGGAAATAAAAATAGTGGAGTCCGTTGCGATCGTTTGCTTGGATGTGAAAGGGGAGCATTGTTTCTTCATTGTAAGCATTTCCCACAAATTGACAGGGATTTTCCGATCGCCCCAGCAGATTTAATAAAGCCTGATGAACGATTTTAGTATAATTTAAAGCTGCTTCTTGTTTAAATTGAACCAGCGCATTGCAGTAAGTCGCCACCTCCTGTTCGAGTCCCGCAATTTCCCGACCGATTAAATATGAATATTGAGAGATTTCTTTGGCAGAATATCCTAATTCTAGCTCTCCTGTTTCCAGTCCTCTGGCGTAACCCTCTTTTAAAAGAGGGATGGTTTCTTTAACATGATGTTTACCATGTATGATGTGAACGCCGACTGTATAATATACTTTAGTTTTGAGATAATTAGCATTAAATAAATCTACAATATTTAACGCTAGTTTTCCAAATTCAAACCCTGTTTCAATGTCTTGAACTACACCGCTTAATACCAATCCATACAAGCCGTAAGCAAAAGCAGATAAGGGCGCATTGCCATAACTAACCGACAAATTAACCATTTCGACAATAACCAGTGGCAGGAGAAGTGGAGCCGTGATGTAGGCTGGAGAAACTAAACCTGATAAAATTCGCAAGGCTGCTTGTTTTTGGAGATTTTCCATTTCTGGCAAATCAATAAAGTCGGCAATTTTTTTGCCAGCAAAAAGTGATGCGGTTTGTCCTAGTCCCTGCTGAATATCTGCCGGAGTTGGATTTTTTGGGAAGCAAATTCCCAAGAGTTTGAGAACTGCTAAGCCCATTTCAACGGCTTGTTGAGGTTTGACTTGCGCCGTACAAGCAGAAAGCTCGATTTCATAAACTTTGACCTTATCCAGCAGCGTTTTGGCATTGTGCAGGACTAAAGCTGCTAATTCCTCCATTTCCTGAAAATCATAGCTCAGGTATGCGGTTTCGGCCGCTAATACGTGCAGTTCCAGGGCTGTTTCATAGTGAGTGTGCCAGCTATCGGGAGCTAGGATTTGCCTGCCAAAACTTAAATATTTGCGTGCTGCAGCATAAGCAGTAGAATTCTTCGCCTTGCGTCCAGCGATTAAATTCAACTCAGCCAGTTGGTAACGCTCTGTTGGTTCGGTAATTAAATCAACACCATAATTCAACTGGTTGACTATATTAAAAATTTTCTCTTCTCTTTCTGTTGTTGGAGTATTAATCAACAAAAGTTGACCAATATTGAGGTGAGTGGATTGTTTCTGGGATTCTGGAATCAAAACGTAAGCTGCTTGCTGTACGCGATCGTGCAAAAATTTGTAATAACAGGAGTCGGGATTCTGGAACCACGAGTCAGAAGTATTGCTTTCTTCTTCTGAATTCTGATTTGTGAATTCAAACTCCTCTGAACTGAAAAATTTATAAACTTCAGTTAGTGGCAGAATCAACCCTGCTTGCAAAGCTGGCCACAAGTTGGCTGCCGTATCTAAAGAAGATTTTTCACACACTACCGCCAGCGTTGCCAAATCGAATTCGTTGCCAATGCAGGCCGCTAACTTTAAAACTTCTTGCGTCTGGATCGGCAACTTTTGCAATTGAATCGCCATGAACTCGACAACATCATCTGTCAGAGCTAAGGTTCGCACTGTGGCGATATCGCACTGCCAATACCGCTCGTCAAAATTAAAGGTAATTAGCCCATCTTCATGCAAAGATTTGAGAAATTGTGTGCTGAAAAATGGATTGCCTTGGGTTTTTTGATCGACCAGTTCTGTTAAGGGCATGGCCAACGCTCTAGAACAAACTAAAGTATCGGCAATCAAACAATTTAAATTGAAACAATCGAGTGGCGCGAGAGTAATAGTGTTGACTGTGGCTCCGGTTTGTTGAATGTCGGATAATGTCAGCATTAAAGGGTGCACGGGACTGACTTCGTTATCTCGATATGCTCCTATTAAAAAGAGATAGTGCCGATCGCGATCGCTCGTCAAAAGTTGAATCAAGTTTAATGAGGCTGAGTCTGCCCATTGCAAGTCGTCTAAGAAGATGACGAGGGGATGTTCTTTGGTTGTGAACAGTTGAATGAACTTCTCTAATAAGCGATTGAAGCGATTTTGGGCAGCACTGCCCGAAAGCTCTGGTGCGGGTGGTTGCTCTCCGATAATCCGTTCTAGTTCAGGAATTACCTCAACGATTACCTGAGCATTCTCGCCCAATGCTGTCATAATTTGAGTCTTCCACTGTTCAACTTTAGCGTCGGTTTCACTCAACAATTGACCCATTAAATCGCGAAAAGCTTGTACAAAAGCTGAGAATGGTTGGCTGCGTCCAAATTGATCGAATTTGCCTTTGATGAAGTAGCCTCTCGCTGCGACAATCGGTTTGTGAACTTCGTTGACGACGGCGGTTTTGCCAATACCTGAGAAGCCAGCCACCAGCATCATTTCGGCGCTTCCTGCACTCACGCGATCGAAGGCTGCTAGTAGGGAGAATACTTCGTTCTCTCTACCATATAATTTTTCGGGAATGATGAAGCGATCGCACAAATCTCGCTGCCCTAGCTTAAAAGAGGCGATTTCTCCAGTTTCTTGCCACTGGTACAAACAAGTTTCCAAATCAAACTTGAGTCCGATCGCACTTTGATACCTATCTTCAGCATTCTTCGCCATCAGTTTGCTAACAATTTCAGACAGCACCAATGGAACGCTTTTGTTGAGGTGATGGAGTGGGATAGGCTGCTTGGCAAGGTGACAGTGTACTAACTCTATCGGATCTTCGCTTTGGAAAGGCAACTGTCTCGTCAGCAGTTCGTAGAATGTAACTCCCAGAGAGTAGAAATCCGTGCGGTAATCAATGCCTCGGTTCATTCGCCCAGTTTGTTCGGGAGATATGTAAGGTAAAGTGCCTTCGAGGAGGTTGGGATTTTGAATTTCTTGGGTTTGGCGCGGCAACAGGGAAGCGATGCTGAAGTCAATCAGCTTAACTTGTTTGCTGACAGGGTTAATTAAAATATTGGCAGGTTTGAGGTCTTTATGGATGACGTGGTGGCGATAAAGTCCGTCAAGCGAGTTGGCAATTTGAATGGCAATGGGAAGAAACTCGTTAATAGGCAACCCTTCCAGAGGTTCCTTGCTGGCGAACACTAGACTAGCGAGGTAGCTATTTAAGGAAATTCCGCCAAAGTCTTCCATCACCAGAGCATAGTGGTTATGGTATGTCTCCAGGCTGTATGCCTTGACAGTGCCGGGGATCTCTAAGTTTTTAGTAATGACAAACTGATTGCGGAAGTGAACGAGTTCGTGGAAGCGGGGAAAGTCATTTCGCAGCAGTTTGATCACTACGGGCTGCCGATCGGCAGACCGACGGGCACGATAAACTAGAGTTCGATTGCCTGCGTATATTTGCTCGTTAATCTGATATCCTCGCAAAATATTTGTTATACTAGCCATACCTACCTATTCCTACTGCTTCTGTCAAGCCTGAAGCTTTTTAGAGTTACTATCTAATATTTTCGCTCTATCGGCCGTGCTATTGATTAACTATATTTAGTTTAATCTACTTTGTAGCTCAAATTATGAAAATGCAATTTTTAAAACAAGACTTAATATTTGAGGTAATAAATGTTGATAAGGGATTTGATACTAAGTAGAAAATCAAGGATGCTAACGCTGATTGAATGACAGCAGTTCATTATTGAAGAGGAAGGTAAGACGCTAAGGAATGAGAATTAAATAACTTCCACTCTTGAAAGTGGGATGGGCTCTTATAGCCCGTCCACTCATGACGGGCTATAAGAGCCCATCCCACAATAACAATTAAAATTGTAAGTTATTTAATTCGAGATCCTAATTAATAGAATGAAAAATATATAGCCATTCTCAGTAACATGATGTGCACGCTTGATCGGCGAGCCTTTGCCTCCGTGGGCATAGAGTCTAAGGCATACATCGCCAAGATTGAGAACTGTTGTAGTGAAAAAATCCTGGCCTAGCTAAGTCAATTAACGAGGAGTTTTGGTATTAATTCCGACACGGTTGCGGTTATAAAATCTGCATCATCAAATCGCCTCAACGAATCAAGAATCAAGCGCGTCTGTAGACCATAAAGTGTCAAAAAAGTTTGTGGGTAAAAAAATACAAAATAGGCTTAGGGAAAATTGTCAACCTTTTTGGGCTAGGCATCTTAGCCAGGGTTCTGAACATCCCTGACAAGACTTGCACCCCAACTCTGAGTGTAATGGGTGAAATTTTATCAATTTTTTGATAAACTTGATGTTCGCAGCTTGAGAGTTGACTTCACAATAAGACAGGTTTCACCAGTTGTGAACCGCGCTGCTACATTGCACCTACCGACTTAGCGGGCAGGTGGCTTTTGTGTCTGCGGGCGCTGACGAAAGCAACTCAACAGCGCAGCAAGCAAAATTACGCTAAAGTTACTATCTACCTGTGTTCGCAAGGCTACCCTTCCGAACTCAGGAAAAACCCACACAAAAAACTAGATCGCCTGCAATGTATATAGTTGCAGGGCGGCGATTTCCCAAAGAATCACAGCTTTTTAACAGCAAGGTATTCTAGGAGACATCTCCGAGGCGATGCGAGCGAGATAATTTGAAATCTGCCAACAGGGTTTTAGTGCTAAGTACAGGCAGCATCGACGTAAATTTTTATCCAATCAGCTTCCAATGTGCTGTTTTAAAGTTTACTAGGCTCCCACCGCTCGGCAGCCTTCTCTCTCCGAGCTATAAAAACACATCAACCACACAATCACGGAAATAACATTCAATCAACATGGGTAACACGATCGATCCAAACAGAAACGTGCATCAGACTGAGCGAGGAACTCCATTCGCCGGCCAAAGCTGGTTAGTGGAAGAAAGAGATGCCTGCGGTGTGGGGTTTATTGCCAACCAAAGCGGCGAAGCTACGCACTCGATTATTGAAAAAGCGCTGCCAGCTTTAACTTGTCTGGAACATCGCGGCGGTTGCAGCGCTGACTCAGATTCCGGCGACGGTGCGGGTTTGATGACCGCGATTCCTTGGGAATTGCTGGATACTTGGTTCGCCGAACAGGGAATTGTGCCTCCCGCACGGGAAAACTGTGGCGTGGGAATGCTGTTTCTGTCTCAAGATAAATTTCAAGCGACTATAGCGCGGCAGGTGGTTGAGCAAGTTCTGACCGATCGCGGGCTGAAACTTTTGGGATGGCGCCAAGTTCCCATTGTACCATCGGTTTTGGGCGAGCAAGCGCTAGAAAATCAACCTCAAATCGAACAAGTAATTGTCAGTTCACCGCACTTAGCCGGAGACGAACTCGACAAACATCTATTTTTGGCGCGCCGCACCATCGGACACGCCCTGTCAAATCGCCCCAACTTCACCCGCCGAGACTTTTATACTTGCTCTTTCTCCTGCCGCACGATCGTCTATAAAGGCATGGTGCGATCGGCCGTACTGGCAGAATTTTACCCAGACCTAAAAAATCCCGCTTATAAAAGCTCCTTTGCCGTCTATCACCGGCGCTTCAGCACCAACACCATGCCCCGGTGGCACTTAGCCCAGCCGATGCGCTTGCTGGGACACAACGGGGAAATTAACACGCTGTTGGGCAATATTACCTGGATGAAGGCGCGGCAAGCCAATTTATCTCACCCGAATTGGACTCAAGCTGATATCGACACGTTCAACCCAATTGTCAATCCCGAAAGCAGCGATTCGGCAAACTTGGACAACGTGATGGAGTTGTTGGTGCACTCCGGCCGCACCCCCCTAGAATCCCTGACAATTCTGGTACCCGAAGCCTACAAAAATCAGCCGGATTTGGCTGACTATCCAGAAATTGTCGATTTTTACGAGTATTACAGCGGCATTCAAGAACCTTGGGACGGCCCGGCCCTGCTGGTGTTCAGCGACGGCAAACAAGTAGGTGCTACGCTCGATCGCAACGGTTTGCGGCCGGCCCGCTACTGCATTACTAAAGACGGTTTGGTAATTGTGGCCTCCGAAGCCGGAGTTGTGGATATTCCCGAAGCAGATATTGTCGAAAAAGGCCGTTTGGGGCCCGGACAAATGATTGCAGTTGACCTGCAAACTAAGGAAATTCTCAAAAATTGGCAACTAAAACAGCGAATTGCTAAGCGGCATCCCTACGGCGAATGGCTGAAACAAAACCGCGAAATCTTGCAACCGCAGCCTTTTGCCGAAACAGCAACCCTCGACTCGCAAACGCTGTTAGCAACCCAAACTGCTTTCGGCTACACAGCCGAAGATTTGGACATGGTGATCGTCGAGATGGCGAGTTCTGGGAAAGAACCGACTTTCTGCATGGGCGACGACGTTCCCTTGGCTGTGTTGTCAGAAAAGCCTCAGTTGCTGTACAACTATTTCAAACAGCGGTTCGCTCAAGTGACAAATCCGCCGATCGACCCCCTGCGCGAGGGGATGGTGATGTCGCTGACGATGAATATGGGTCTGCGGGGCAATTTACTGCAAGCAGTGCCGGAAAATGCCAAGCTGCTAAAAATTGATTCCCCCGTACTCAACGACGCTGAACTGTCTTTCTTGAAAGAGCAAAAGTCTTTCACTGCAACCGAATTGTCAACGCTTTACAAAATTGCTGCCGGGCCTGGAGGTTTGAAAAGCGCAGTCGAGCAACTTTGTCAAGAGGCGGCTGAAGCGGTGCGCGAGGGTTCGAGAATTCTGATTTTGAGCGATCGACTTTTGAAGAAAGAAGGCAATGTATCTTCTGGTGGATTGAGTGCAGAATTCACTTATATTCCCCCATTCCTGGCAGTTGGTGCGGTTCACCACCACTTAATTAGCGTCGGGCTGCGGATGCAAACTTCGCTGGTTGTGGATACCGCCCAATGTTGGAGCACTCACCACTTCGCTTGTTTACTAGGTTACGGGGCGATCGCTATTTGTCCTTACCTGGCCTTGGAAAGCGTGCGGGCCTGGTGGTCTGACAGCAAGACTCAAAACTTGATGCAGCATGGCAAAGTTCCCAATATTACCGTGACGCAGGCTCAAGCTAGATACCGCACAGCGGTAGAAAACGGCTTGCTGAAGATTATGTCGAAAATGGGGATTTCACTGCTGGCTAGCTATCAGGGGGCGCAAATCTTTGAGGCGATCGGCATTGGCGGTGATTTGCTAGATTTGGGTTTCAAAGGCACTGTTTCTCGCATCGGCGGTTTGACTGTGGCGGAACTCGCTAACGAGGTAATGTCTTTCCACAGTCAAGCTTTCCCAGAATTGCACCTCAAAAAGCTGGAAAATTACGGCTTCGTGCAGTACCGCCGTGGTGGTGAATATCACATGAACAGCCCGGAAATGGCGAAGGCTTTGCACAAGGCTGTGACTACTTTTAAGGCTCAGACTAACAGTAATGGCAACGGGGCCGAACCAAAAATGACACCCATGGGTGTCAAAAATTCGGAAACGGCTTACGATCACTACGAGGTTTACAAGCAACAGCTTGAAAACCGCCCGGTAACGGCTTTGCGCGATTTGCTGGATTTCCAGAGCGATCGCCCTTCCATTCCCATCGAAGACGTAGAATCTGTAGCAGATATTGTCAAGCGGTTCGCCACCGGCGGTATGTCCCTCGGCGCCTTGTCCCCGGAAGCCCACGAAACTCTCGCGATTGCGATGAACCGCATCGGCGGCAAATCGAACTCCGGCGAAGGGGGCGAAGATCCGGTGCGCTACAAAGTGCTAAACGATGTGAGCGAGGCCGGTTTCTCACAAACGCTACCTCACTTAAAAGGTTTGCAGAACGGCGATACAGCTTCTTCATCCATCAAACAGGTAGCTTCCGGGCGTTTCGGGGTGACTCCTGAGTACCTGATGAACGCCCAACAAATCGAAATTAAAATCGCACAAGGTGCGAAACCGGGTGAAGGCGGTCAATTGCCGGGGGCGAAAGTGAGCGAGTACATTGCTTATTTGCGCCGATCGAAACCGGGTGTGACGCTGATTTCGCCTCCTCCTCACCACGATATTTATTCGATCGAGGATTTGGCACAGTTGATTTTTGACTTGCACCAAATCAATCCGAAAGCAGGAGTTTCGGTGAAGTTGGTGTCGGAAGTTGGCATCGGGACTGTAGCCGCTGGTGTCGCCAAGGCAAATGCTGATGTGATTCAAATTTCCGGTCACGATGGCGGCACCGGTGCTTCGCCACTGAGTTCGATTAAGCACGCAGGTTCTCCGTGGGAACTCGGATTGACAGAAGTTCACCGGGTGCTAATGGAAAATAAATTGCGCGATCGAGTTTTGCTCCGCGTTGACGGTGGCTTTAAAAGCGGCTGGGACGTGATTGTAGGCGCTTTGATGGGCGGCGAAGAGTACGGTTTCGGCACGGTGGCAATGATTGCAGAAGGCTGCATTATGGCTCGCGTTTGCCACATGAATAGTTGTCCGGTGGGGGTAACAACTCAACAAGAACACTTGCGGAAACGGTTCCCCGGAACGCCGGAACACGTTGTTAATTTCTTCTATTTCGTAGCACAAGAAGTGCGGAGTTTGCTGGCGAAATTGGGTTATAAGTCGATCGCAGATATCATCGGCCGCGCGGATTTGCTGAAAATGCGCGATGGGGTGAAACTAACTAAAACCCAAGCGATTAATTTGGATTGTTTGACTAAGTTACCGGATACTAAGAGCGATCGATCTTTCTTGATCCACGGCGACGTACACACCAACGGGCCAGTGTTAGACGATGATTTGCTCGCAGATGCTGAGATTCAAAGTGCGATCGCCAATCACGGCACTGTTAGCAAGAGTGTCAACTTGGTGAATACCGATCGCACTGTAGGCGCAAGAATCAGTGGTGCGATCGCACAGCAACACGGCAACACCGGCTTTAGCGGTCAAATCACCCTCAACTTCACTGGTAGCGCGGGCCAAAGCTTCGGCGCGTTCAATTTGCCAGGGATGACGCTGGTACTGTCAGGCCAAGCCAACGACTACGTTGGTAAAGGGATGCACGGCGGCGAAATCGCGATCGCACCGCCGGCTGGTGCGACTTATGATGCTTCCGAAAATGCGATCGTCGGTAACACTTGTTTGTACGGTGCGACGGGCGGAACTCTGTTGGCTGCGGGCAAAGCTGGCGAAAGGTTTGCGGTGCGTAACTCGATGGCGAAAGCAGTCATTGAAGGTGCGGGCGATCACTGCTGCGAGTACATGACGGGCGGCGCGATCGTCGTGTTAGGAAAAGTCGGCCGCAACGTCGGCGCTGGAATGACGGGCGGCTTGGCTTATTTCCT
Organism: Microcoleus sp. AT8-A3; assembly: GCF_036705675.1. Taxonomy (NCBI): domain Bacteria; kingdom Bacillati; phylum Cyanobacteriota; class Cyanophyceae; order Oscillatoriales; family Microcoleaceae; genus Microcoleus; species Microcoleus sp. AT8-A3. The sequence continues at coordinate 36,278 of NZ_JAUBVD010000051.1, forward strand.
CGATGAAGATGGGACTTTCCCGGCTCACGTCAACGGGGAGATTGTGAAGATGCAGCGCGTTTGTACGGCGGCTGGGGAGGCGCAATTGAAGGAGTTGATTGAGGCTCAGCGCGATCGAACCGGCAGCAAGAAAGCTGAGAAGATTTTAGCAAATTGGTCGGAATATTTGCCTAAGTTCTGGCAAGTTGTGCCGCCAAGTGAAGCGAATTCGCCGGAGGCTTCGGAACAAAAGATTGCTGTGGAAGTGTAATTTTCCAATTGATTAAATAGAGGAGGGGCGACGCGAGTTGCCCCTTTTTTAATCTTCATATCCAATCCCTTGGTATCGAAATTTTTCATCTCTCTCTTCTCTTCCTCAGCGTCCTCTGCGCTCTCTGCGGTTTAATCATTCCTTTGATTTTATGCCCAAATGCTTCACCCCGTTTCTGGGATAGATTTATACCACAATGGATGCTTAATAAGCAGGAATGAAGTTTAAGAAAACCAGTTTTCGATCACCAAATCTTGAAAGTTTGCATAATCAGCAACATTTCGTGTCACCAGAATCAGATTATTGACTTTAGCGATCGCTGCAATTTGCCCATCAGCATAAGACGGTGTAAGACCCATCGGAATAAGTCGGGCTCGTTCTTTAGCGAACCACTCAGCCGCTTCTTGGGTATAAGGCAAAATTGGTAATTTTACTTTCACTTCTTCCTGAAGATAGGCTTCGATCGCGCGGCGGCGCTTAGAGTCTGGCATTCGATAGCAGCCTAGCAGAACTTCTTGCCAAACGATCGAGGCGATCGCAACAGTGGATTTTGCCTCCATTAGTTGAGTCATCACATTGGCATTCGGAAGAGGACGAAGAGGTTCGGAGATAATATTGGTATCGAGTAAATAACGCAGCGTCATTCAAAGATGACCTCGCGGCCTACAAAAGTTCGATCGCGAATATCTCCCCAAATTTCATCAGGATTTAAACCCAGTTCATGCAGTTGATATTTTTCACGAAATGCACTGAGAGATTCTCCAAAGCTCAGTTCGAGATTCTGTGGCTGTTTGCGGCGTTGAATGTATTCGCGCAAGGCGATTTCAACTAAGGTTTCGATCGCAATTTCTCGTTCCAGTTCGATCGCCTCTTGCAGCAGTGCCGTATCCACATTTAGGTTCGTCACCATTGGCTTTCCTCTTTTAATCGTTGTTTTATTATAAATGCAATCAATCCAAAACTGTTCTAGACTTTCTCAAAGGTTGACAATCTAAAATATAACATTCTATCAAATCTGTCGGGCGATCGGCATTCGCGGAGGTGCTGTTTTCCACATCAAATCTATTTCCTCCGGTGTCAATCCGTAAGCTTGATTAACTAAGTCGGATAAACGGTGTTCGAGTCTCAACGCCTCAGCTTTGCGAGATTGAATGGCCGGTGCATATTCATTATAAGTTTCGCGGACTGCTTTTAGTCCAGCAACACCGAGAGGATCGGATGATTTAGTTTTCGGCATTCGCTTTCTGATTTCTGCTACAAACTCGGCAAAGGAAAGGGCAGAAAAATCTTCGAGTTTTTGTCCTAGTTTATCAATTAAATAAGTGATTTCCAGCCAGTGCAAGACATCTCGGTGAGTTTGTTGATTAGTTTTGGCGATTTCAATTAAACGGCTGACAATTAATTCGACTTCGGCACGAATTGAGTCAGTTGGTGGTGCGATGGGTAAAGTTTCTACCTGTTCTCTAAACATTCGGAGTGTGTCATTGATTCCTTTTTGCAAAATGTGGTGACAAATCCACCAAGTTATTGGCGAACACAGCCACCCAAGCATATAAAGATTTCCTGTTGGCCATAGATAGCAAGTATTCACTGGGTATACCTCTTGATCGAGGATGCAAAACCAAGAATAAGTAGCCAAATCTTGAGTGATAATTTTTGGTTCTTGAAAAATGTTATAGTAGGCACACGATCGCAGTTCCCACCAGTAACGCCCTTGATCGGAACGCTTAGACAGTTTTTCTTGCATCGGCTTCATATACTTATATACCGATGGAAATGTTTGTGCAAATATTTCCTCTGCTTGATCGTTTGCTTTACTCCACGGCCATACACTATCGCTGCTAGACTTCAGCAAAATAATCCAAAGATTTGCCCACTCTGGACTCCAGCGTTTAATATCTTGACCTCGTAAATAAGGCTTGATGATTTCAGCGGATTTAGGGTCTGCTTGAACCAGACTATTTTTAGTAGCTTCATCAATCAAAAAAGCTTCGTTAAATCCTGTTTTTATGCCATATAAAGGCTTAACCCCTGCAAAATCTTTTAGCGGAAAACCCACTCGTTGAATTTTCTGCATCAACTCATCAACAGCCGGAGGTTCCAGACTCCAAGCATTCGCAGTGAAACGATTTCGCGAAATTTGATAACCGTGTTGTTGAACGTATTGTGTAAGGTTGATATTAGCAATATCTTCGCGCGGAACCGGACAAACAATCACAGGCGAATTAGGTTCAGATTTACCTGGCTCAATCTCGCTTTCAGTTTCAGAGATACATAGAGAAGCGTTAGGTTTTCTGACTGCGACAATACAGGGAAAAGTATCAGCCTCCTCAAAAATTGGCGCGTGTCCGAAATCAATAATTTGCTCTAGTAAACCTTGACTGGCAAAGAACTTGCGTAGAGGTTCGCCGTATCCAGACCTCAGCCATTTATTTGTGACAATATACGAAAGCACTCCCCCCGGTTTGAGAATCTTTAATCCGAGTTCATAAAAGTAAGTATAAAGGTCTGCTACGCCGTTATAGGATTCATAATTTGCTTGCAAGTATGGTTTAATTGGAGATAGCAACTCCTGCCGCACATAAGGCGGATTGCCAAGGACAACATCAAAACCGCCATCAGCAAAAATCTGGGGAAATTCAGCTTGCCAATCAAACGCTGTATCTGCTACATTACTGTCAGCGACGATCGAGTTTCCCGCTTTAATATTATCATCCAAATAAGTCAGCGTTTTACCAGCTTGGGCCGTCTTCAACCACAGGGAAAGTTTGGTAATTTCCGCCGATTCCGGCAGCAAATCTACGCCGTACAGGTTGTTGCTTAAAATGCTTCTGTCAAATTCCAGCGAGTTGCCGTTTTTTGGCTTATACCCCAAAGCATTCAATTCGCGATCGACTCTTTCGTACTGCTGCATCAAATAATCAAAAGCCGCAATCAAAAAAGCACCCGAACCGCACGCCGGATCGATGACGCGTGTTTTTTGCAGCACTTCGTCTCGATACGCTTTCCAAAACTTAATTGCAGTTTTCTTGGGTGGCTGAACCGACTTTTCAGCAACTTCGCCTAGGAATAAATCGCGCAATTCTTGCTCTCGACGCTGCAAATAGCCGCCGAGAGAAACCTCGACAATATACTGAGTAATAAAAGCTGGCGTGTAAAACACACCTTGAGTTTTCCGCTTGCCCTTTTTCTGATTGTATTCCTGTCCGGTAGTTTCAGCATTTAATTCTTCCAAATCTGTAACAGACTGCTCGAAAATATGCCCCAAAATATCGACGGAAACTTCAGTATCAAAATCAAATCGCGTCAAATTCTTAAGCAGACTGCATAAAGGATTTGGCACAGTCAATTGTACGTCTAAAACCGGATCGAATTTAAATAAACCGCCGTTGTATCCCGGTACAGGAGGGTCATCATTTCCCACATCAACCCAGCGAAATACAGATTGATAATTTTCCCAAATTGATCTAGGATTGTATTGGTCTTTGTGGTCGTGAGCGTTGCTGAGGGTGTTTCGCGGCAGCAACCCTTTATCTTCACAAAAAGCAATGAATAAAACGCGGTCTAAAGTTTTTTGAGCTTTTTCGATAAGTACGCGATCGCGGTTGGGGATATCCTGCGGCCCAGTAAAGCGAAAATGTTTGACGAGAGCGAGTCGAATTGCTTTGTACTCTTGATATAATTTATTGGTAATTTCTTCTTGAGCTTCGTCAGAGTCTTTTAACAGTCTGTCAATAACAGAACCTGTTTGCTCTTGGTTTTTAGGCAAAAAATTGCGGCGACACAGCAGAAAGTAAAACCGCTTAAAAGCTTCAATATCCGCCAAGTCAGCCAGAAAAAATTGTTCGTAATAAGCAGGAGTTTTATTGGTATGATAAAGTCGCAACTCTCGATAATTCGAGACAATAATCCAGCGACAATCCGGTGTATAATTAGCGTACCGCCAACCTTGGTCAACTGCTGATTCCGATCGCCCAGATGCCGGACGGTCTAAATCATTTTTCGCTCCCTTGAGTTCGATCGGAGCAATCACTTTACCTTGCAGGGACACGGCTTTGCCTTTAGGATTGTCAGCAGCAGTAAAAAAGCCGATCGCCCCGTCAGCAGAACCGCCACCATCAGATATCGTTTGTTCCGCGTTAATTTCCCAAGCTTTACCCGCACCTTGAATTACCGAGCAATATCCCAAAATATCCTGAAAAATATCATTAATAAAACTGCCGTGCAGCGAAACTTCTTTAACTTCGTCTAACGTACCCATTTTAAGTGCAGCAATCCACGTTCCCAATTTTTGGCGGCGCACTTCCATATCTTGCGGAAAGCTAAAAGCACGCAAAGCAGTGTTGAGTGTTTTGCTGTGAAAAAGGGCGCGAGTAGAGCGATTTGTCATAAAGTTGAAAAGGCGATCGAGTTAATTTTACAGCAAAAAAGCGGTTGTGAAATCCTAACTAGCGGGAGTCGTTTCAAATCTAATCCCTTCATAAATTTCGCCCAATTGAATTTGAAACGGCAGCGAAGACAAAGCCAGCACTGCATCTGCCGATTCGTATTCACTTAAAAGCCACTTATTTTCCGAAATCTTGACAAACTGCTCCACATAAAATTTATACTGATCGATTAAAATATATTCTCGAAACTCAGGAATCGATCGATAATAATCAAACTTATCCCCTTGATCGTAATTTTTCGTACTTTTTGACAAAACTTCAACAATCATCAAAGGATTAATTATTGTATCTGTGCGATCGTCTAAAAGCACTGGTTCGCCTTGAACCACCATCACATCTGGATAAGTATAGAGATGATAGCGCGGTATCGACAACCGTAAGTCACCGATAAAAGCCTTATAGTTTTGCCCCCGGAGCGCAAATTTTAAATGTGCATAAAAATTGCCCGCAATATCATTATGATTTGGAGTACCACCAGTCATAGGAACTATCTCGCCATCAATATATTCACTTTTAGACTCGGCCACTTCCTCTAGTGCCAAATATTCCTCTGGCGAGTAGAGTTTTTGAGTTTGGGTTAACATAGTTTATATCCTCAACAGCCGTGCATTTTGTTTTAATTAAAAGTACACCTATTTTACCAAATTTGAATCGGGTCAGGGTGCGATCGCACTGCTATCAAATCAGTTATAGTCCAAGGTCGATCCTCTTCGTTGGCGTAGCCCCCGTAGGGGCGGGCTTCGCTAACGCACCCTACCCCCTCAAAAAAGCGTGAGCGTTCGCTCAAGAGTCAAAAGCGCCACATCTAAAGCTGAGCTAGCTCTCATTTACTTTGCATATTGTAATTATTAAGAAAAGCTATCATTTTTTCTCACTAGCTTTCCGCTGCTCCCTCCGGGTTTTACAGCAAAAGTTAAATACAGGTGAGCCGATCTGCACGAAGTGAAAAGTTTTGTTACAATAGGTAAGCTGTTACAAATCGTAACTTATGCTGGTTCCTATTTTAATAATTGACGTTGCCCTCGTTGCCTGGTCTTTGCACTTAATGCAAGAGGCGATCGCGCAACGGGAATTTTCACTAATGCTAGCCGGCACTCTAGTTGCGGTATCAGCCGCCGCCCTGCTAGTCGTCTACTTCCTCATGGGGTCTTGTTTGAGCCATTTGAGCGAAATATCCCAACACACTTACTAAATGATAGTAGGCGATTGACCATTGTCCAGAAGCGAGGAGAGTTTGGTGGAAAAAAAGCCGAAAGCCTTGCCAGCCGAAGGCTCAAAACTAATTTCCCCAAAAAGCTTGACAAATATTGGTCAGTTAAGGCATGATTGAGAGCGCGAAAAGAAAGGGGAATTAGCTCAGTTGGTAGAGCACTACAATGGCATTGTAGGGGTCAGCGGTTCGAGCCCGCTATTCTCCATAAACATTAGAGTAGGGATACAGCACTGCCGTATCCTAATTTGTACCTAAACAGTACCAGCGCGTGCTTAAATTCGATCGCAACTTGTACCTAAACAGCATTGCGGTGTCCTTAAATTCGATCGCCCTACACACCGCGACAACCAATTTTCCCGTAAAATCAAAACAGTCTACCCGCAACCAAAGCGCTACCAGTGGCAAAGTCAACTGAACCCAACAATCCAGAGAGTCCGAGCCAACTTGCCCGCACGCCTCTGTACGACCTATCATTAGAACTCAAAGCCCGAATGGTGCCCTTTTCCGGGTGGGAGATGGCAGTACAGTACGCAGGCATCAGCAGCGAACACCAAGCAGTACGCCAGCAAGCAGGAATGTTCGACATTTCCCACATGGGAAAATTTGGTTTGAGAGGGAAACAAGTAAGAGAAAAATTTCAACCCTTAGTACCCTCAGACTTGAGCCGCTTGCAACCCGGTCAAGCTCAATATACAGTCTTGCTAAATGCCCAAGGCTGCATCTTAGACGATATTATTTTCTACTGCCAAGAACCAGACCCCATCACTAGCGAAGAACGTGCAGTAATCATTGTCAACGCCGCCACTCGCATCGCAGACAAAGCCTGGATAACCACTCACTTAGAATTGAGCGAACTGTGTTTTACAGACCTTTCAGAAGATAAAGTTTTAATTGCAATTCAAGGGCCGGAAGCTGTTAACTATCTCCTGCCTTTTGTAGAAGAAAACCTCGCACCAATTAAGGCATTCGGTCACTTAGAAACAAATCTGTTGGGACAGCCGAGTTTTATCGCCAGAACTGGTTACACCGGCGAAGATGGGTTTGAAATTATGGTGGATGCCGAAGTAGGAAAAGAACTTTGGCAAAAACTGTTAACTGCTGGCGTTGTACCCTGCGGATTGGGTGCGAGAGATACCTTGCGTTTAGAAGCAGCAATGGCTCTTTACGGTCAAGATATCGACGACAATATCACACCTTTAGAGGCTGGATTGGGTTGGGTAGTTCACCTCGACACCAAAGGCGATTTTATTGGGCGGGAAGTTTTGGAACAGCAGAAAGCGAGTGGAGTATCAAAGCGGTTGGTAGGGTTAGAAATGCAGGGGCGGCACATTGCGCGCCACGGCTATCCGGTAATATTTGAAGGCGAAACAGTAGGAGAAGTTACTAGCGGTACATTATCGCCTACATTGAATCGGCCAGTAGCCCTCGCATTTGTTCCCGCAAAATTAGCTAAAATCGGTCAGCAATTAGAAGTCGAAATTCGCGGGAAAAACTATCCGGCTAGTGTGGTGAAAAAACCCTTTTATAAATCGCCAAACCGCCCCAGTTAGATTAAGTAGGTAAGCCTTAATTCAGGACTTACCTCCTGGGCCCAGAAACCGGGTTTTTTTACGAAAATAGTTCGTTGTAGACCGCAGATTCGGTAAAAAACCCGGTTTCTTTAGTAGGAGTGCGTCGAGGACTGATTGAGTTCTTGTGGAACGGGCTTCTAGCCCGTTGCTCATCTTGGTCAAGAAGACTAATCTACTAGCTTAGCAAATTGTCGCAAAGTTGCAGCATAGCGATCGCCCGCCACATCCATCAAATCATTATGACCGGCCCCATCAACCCAAAAATTCACTTTCGGCTCGTTGGCGGTGGCAAACAACTGTTCTCCATGCCAAAAATGCACCACCTCATCAGCCTTACCATGAATCACCAAAACAGGCGATCGAACTTTGCCAATCTTATCAATATTCACAAACTTGTCAAAGGGTAAAAGCGGAATCCGCGTCAACACCCGAAAAGCCGAAACAAAGGAACTTTCAACCACCAAACCGCCGACTTTTTGCCGCGAAGCCAAATCAATTGCCGGCCCACCCCCCACAGAACGCCCGTAAAGAATAATTTGGTTTGCAGGTACTCCCAACTGTTGGGTTAAATAATTGTAAGCAGCCTCAATATCACGATAAGTATTATACTCAGAAGGATTTCCCTGACTCGTGCCGTAACCTTGATAATCATAGGCAAACACAGCAAACCCGCTATCTCGAATCTCTCTGAGTACCCACAAAATCCCCTCCAAGTCTTCCGCATTTCCGTGACTGTAAAGTATGGTATATTTAGCTTGCGGGTTAGGAAAATGAACAGCAGAAATTTTCACGCCATTAGCTGAGCTAACTTTGATAACTTCCCTGTTCTCACTCTGACTAGATGGGGGAGGTTGAAAAATTAGCCGTTCTGAAAAAAAGAAACCGTAAAAACATAGAAATGCGTAAATAAAAATTATAGAGCGCATCAGTCTTTTGACAGAAAATTCTCCAAAAAGCAAGCGTTTAATATTTTTTTTGTTCCACTTAGTCATCAATAGATGCCCATAGTTCACTAAGATTTACTTGATACTTTTTTATTGCGAGAAAAGACATGGCACTAACATACCCCGATGACTTGAAATACCTAGACACCCACGAATACATCCGACTCGAAGGCGAAATTGCCACCATCGGCATTAGTGCCTTTGCAGTTGACCAACTCGGCGATATCGTGTTTCTAGATTTGCCAGAAGTCGGTGCAGGGTTGGAAAAGGGCGAAGCTTTCGGTACAGTCGAGTCAGTGAAAGCCGTTGAAGACTTGAAAGCACCAGTTACCGGTATAGTCGTAGAACGCAATGATGACATTATAGAGTCTCCCGAAAATTTGGCCGAAGACCCCTATGGCGCTGGGTGGCTGCTGAAAGTGCGCGTTGACAATCCCAGCGAAGCAGACGACGCTTTCTCGGCCCCGGAGTATCGCAAAATGGTGGAAGGGGAATAGGGCATAGGGCATAGGGCATGGGGCATAGGGCATAGGGCATAGGGCATAGGGCTCGTTGATAATTCCACAATCCGCCAGGGGTTGAAACCCACGGGGCTAATAGCACAAGTCGTCTAAAGACGACTGAAATACCAAGCAGTTGGGCGAGGAGTTCCGATAAGTGCAGCTTAATCTACAGTCGTCTTCAGACGACTTTAGCTATGAGACAGGGGTTTCAACCCCTGTCGGACTGTCGGACTGTCGGACTGTCGGA
>NZ_JAUBVD010000052.1:0-45376 GCF_036705675.1 Microcoleus sp. AT8-A3
CCCGTCCACTCATGACGGGCGGGACGCCCATCCCACAATAACAATTAAAATTATAAGTTATTTAATTCGCGATCCTAATGGAAAATGGCTAAGGGAGCCTTTATACCATTTTAGATTTTAGATTTTAGATGAGAAAATAGGGGATGACTGATGACTGTCACGGTTGGGATCGCGGACCTACAGTTGCATTATTTTTAACTGGTGTTAGTAGAAATAAAACTCAACTATGAACTGAGAATATATAGCTAGAAGTTTTTTTTCAGATTTCGGTATTGTATCGGATTGTCCCCAAGCTATATTAAAATGATCGAGTTGTAGATTTTGAATTTTAATTATTTATGCGTATTTGGCAAGCCGATTTTTACCGCCGCCCTCTCCAAGACGAAACTGGTAAACCACTGTGGGAACTCTTAATTTGCGAATCGGAAGGCAGTTTTCAATTTAGCGCTGTTTGCAGCCAGGGGGACGCAAATTCTAATTGGCTAGCCTCGCAGTTGCAGCAGCAAGCTCAAACCCAGAATTTGCCAGATTTAATTCAAGTATTTAGGCCTCAGTCTCTGGGCTTAATTGAGGCTGCGGGCAAAGTTTTGGGTGTCAAGGTGGAAGCGACTCGCCGCACTGCTGCTCTCAAATTGCTGCTGCAACAACGCGCAAAAGAATATTTGAGTATGCCTAATTATACAGGTGAAACTTACAGTGCGATCGCCCTTGACTCGCCGCCGCCCGTACCCTTACCCGAAAACCTCTGGGGCGATGGCTGGCGTTTTGCTTCCCTACCCGCCGGCGACATTGAAGATGCTTTCCAAGGGCGTCCCTTGCCAATTTTGGAAATGCCAGAATTACTGTTACCGCTGAATTTGGGCTTGGCCTCAACAGTACCCGTACCGGGAGTTGTTATTGACGGTGGACGCCAGTCTATGCGCTTGGCTAGATGGCTTCAAGATGCCAAACCTTTTGCTTTGAATTATATTGCTGGAGAACCAGACGGATTGATATTGGAAGCTGGGTTAGTAGATAGGTGGGTTGTGGCTACTTTTGAAGATAGCGAGGTGAAAGCCGCGGCCCAAATTTACCAACAGCGCAAGCAATTAAGTAAAGGATTACATTTTTTGTTAGTCCAGCCCGATGATAGTGGCATGACTTATACAGGCTTTTGGCTGTTGAATCTCGATCGATAAGATGTAAATAATATTATTTGTGATGTTGATAAATCGCTCGCCGAAAAATAGTAAAACAGCGCTCGAACGCAGTTTTAGCAGATACAGACTCAGACACAAATTTTCAAACAGCTTGTTGAGCTCGCAAGAGATAGTGCTGCAAATTTATTCTACAACTAAAATCAAGCCGTTTTGGATGCCCTGACAAACTCGGTTGATGTGACACTGGTCTTTTTCGTTCAGACCTTTCTGGGCTAGCATTGCTGATTTCAGCAGCCGTCTGTCAAGGGGGGTAATTTGACGGAAAGCAAAGATGCGATCGACGATCGCCTCGATCGAGATTTTGGGGAGGTTAGCAGAGCTGACTGTCATGGTCTTCACACGCTAAAAGTTGATAACAGAACTGTGTATCTTTATTTTTAAAGATTTTGTGAAGCTACTTAGTGATTAAGATCACATAATTTTAGTGACAAAATAGTGTATGCAGGGTGACTTTTGTCACGAAATCTTTAATTATCTTTACGTCAACTTAACTCTGGCCCGATAGAATCACTGTGGTAAAACTCAAGCAGAGGGTAAAAATGGCACAAGCAAAAATCGGAATTATCGGCGGCAGCGGTTTGTATAAAATGGAGGCCCTCAAGGATATTGAAGAGGTGAAAATTGATACACCTTTTGGATCGCCATCGGATGCCGCAATTGTGGGAACATTGGACGGTACGCCGGTAGCATTTTTGGCTAGACACGGCCGCAACCACACTTTTTTGCCATCAGAAGTGCCGTATCGCGCAAATATTTATGCAATGAAGAGTTTGGGAGTTGAGTATTTAATCTCAGCGTCGGCGGTTGGTTCCCTGAAAACAGAGGCGAAACCTTTAGATATGGTAGTGCCGGATCAGTTTATCGATCGCACAAAAAATCGAGTTTCTACCTTTTTTGGAGAAGGAATAGTCGGTCACATCACATTCGGCGATCCGGTTTGCGGCGAATTGGCTAAAGTGTTAGCAAGTGCGATCGAATCCTTGAACCTCCCCGACGTTAACCTCCACCGGGGCGGCACTTACGTCTGCATGGAAGGCCCCGCATTTTCCACAAAAGCAGAATCAAACCTTTACCGCAGTTGGGATGCCACAGTCATTGGGATGACAAATTTGCCGGAAGCAAAATTAGCTAGAGAAGCTGAAATTGCCTACGCAACTTTAGCATTAGTCACAGACTACGACTGCTGGCATACCGAACACGACAGCGTAACAGTAGAAATGGTAATAGCAAATTTGCACCGAAATGCAGAGAATGCTCAAAAAGTCATTCAAGAAACAGTCCGTAGACTAACAGAAAATCCACCTGTTTCTGATGCACATTCTGCGTTGAAATATGCAATTCTGACTCGGCTGGATCAAGTGCCGGCCTCAACTAAGGAGAAAATGGGTTTGTTGTTGCAGAAGTATTTGTAATTAGTCATCCGTTTCGCGCCAGTAAATGCCACAATCTTGAGCTAGCGCATACTATCCGTCGGGGTCATGTCAACTATCTAATCGTGAAAGTAATTTTACGAGCAGTTAATGACCCCGATAAATGATGAATAATTGCTATAACTTCCTCTCGTGTGAGAACAGTTGGCATAGAACGACTTCTTTTGGGCCGTACTGTATCAACTTGTAAATCTAATTCTAAGTTTCGGCTTTTTGTGACTTAGGAGTTGACTATACGAAAAATTTCGCTATAATAAATATTTGGCTTGCTTAGTCTAATAAAACAGCAATCTCTATCAATTTTAGGTACGAAGGAAAAGTCACATTGGATTTCACACCACAAGTTAGGAATACAGCAAACTAGCCAGATATCGATCGGTGTGATTGAATAGCTCGTGAAATACATGGAGTCAAAAACGTGCCAGATAGTCACAATATTAATGAAGTAATTTTTGTAGAGAGGGATACTCAAATTTTCAATATCCCTGACACTAAAACCAGGCTTTCAACACTGCAAAATTATTTCTTCCCTCGGCTAGAAAAGTTACTGCGTTATACCCTTGATGTTGTGGCGCAAGTCTACGATGTGAATCCATACGAGAGAATGACTTTTGCCTACTCTCCAAGTCATCGAGATAAAGCAAAGGAGAACAAAGACTATGGCTTTGTTCATATTGGAATTATTGCAAAACGGGGTGACAAACCGCTCAAAATTCTCAAGAGAAATGGACAGCCATTCTTTCATCATCCCACTTATCTGACGTTTAAGGTATTTCCTAGTGGAACAATTCATGCTGAGCTAATGCCATTTCGTCAAGGCGTAGATGATGCTTACGTGGCAAGAATTTCCCAACTCGTCGCTAAGTATAGCGAGGTTTTAATGCCACTATTATCGGTAGCACGTATTTCACATACGACGTATAATCCTGAATTTGAAGTTCTGCCTCTTCATCAGGCAATTGTGCCTGAAGAAGTAGGGTCAGAAGCTATAAGGTTGATATCACCAAAATACTACTTTCCTGTCAGTCCAGGGCGAGGATTGTCTGAACTAATTATTGCATTCATCCTCTTATATGCTTTAGCAGAATCATTTATTTTTATTGGTGAAGGACGAGAACCTCAGCTTGAAAATAGGCTTGAGCAATTCAAAGAATTTTATCTCGCTTTTAAAAATACCGAAAATGACATAGAAACAGAAGAAAGCGAGGAAGAAGATTTCGATTCTTCAAAAATGCCTGAACTAGACAGTTATTCTTTTGTGAGAGCAGGTAAATGGTGGGCTGTACTTGCTAGAGATAAATGGAAATGTCTTAGCTGTGGTAGATCGGCACGGGAAGATGGAGTTTTATTGGAAGTTGACCACATTATCCCCCGTTCAAAAGGTGGTTCTAACGATATGAGTAATCTACAAACTCTTTGCAAAAAGTGTAATATTGGCAAAAGTAATCGAGACAGCACAAGACTTTGTGTGACTTCTGATGAATTGATAGATCGAATGTAGATAGCGTAATTTTTCGGCGCGTGACTTTTATTAGTCATCAGTGATAAATTTGAAATAATTTGTGGTCACGCAGCCTAGAATTACAGCTATTAACTTATCAACTGCTTGAATGCCTCGTGTTCGCGAACATCGGATTTTAGCAATGCCGAAGCGATCGCTAGAACTGTTGGCCGTAGAAAACCAGCAGAATTTCCTATTTAGCAATTCAACTTTTCAGGAAAATATCCAAACTGTTAGCGGCGATCCCGCTTACAAACTTTTCCTCGGCTATCATACTCCTTGGTGGCACGAACTAGATATTCATGGTGGTACTTCGGCTACAGATTTGCCGATGTAAAAGTGTTACTACTTCGGTACAGAAAGCGCCCAAGGGGGCGATCCAAACAATCACAACTCCCTATTATTAAGTCTGTTTCCTGATAATATTGCTGCGGGTTTTTGGCGAACGATGGCCTATAATCCAGATAACCCAGAAAAACGTCCAGCTTTTCGCGGAGAACGAGGCGAAAAACTGGAATTGAGAGCTTTTCTGAAAAGTGATGGTTCTATTACCACAGACCCCTTAGTTCCTTCTCAGGATATGGTACGGACGGCCCAGCAACAACTCAAAGCCCTACACAATTTAGCAGATATTCCAGAACCTTATACCGCCCTTTATATCGACTGGCAAAAAGATCCCTACGGGGGAGGATGGCACTCTTGGAACCCCCGCTGTCAGCCCTGGGAAGTGATGAAACAGATGCGGCATCCGATTCATGCTGCTAATGTTTATGTCTGCGGCGAAGCCTATTCAAATATGCAAGGATGGGTGCAAGGAGCGCTAAATAGTGCAGAATTAATGTTAGAAGAAAACTTTAAGTTTAGTCGGCCTGAATGGTTGCCACCCAATTATGATTTGGGGTCGTAAAATTCATTTTACTGTTTCCCAGACCGCCAGGGACTTAAGTCCCTGGCTAATAGCTAAAGTCCTCTGAACAGGACTGAAAAACTCATTCTACCTCGACTATATTTCTTGTGAAACAGGCATCTTGCCTGTTCAAAACTCGCTTTTTTGGAGATGTCTATTAGTCCTCTTTGAGAGGACTTTCGCTATTAGACAGGGAATTCATTCCCTGGCGGACTGACGGGCGGACGAAAGAACTGGGCGGACTGACAGCTTAAGTTGACACCAACGGAAACTAATCACCGACTCCCCAAAATAAACTCTCCCACCGAAGATTCGGCAAAATAATCGCATCCTGCCGCTGCTGCAAATAACTCGGAATTTCCCCCGCCCACTCCCGACGGCGCCAGATTCATTGCTGTTGCCACTAAATACATCGTTTGATACAAAATCCCAACGTGCTTTAATATTAGACTATAGGCCATTGATTCATAGCCCCAAGTTACTCTCGAAAACCGAGAGGATAGCAGAATTAAAATCTGTGGTTCTACCTCTATCTGTACTGACAATCCTGCACTTTTTAGCAATGCTTCTACCTGCTTTGTTTTCCCAGAAATTTTACAAAGTTGGTGTTCTTCGGGTGCATAATAATACAAGCCAGCCTCAATATTTTCACAGGAATTGATAGCAGTATAAATCTCTAAATCGTAGCAAGCGCCTCCGGTTGGATAAGGTCTATTGCTGCAATCCATGTTATCTCTGGGGACAATCTCGCGCAATCTCGCGGAACGATAGAGGAATTCTCCTAATTGTTCAACAGTAATCGGTTTTTCTCCATGTTGCCGGATTGTCTTTCTTGATTCTAAAATTGCTGTAAACGGTGTATCTGTTTGTTTCAAACTGTCGATGTCAGGTTTATAAAGATTGATAATCTCGTTGGAAGGTTTGGCTTTGAGTACGGGTGTGGGTTCGATTTCTCCTAAAAATCGAAAGGTTTTGCCAATGAGATTAGAATGGCGGCCGCCGCGACTGCGGGAGTGAAATAATAAATCGTGAAATTCCCATTGAGTTAGAGTTTCACTTTGTTCTAAGCTGCTATTCTTGTTAACAGATGATAGCACTTCAGTCGCTAACAAAAAGCTGATAAATAATCGGGCAGTGGGTTCAGAAATCCCCGGAATTTTGGTTAAATCCGAGATGGCTTTAGGTTGCGAGACTTCGTTGATTAAAGCTGCACTGCGCCAATCTTCGAGGATAATTTTCGCTTTGGAAAGGGGCGATTCTACCACAAGATGTGATTTTTCTGAGTGGCAATAGGCAAAGCGTGAAAGTTGATAGTTATTATCAATAATTGTGTCTGATAATTGCCATTTATAGGGTGTGGCTATGGGGACGGCTGTAGCGATCGCACTGCCGTCTATTTCTAAGGTATGGTAAACTAAACCCAGGATGACAAATTGTTCTAGGTAGTAGTAGAATTTAGCGAGGGCGGAACTGCCATCGGTAGAAACTACCAGTTGAGTTAGGGCTGTTTCGGTTGCGCCTGCGGTAGAAATAACTTTAATCGCGGCGACAATTCCGGGAGAGAGTTTGTTGAGGTTAAAGTCGATGTAGGGGGCTTTTAAAATTAAGCCTTTTTCGGCATCCTCAATTATAGAAATTTCTGGCTTAAAAGTTAGGATGATTTGGGGGATGGTTTCACTCATAATTAAGCTTAAAAGAATATCGGGAATGGGTTGATTTGGTGTTCGGGGATGGGTGCATCTAGCCAGCCTAATTTCACGGGAATGTCATAAAGTCGCCCTGCTGCTAAGCGTTTCCAAAAGTGCCGCATTCCTGGTACTATAACTTTGACGACATTTAAGCCAATGTCGGGCCTGGTTTGATCTAAAACAAAGGTTTCTAAGCCTAATGTTTCAGCTATTTTTACGCACTTTTCAACGTCTGCTTTTAAATCATCGCTGGCTAAGTGGGGATAGTCAGATAGTAATTTTAAAGGTTGGGAAGTATCGGGCGTTAAATAAGATTTATTTTCTAGGGTGGCGGTTTTGTACCACTCAACGGTGAGGCCGTCGGAAACTCCGTAATTTGTGCTACCATCGCTGTTAAAAGTTAATACTGCGGGTAAAGATTGATTGACTTCTGTTAAGGCGCGAGACAGGGCAATTTGGGGGTCAAAATGTGCGCCAAAACCAAAAATAATATCTTCGATTTCTCTGTCGATGCGGTGAGAAAGGGCGGCAAAAACGGGGATGTTAAAATCGTTGGTGAGGTCTAAAACCCACAGAGTGCGGTCTATACTTTGATAATAGTTTCTGAGTTCTTGAATGTAGGAATCGTGAAAGCTATCTAAATCAACAGCGGGGACTTTAACCCGATTGTACCACCACAAAGCAACGCTATCTCGCTCCACTAATTCCATAAACCCTTGCAAAATTGCCTCTTCTTTGGTATTGCCGGCGGCGGCACCGTTGGAGTCCGCCCAACAGTCGGGTTTTTCGGGTTTGGGATAGCCGTAATAACAGTAAGCTGTGGGTAAATATTTGACTCGTTGATGAGTTAATGACCAAATTGGTGTCCAGTCAATTTCTCTGCCGGCATCGAAGGGTTCGGGGACTCTTTGAAAGAAGCTTTTACAGGTTCTATTCCAGTCGTGGCGAGTGCTATATTGTACTTCACTAAAACCCATGCAATCATTGGGGTGAATTGCGGTTTCTCCCATTGTTTGATAGCTGCCTTTTTGTCGAATTTCGTCGCCTTGAAATACACCGGAATATCTCTCAATGGCTTCTCCCAAGGCGCTGGCTTTGGCTTGTTCGTCGGTTTTGCCTTTGCCGGCACTTCTGCCCCGTAAGTTTTCTTTGAGGAAGTACAAGTCATCGAACATCGTAGCGAAATTGTGGCCGGCTAAGTAGTTCGGTGTTAAAGCATTGGCTGTTTGGGGAACTTTGAGTAAACCGCGCACAACTCCGGTTATGGGACTGATTTGGCTGTCAAATTTTTGCAGGGTTTCGGTTGGGGAAAAGCCGCGATGTCCGCCATCGGCGGTAAAGGTTTTTTTCTGGCTTTGGAGGACAAAGGGCTGGATTTCTTGGGGCGGAAGTAGACCGCATTCGGGGCATTGGGGGCGTTTAGTTATGGTGTGATTGGTGGTTTTGAGGGTTTTGGTGTCAAAGGTAATTATTGTATTTTCTAAATTTTTATTTTCGCCTTGGACAATCCATTTTGCTAGTTCTGTGGCGGCTAAATTTAAACCCATTTGTAAGGTGGAAGGTAGGTAAGATGGGGGATTTAATAAGGGTTTTGAGTAGTTATTTTGACGCTGGATGAAGCTTTGGGTGGGGCGATTTGCTCTCAGGCGTTGGGCGAGACATTCCCAGCAGGCGGTGGTTTCGGGGTGGAAAATCGGGCCGATCGCAATTGTGGAACTTGTAGGTTTGACGAGTAGCCAAGGTTGGCCTGTTTGAAGGGATTTTTGGTTGAATTCTCCCAGTTCTGGTTGCAGGTAATCGTCGGCTATGATTAGGGTGATATCTGCGGTGGTTGAGACTTGAATACCGAGGGTTTCTAGGGCGCTAATGCAAGTTTCTGCTGGGATTTGGCTGTAGGAAATGACGGCAACTTTCAGGGATTGCAAGCGGGATGCGGCTTGCTGGGGGGAGATGTTTAAGAGAGTGTAAAAGGCGGCGGTTTCTTCGGGGAGGGATGTGTCGTTTTCGATGAGGTGGCCTTGTTTTTCTAGCAGGGCTAGGGTATAGTAAATTTCTGCGGGTGAGGCTTGATTTCGCAGTTTGGCGACGATTTCATCGGAGGTATTGTGGCCGTCGATTAAGGGGGTTAATAGTTCGTAAAGGTGGCCTGAGAGGACGAAGGAATCTGACTCGGAGATCAGGAATACTCCTACCGATTTGATGATTTCGACGGTGAAGCAATTTTTAAACTTTGGTTGGTAGAGCATCCTGAATGGTGTTTAATATAATTTTTGAATAGATTTTAGGATAATATCAAAGCCGGGGCGAGTTCGCTGAGATACTTGATAATTATTAACAAATGATCTTAACATACAACCGACAGTCCGGCAGGGGTTAAAACCCCTGCCTCATAGCGAAAGTCCTCTCAAAGAGGACTAATATCATGTCCGATCGCACAATTACAATAAGTTAGGTTTGTATTACTAGCGATCGACCGGACATAATATTATCAGCAGTTACCCGAACCCGATCTAATCAGTTCTTCAGTCCTCTTTCAGAGGACTTTCGCTATGAGACAGGGGTTTCAACCCCTGGCGGACTGCCGGGTGAGCGAGAGGACTGCCGGACTAAAAGCTTAAGTTTCTGTAGGGTGCGTCGCTGTGAGAAGTTAAATGGAACTTGTAGATTGACTGGTGGCGACGCACCTTACCTACGACAAGATTGTGTGTACCATATATACATGGAATATGCTGTATCTCGATCGCAACTTTGATACCTATTTCCCAAATACTAGCAACAGAAAACCACAATTCGTTCGTTTCATCAACTATTTGTACGATCGCCTCCTCATTCAATCTTTTTCGTTTTAGCCCGATCGATATTTACGGTTTCCATACTCTTAAAAATTTAAATCTATAAATTAACTATAGTCGATCGCCCGAAAAGCTAATTCTCATCGAGAGACCCCGCTGTGACTATAGAGTTCCACTTAACCAAGCTTGGGCATCGCCTTGGACATTTCCAGTTCACTAACCGTCAACTCTTGTTGTAAAACCGACATATATTCCTCTGTTAGATGCAGTTAATCTTGTTCGGGCAATTAATTGGGATAAATTAACAATAGTCCCATCCGCTTGTCAACCCCAGAAAAACCAACTATCCTCAAACGGCCCCGCTGCGACTAGACAAGCGGGGCCGAAAAACTGGCAAGCTACGGGTTCCGCCTGCGGTAAGCTAAAGGGACTTTAGCAACTCAACGGAATAATGCCAGGGCCTACCTCTGTTCCACCCTCAATCCAATCGCTAATCTGTGCGTCTGTTAAATTATCAGGTTTCGCGGGCAAGCGCATTTCACCAATCATCGTACCTTCAGCAACACCACTTAACCAAGCTTGGGCGATCGCCTTTGAGATTTCCAGTTCGCTCGCCGTCAAATCTTGTTGCAAAACTGACATAATTATATTCCTCTGTTAGATCAACCTAATCTTGTTCTGGCAATTAATGCCGATACAGTACAACAGTCTCATCCGCTTGTCAACTGCGGAAACACCAACTCTCCTGAAGCGGCCCCGCTGCGACTAGACAAGCGGGGCCGAAAAACTGGCAAGCTACGGGCGCAGATTGGGGGAAGCTAAAGGGACTTTAGCAAGAACAGGCATTAATTTCGCCTGGGAATCCATCAGCCCGCCCCTCAAGCCAATCCCTAATCTGTTCCTCTGTCAGATCGTCGGGTTTGGGAGGTAGGGGCAGTTCGTAAATAACCGTCTCCCCTTCAGTACCTCGAAGGACGGGAACTGCATCGGCAGCCTGATTTACTTGGACTTCTACGAAATCTTCGAGAATTAACCCATTGTCTCGCAGCGTGGCTGCGGGTTCGTTCAGTAGGCTGTTATACAAAGCTTCGTCCAACCATGCTTGACCAATCAGTCGGGCTATTTGTGTTTCCCAACTTCTCCAATCCTGGGGAAAAGCCATAATTTTCTCCTAGCTCCCTTTTGCGGGAAATATAGATTTTGCTGTTATTGTATAGCAGATGCGTTCTCTACAGTTTCGATTGGCAACTATTGACCGCGGCAGGGCTGATTGTATTATGTTAAATGTTGTAGGGGCGGGTTCACCAGCAATATTTGGTTAAGATCGATTATCTCATAAACCCGCCCCCACTTGGGCGGCAAATCTCCCGATCGCTTCATGTCATATCCTATCCGATGAATTGACCATCATAATATTCCGGCCGGGGCGGGTTTATCAGATGGTTGATTTTCACCAAATATTGTTGGTGAACCCGCCCCTACAGCTTTTTTATCGTGGTGCAAAATGTGAATTTTTACGGATTTTCTTGATGATACAGTGGTTTTCACTCCCGATAGGTTAATATCACTAACAAGTACAATACCAACTAGCGCACGGACTATGCTCGGACTTAACGGATATCGCATTGTACAAGAACTTCACAGCGGCGTAAAAAGTTTGGTTTATCGAGGCTACCGCGAAGCAGACCAGCAACCCGTTATCGTCAAACTCCTTAAATCCGAGTACCCCACTCTGGAAGAAGTCACCCGCCTCAGAAATGAATACAAAATTGCCCAACCCCTAGACAGTTCTAGTATCACCAAAGTCTATAGCCTAGAAAACTATCGCAATAGCTTTGCCCTAATCTTAGAAGATTTTGGCGGCTCCTCTCTCGACCAGTTACTTACTAACCAAACCTTACCTGTAACAGAAGTTCTGAGAATTGCCATTGTCTTAATAGATGCCTTAGATTATTTGCACCGCCATTCGATTATTCACAAAGATATTAAACCGGCTAATATTATTATTAACTCTACCACAGGCGAAGTCAAACTCACTGACTTTAGCATATCCTCCCGCCTGCAACAAGAAAATCAATCTGTTAGCAACCCCTCGGAACTAGCGGGTACTCTCGCCTATCTCTCCCCAGAACAAACGGGGCGAATGAACCGCTCCGTAGATTACCGAACCGACTATTATTCTTTAGGAGTGACTTTATACGAACTGCTGGCGGGTCAGTTACCTTTTGCCACGGTCGAGCCGATGGAATTAATACATTGTCACTTAGCTAAACAGCCTTTACCACTTTGTGAAATTAGAGAAATTCCCCAAGTTATTTCTGATATCGTCATGAAACTCTTAGCCAAAACCGCAGAAGAGAGATATCAAAGCGCAGCGGGATTAAAATTTGACTTAGAAAGTTGTTTAAATCAGTTGCTTGCTACGGGAACAATAGCACCTTTTGCCATTGCCACCCGCGACAAAGGTAGCCAACTCCTGATTCCACAAAAACTTTACGGCCGCGAACAGGAAGTAATAGAATTACTAGCCGCCTTTGAAAGAATTAGCCACTCGACTCTTACCCCGACATCTCTAACCCCCAACCCCCTTACTAAGGGGGCTTTAGAACCAGCAGAATCCCCTCTTACCCCAACACCTCTTACCCCCCCCTTAGCAAGGGGGGCCGGGGGGGTTCAAAACCATGCTTCAGAAGCAGAATCCTCCTCCACTCTTACTCCCCCCTTATCAAGGGGGGCCGGGGGGGATCAAACCGAGGAATCAACTCTTACCCCTTCCCCTTCCCCTTCCCCTTCCCCTTCCAGCAGCGAAATGATCCTAGTTTCCGGCTATTCCGGCATAGGCAAAACCGCCATTGTCAACGAAGTCCACAAACCCATAGTCCGCCAACGCGGTTACTTCATTTCCGGCAAATTCGACCAATTTAACCGCAACATTCCCTACTCAGCCATCATCACCGCTTTTCAAGCCTTAATTAACCAATTACTCACAGAAAATGCCGGACAAATTGCCAGTTGGAAACATCAACTCTTAGATGCCCTCACCCCCAACGCCCAAGTCATCATTGATGTCATCCCCGAAGTAGAATTCATTATCGGCACCCAGCCAGAAGTGCCGCAATTAGGGCCAACAGAATCCCAAAACCGCTTCAATCGAGTTTTTCAACAATTCCTCAAAGTCTTTTGTCAGCCCCAACACCCCGTTGTGCTGTTTTTAGATGACTTGCAGTGGGCAGATGCAGCCTCCCTGAAACTCATGCAACTGCTGATGGGTGATTCTGACAGCCAACATTTGTTAATCATTGGAGCATATCGCGATAACGAAGTCAACCCCACTCACCCCTTAGTTCAAACCTTAGAAAAAATCCGCGAATCCGGGGCAAATCTCAACAACATCACCGTTCAACCTTTAGCCATCAATCATGTTAGCCAACTGATAGCCGATACTCTCAATGAATCCGCAGCCACCAAACGCATTCAATCCTTTTCCCAACTCCTGTTTAGCAAAACCCAAGGCAACCCTTTCTTTTTAACCCAACTGCTGAAAACCCTCGCCTTGGAAAACCTGCTGCATTATGAAGCCAGCAGCGATAAATGGCAATGGGATATCGAGGCAATCCAAGCCATTGGCATTACCGATTTAAATGTGGTCGAACTCATTGCTAGAAACATTCAAAAGCTACCAGAGGTTACTCAGAAAGCCTTAAAACTTGCCGCTTGCGTTGGCAACACTTTCAACTTAGATGTTTTAGCCATTGTCAACGAAGCATCAGAATTAGTAACGGGGGCGCAGTTGTGGCCAGCGCTTCAGGCGGGTTTGATTTTGCCCCTGTCGGAAGCCTACAAAATTACCCTGGTATTTGCTGAGTCGGAATCTGAATCAGTGCGGCTGCAAGATGTGAAAGTAGATTACAAATTCTTGCACGACAGAGTGCAGCAATCTGCCTATTCTCTGATTCCCGAAACCGATAAAAAATCAACTCACTTCCAAATCGGTCAATTGCTGCTGCAAAATACCACAGCAGAAGAACGCAAAAACAATATTTTTGCCCTGGTTAATCAATTGAATTTTGGCATAGAGACAACCACAGAAGAATTACCGCTACTAGCTACCCAGTCAGACAAAAACCTGTTAGCAGAACTTAACTTGATTGCAGGTCAAAAAGCTAAAGCATCCGCAGCTTTTGAAGCGGCGGTTAATTATTTTAATATCAGTTTGGGACTGCTGGCTGCCGATAGTTGGCAGAGTGATTATGACTTAACGCTGCCTATTTATGTGGAAACCGTAGAATCTGAATATTTAAACGCCAATTTTGAACAGGCGGAACAGCTTTTAGAAGTTGTGTTGCAAGAGGCGAAAACGCTTTTAGATATGGTGAAAGTTTATGAGGTTAAAATTCAGTCTTATATTTCTCAAGATAGGTTTTCAGAAGCAATAGAAACAGGACTGGAAGTGCTGGAAAAATTAGGTATATCGCTGTCTCAAATGTCGGAAGACCCCGGAATTTTGATTCATGCAATTGCTATAAAACTGGCAGAAGAAAACAAACAAATTGAGGATTTAGCAGCCATTTCCGAAATGACCGATCCTTATCAATTGGCCACAATTCGGATTATGTTAACAGTTTATTCTGCTGCTTATATTACGAATCCTGCATTAGGATCTCGACTTTTATTTGCAATGGTCGATCTCTGCTTAACTTACGGCAATCCTCCCTTAGTTGCTGCCATTTATGTTAATTATGGTATCTTTTTGACTACTGGGGGAAATATTGATTCAGGATATAGAGTTGGTCAGTTATCTTTAAGATTGCTCGAGCAATTTAATGCCAAAAAGATAAAAGTAATTGTTCTACACGCCTTTAACTCATATATTAGACACTGGAAAGACCATGTTAGGGAAACCATAGATTCTTTGCAAGAGGGCTTTAATAGTGGGCTAGAAACAGGAAACTTAGAGTATGCCTGCTATGCAATTCTAACCAATCATCTTCATGTATTCTTTGCGGGTAAAGACTTAGAGTTGCTTGAGGTTAAAACCAGAGAGTATGTATTTTTGATTGGCAAACTAAAGCAATCTTATTCTTTTGAATGTATTAAGCTCTATCGACAACTTTTCTTGAGTCTATTAGGTCAGTCAAACCGACCAACTGAGTTAACTGGCGCTCAATATAATGAAAAAGAGTCTCTTGAAGCTGCATTACAAATAAATAACTATTTTAACTTGTTTTTTATATATACTTTTAAAACCCTCCTTTCATATTTATTTAAAGAACGGGAAGCTGCCATTGAAAATGCTCGACAAGCAGATAAATATAAAGCCCCTGTTGGCGGCTTGATAGCTACAGCACAACTCAACTTTTACTATTCCCTCAGCCTCCTCGCTCAATATCCCCACGTCAGCGAAACCGAACAGAGAGAATATCTCGAACAAGTAGCCACCAATCAACAAACAATGAGACATTGGGCGAACAATTGCCCCGCCAACTACCAACACAAATACGACCTAATAGAAGCCGAAAAAGCCCGAATTTTAGGAAACTACCCCGCAGCCATCACCCTCTACGATGCGGCCATCACCGGGGCCAGAGAACAGCAATACACCCAAGAAGAAGCCCTCGCCAACGAACTCACCGGCGAATTTCACCTCACTCGCGGCCAAGAAAACATGGCCCGCTTCTTCCTACTAGAAGCATACTACTGCTACATCCGCTGGGGAGCGAAAGCCAAAGTCAAAGACTTAGAAACCCGATATCCCCAATTCTTCGCCAAAATCAACGCTCAAAAACCCGCAGAAACCAGCCTCACCTTAGCCACCATCATCACCAGCAGCAGCAATTCAGAAGGATTTGACTTAGCCTCCGTCTTCAAAGCCGCCCAAGCCATTTCCAGCGAAATAGTCCTCAGTGAATTGCTGACAAAACTAATCAAAATCGCCATAGAAAATGCCGGCGCACAAACCGGATATTTGCTGCTCAAACACTCAAACACATTCACCGTAGAAGCCGTCGGACAAGTCGAAGGCGACAACATCACCCTCTCACAAATCCCCCATCAGCCCCTCCCCGAAATCCTCCCCATGAGCGTCATCAACTATGTAGAAAGAACCCAAACAAGTGCCGTCTTAAACAATGCTACCACCGAGGCGATGTTTGCCGCCGACCCCTATATTGTTGCCCGTCAAACCAAATCCATACTCTGTACTCCCATCATCAATCAAGGTCGCTTCATGGGTATAGTTTACTTAGAAAACAACCTAGCCAAAAAAGTATTCACCCCAGCGCGACTAGAAGTCTTAAAACTCCTATCTTCCCAAGCTGCTATTTCCCTAGAAAATGCCCAACTTTATCAAACCCTAGAACAAAAAGTAGAAGAACGCACCGCACAATTAGCCCAAGCTAATACAGAAATATTGGTTTTGAACGAACGGCTAAAAGTAGAAAACCTTCGCATGAGTGCCGAACTAGACGTAACCCGCCGCCTGCAACAAATGATTTTGCCTCAACAGCAGGAATTAGAGTCAATTGCAGGGCTAGAAATTGCTGCATTCATGGAACCGGCTGATGAAGTTGGTGGCGACTACTACGACGTACTAAATCACGGCGGTAAAGCCACCATTGGCATCGGCGACGTGACAGGACACGGTTTAGAAAGCGGCGTCTTAATGATTATGGCGCAAACAGCAATTCGCACTTTGCTGGTTCACAAGGAAACCGACCCCGTTAAATTATTACAGACAGTCAACCAAACGCTTTTTGATAACGTAGAGCGCATGGATTCCGGTAAAAATATGAGCCTTTCTTTGCTAGAATATCGGGACAACACCCTGCATTTGAGCGGACAGCACGAAGAGGTGATTGTCGTTCGTGACGGCGGCGAAGTAGAGCGGATTGATACCATCGAGTTAGGGTTTCCCATCGCCTTGGAAGCAGATATTGCCGATTTCATTGCTTCTACTGAAATACAGTTGAATTCGGGGGATGTTGTCATACTCTACACAGATGGAATTACCGAAGCTTTTGATATGAAGAAAAATCAATACGGTATCGAGCCATTGATTGAAGTTGTTGTCCTTAACAGGGAACTGTCAGCAGCAGAAATCAAGCAAGCGGTTATTGACGACGTGCGACGATACATCGGGGAGCAAAAAGTATTTGATGACATTACTTTGGTAGTAATCAAACAGAAGTAATACTAATTCTCTAAAATCGTGCAACACTCTTCGACCCCCCCTAGCCCCCCGCTGCATTGCGGGGGGAAGAAGAATACTGTTGCATTCTTTTTTAAAATTGGTATTACAGCAGATTCCACGCTTATGAAGTACCCCCGCCTAGCGTCATATCTCCGTAGGGAAACGGCGAAAACCTTTGTCCCTACATTCCATAAACCTGGAATAGGCTGTATGTATTTTCCCACTCATCTACTTAGTTCCGATCAATTAATCAACTGCTTGAATGCGTCGTGTTCGCGAATCTTCTCCAAATCAGCTTCACTTTTTGCCAACTCTTTACACACATTGGGATTGAGATTGAGGGCGCGCTTTAAATTTTCAATGGCTAATTCAATTTTACCTTGTAGTGCATAACATCGGGCTTTGTTGTACCAAATTCTGTAAAAGTCAGGCCGGATTTTAGCCGCATTGTCGTAGGATGCGATCGCAGCTTCGTATTTTTGCAATTTGGAGAGTGCAACGCCTCGATTGTTCCAAGCGTCAGTATAATCATTTTTAATTTGTAGGGCTTGATTGTAAGAAATTACTGCTTGTTCGTACTCCTGCATTTTGGAAAACGCAACGCCTCGGTTGTTCCAAGCATCGGCATAATCGGGTTTGGCTTGAATTGCCTGTTCGTAACAGCCGATCGCCTCCTGGTACTTCTGCAACTCCAACAATACCACGCCTCGATTGTTCCAAGCGTCGGGATAATTGGGGCGAATTGTAGTAGCTTGTTCGTAGGAGGCGATCGCCTCTGGATACCGCTGCATTCTTGTGAGCACTACTCCTCGGTTATTCCAAGTATCGGCTAAATCCGGCTGAATTTGCAGGGCCCGATCGTAAGCTGCGATCGCATCTTGATAACGGTTTTCAAAGAAACAAGCATCTCCCTGTTTAGCATAGTCGGCGGCCGTCAATAGCTGTTGGTAATTGCCATAGTTAACCGGAGCAAATTCTTGAATTTGGGCATCGGGGAATAAAAGGTCTGTTTCTGCCTCTGCCGAGTGATTTTGGTGTTGAATTTCGCCTAAGATAGTTTCAGCGTCGGAAATTAATAGTTTTAATTGAGAGATTGTATCGTAATGGAGACTTTCAATTTCTTGGCGGGCAATTGTTGTCTGCTTGGACAATTTGCTCAACAGAAACCAAACCCCGACTCCGGCTGCTGCCGGAAACAAAGTTAGGGCAATTACCAGCCCGTTAAGCAGTACCGCCGTGCGCCCGAAGGCAATGTCAACTTCTTCTTGAACTCGATCGCGAATTTCTTCTTTAAGTTGCTGCTGTGAGAATTGCTGCTGAACCAACAGTGCCGCCGTCGGTTCAGATGCAAAAACGGTATTGGCGCAGACTAGAATAGTCAAAAGGGCGATCGGGCTAATACTTTTTCTAAAGATACTTGACAAACGCATTGCCTTAGTGATACGCACCTGAGTTGCGATTTCCATGTGTCAAGAGATGCTGATAACGATGATCCCAGACTAGCCCATTTGTTCACCAAAAAATTGGGTTTGAAGCCCCGTCATAAGCTTGACGGCTTTAATTATAAAACTTTGTTAAAATATCTAATAAATCCTCAGCTAAAGTTTATAATTTAGACAGGCAAGTAAGAACAACCATCTACGTGTTGAAACGATTTCATAAGGTGAAACTCCTGGGTTGGATCGCTACTCGGCAATGCCGAGCCTGTCCAAACACGTAATAGTGAGTCGTTGAGCGTACCTAACTGGATTATTGATGGAATCAGAAAGCGATCTAAAAACAAAAGTAAGCGCAACAGCAATACTTCTCGTCCAAGTAGTTGTTTCGAGCGTGTAGATGCGATTTGACAGCGCGTTTAAGACTTAAGTCTTAAGAATCTCCGTGGCTTTAGCCCGGAGAGTGTCAAACGTTAGTAGCTTTGACACAGGATACTGTGATTTTGGAGTTTAAGGAAGGGCCTTACGACGTGGGGGCTGATAAAGACTTTTTGGCAAGTTTTCCTGCTGAGGGAACTGCGGCGGCGCGAGAATTAGTCCTGATTTGGGAAGCGGAATTTAACAGTTGACTGTTGAGAGTTGACAGTTGGCTTTTGACTGTTGACTGTTGACTGTTGACTGTTAAAAATCTAAAATCTAAAATCTAAAATCTAAAATCTAAAATCTAAAATCGATGGGCTGTTGACGGTTAAAAACCTAAAATCTAAAATCTAAAATCTAAAATCTAAAATCGATGGGCTAATTACTAATTACTGATGAATCTAATTGTCGTCATTCGATTGTATAAATCCGGGGCGGTGCGAATGATTTTTCTCAGGATCTCATCCGTCACCCAAAAGACGAGGGGAAAGGAAAATTTTTTGCTGAATTCGCTGCATAATAGGTTGGTAGAAACGAGCAATCGATCGATCGGCTCCACTGATTCCAAACCGAGGAGCATTAAAGCTGGAGGCTTTTCGCCATCTATTTCTGCTGCGATTGTCGTGTAGAGAGTTGTCGCCGATTTGGGCAAAAACAGTTGTCGCGGTTTCACGGGACAATTTGCTTGCAGCCGATCGACTATTTGCTGCCGCAAAGCCAGCGAGTTGCAGTTGACTAAAACGAAAGAAAAGTAACCTTGGGAAAGACGGAGAGTCCGAATTAAAGTTGAGAACGACCGCTCGTTATATTTAGCTGAGTCGTACTTAGCTGAGTCGTACTTAGCTGTATTTTCTGAGCTTTGCTCGACAAACATAAATTGCATATTTTTTATCTAGTTTTAGAGATTTTCTAGATTAAATGATGTTTCTAAAGAAAATGTGAAGATCGGAAATTTATTTTTCCTTTAAAAACATTTGGGTAACTATACCACGGTTTTAAATTAATATCAATAGTCCGATCGAAATATTCCGAGCGATAGATTTGGCTTGAAGCACTCAAAAAGAACCTGCGACGGCACAACACAAGTATAGCCACTGCAGAACGAAGAAGCATATTTGGCAATGGTTTCAGCAATTAATAACGTTCTAAATATTTGGCACAATTGCTAGATTAAATGTAATTTAAAATACCAAAAAATTACCTAAAATTCTCAGCCAGGGGCAAAGTAAACCAAAAACTTGCCCCAGCACCGGGAGTGCTAATTACCCCTATTTGGCCGCCGTGAGCACCAATAATTTGCCGACAAAGATATAGACCCAAACCCAAACCAACGGAGTGTCGGGATCGATCGCCCCTAACGTAAAGGTCAAAAAGATGTTCGCACTGTTCCGGCAATATTCCCGCCCCGTCATCTTTCACGGTACAGTAAATCATCCTACTTCCGGGATTGGGGATTGGGGATTGGGAATTGGTAATGGGGGATTGTGGATTAGTAATCGGTAATTTGTCGATGTTTTGTTTTGCTGTGCTTTGATTTATAGTTAATTTTTCCCCATTAATTACTTGAGCAGAAACAGTTAAATTCAGTCCCGGAAAATTGTGTTTCAAAGCATTAGCTATTAAATTAGAGAACACACGCCACAACTGAGTTTTGTCCGCATTCACGGCTGGCAAATCATCCGGCAATAAATTTTTAAAAGTAGCTTTACCCTCATTCATTAAAGGTTCCAAATCTGTCGCAGCAGCTTCAACTATCGCTTTCAAGTCAACCGATTCGCAGTGCAAAACCAAACCGCGCAATTCCCCGGCGTGAACTTCCAACAGCGAATTTATCAAGCGCAATTGCTGCTCGCTACCTTGAATCATCCGCTCCAAAATAGAACGGGGAATTGCGATCGAATCCCCGGTTTTCGTTTGCCAATTTTTCAGTACCATTAACATTCCCGCTACCGGGTTTCGCAAGTCGTGAGAAAGAGCGTGGATAAACAGCCGTAGCGATTCTTGTGCTTGTTTGCGCTGCGTGATATCCTCAATTAAACCCTCATAATAAAGCAGGGCGCCGCTGCTGTCTCGTACCGCCCGCGCCTTCTCGGAAATCCAGACAATACTGCCGTCACAGCGGTAAATTTTAGATTCAAAATCCGATACTGTGCCGCTTTCCTCGATCGATCGCAAAAACTCATTTCTGCGAGCCGGATCGACGTACAACTGCCGCTCAATATCAGTAAACTTTGTCGTCACTTCTTCCGGGGAATCGCAGCCGTAAATCCGCGCCAAAGCTGGATTGGCAGTAATATAACGACCATCGGGAGTGCTTTGAAAAATCCCCTCGCCCGCATTCTCAAAAATGCTGCGGTACTTCGCCTCCGCCGCCTCCAACTGCTGGTAAGCAGATTCCAACTCACGCCTGGTACTAAACTCTTTCCGTTGCAGACATTCGTACCAATAAACCGACAAATCGCAAATCAAACAAAACCAAAACAAATACAAGTACAACCCGGTCAACTTAAAAGCAGTATACTTAGCAAAACTTAGATTTAAAACCAAATTTATCCCGACGTGGCAAAACAAAACGCCGAGTTGAGAAATTAGGTGGAGGCGCCAGCGGACGGGCATCAGCGTAGCTTGGATCAGAAACGCTAAACTCCAGGTAAAAATTGGTAAGTCCCCGACTTGTGCGACAGCTAGCCCAATCTGTACAACCACCGTCAGCGACCACGAAAAACCCAAAAATAGCAAACCGGGATAGCGCTGTCCAAAGGAGGTTTTTTGCAATACAAAACAGGTCAACAAACCCAATTCTACAGCAGCGCTAGTGTACAAATAAACACTTTCAAACTCCTGGCGAGCTAAGAATCTTTCGCCCACAAAATAGACCGTTATTGTGAAGGCAAAAAAGATGGCAATTCCGACAGCAGGGCGCAGCCGATCTCGGAGGAAGCGATCGCGCCACACCTCGTAAACTGTTAATGCCTGAACTGATTTTGCCTTGCCCAAAGACTTCATATCATTTTAGATTTTAGATTTGAGATTTTAGATTGACAAAGATCGATCGTCCGAGTTGACAACAGGTAGCGAAAACCAGAAAGTCGAACCACCGCCGGGAGTGCTTTCGACGCCGATCGAGCCGCCGTGAGCTTTGATAATTTGCTTGGAGAGGTACAATCCCAAACCCAACCCTGTTAATTGTCGGCTATTAGGGTCTTGAACGTAAAGTTCAAACAAAGATTCCCGCTGTTTGGCGCTGATTCCCACTCCATTATCTGTTACAGTACAGCGAACCATTTTTACGGTGACACCCGGCAATTTGCTGCCGATATTGCCAATTTGGCCCTGATAGCGGGGCATTTTGCAACTGCCGTCGAGGTTGAATTTGGCCAGGGTTTCCTGATTTTTCTGGGTGGTTTCGCCCATCCTAGGACGATCGCCCGCAGCAGGTATCCGGTTAGCGATACAGCGGGCAATCTGAGTAGTTGGAGATGTTAAAGCCTGGGAATTTTCTTCATAACTTAGCGCTGTTTCAACTTCAATTACCTCGGCTTTAAAAGTTATATTGACTCCCGGAGGATTGTGTTTAATAGCATTAGTCAACAGATTTTCTAGCACCCGCTGCAAGTGTTGGCGATCGGCATTGACTTGTGGCAAATCCGCCGGAATTTCAAACGTCAAAGTTGCTTGATTTTTGGCCAGCATCGGTTCTAAATCGGCAACAATGGCTGAAGCTAAAGACGGCAAATGCAGCGGTACAGTATGGAGAACAATCCCTTTCACCTCGCTAGCGTGAGCGTCGAGCAGGGTATTAACCATAGTCAACTGGTGTTCGCTGGCCTGAACGATGCGCTGCAAAATCGATCGAGAAACCGGAACATCTTGTAGAGAGTCAGAGGGCGATTTGTTGAGCAAATTTTTCAGCAGTATTAACATTCCCATAACAGGAGTGCGGAGATTGTGAGAAACTGCGTGCAAAAATAGGTCTTTCAGGCGGTTGCTTTCTTGCAACTCGTGCATTTTTTGCTGTAGTTGGCGGGTGCGTTCCTCCACTTGAGATTCCAAGTTGGCATTGAGAGCTTTTACCTGCTGCAAAAGTTGGGCTTGCTGTAGGGCGATCGCCACTTGGGTAGCGAGTTTTTCCAACAAATCAATTTCAAATTCCTGCCACTGGCGGGGCCCGGAACACTGGTTGACGGCCAAGATCCCGAACAATTCATCCCCCAGGAAGATCGGCACATTTAACGTCGCTCTAATTTGATAATCGCTGTACAATTGGGCAATTGGAACGCTCTGTTGAACGCTAGCAGTATCGGAGATAGCTCGGACGCGGTTGTTAGCATAAAAAGTTTTCTGGTTTTCGAGCTGATTCTCGTCAGCGAGTACCCACCCCAAAAGAGAACGGCATTGGCCTCCCACAGACTCAGCCACAACCTTACCGTACACCGGGCTAGGAAGATTTACCCCGTCCGTGTCCACAATACCGATGAAAGCGCGGTCTGCCTTGAAAAATTGCCGGACTTCGGCAACAGTAGTATTGAGAATTTCTTCGAGGTCGAGGGAGTTGCGAATTCGCAGGGCGATTTCTGAGAGCAAGCGATCGCGATCGGAGGACGCCCGCAAAGCGGTTTCCGCGCGGTGGCGTTCGGTAACGTCTTGGACTGTGGCGGCGATCGCCCCTGACTCAATTGCCGACTGTTCGCAGACAGTGCGTTCGGAGCCATCTGGCAGCACAATTCGGTAGTTAATGCAATAGGCTTGGCGTTCCAACATAGCTTGGCGCTGCGATCGCGCCACCAATTCTCTGTCTTCTGGATGTACAGCTTGCAAAAAAACGGATGGTGTCGGTTTGACAGTTCCAGGAGCAAAACCCAAGAGGCGGTAAAGTTCGTTTGACCACCGCAATTCGATATGGGATATATGATGTTCTGCGGATTCTTGGCAGTTGTAAGTTGCTGTGAGGGCGGCGCAATTTAAATCCCAATTTCCCAACTGAGCGATGCGCTGAGCGTTGGCTAAACTAGCTTCGCGATCGCGCAGCCGGGCCGCCGTGCGGCGCACCTCAAAGAGCGCTTGCTGGCGTTCTGCTACGGCGGCGGCCAACATCAGAGCCACAAGGGCGATCGTACCGGTAAAAGCTTGTAAAAATAAAACCGCCTGTTTGAGATTATCGCTTTTGGCCAAAAACGGGCCGCCTCCCTGTACTGCTCCCCAAATCGCGATGTAAGAGACGATCGAATAAGCAAAAATCGCTCCTGCCGGTTGAAACCGCAGAGCGGCCCAAACTATCAGAGGAAAAGGCAGATACTCCAGCGGATACAGAGCGATAGCCGCTTGTGTTTTTGAGCAAAAAAACAGCCAGCTCACGCTCAGCAAGAGAGTCAGCCAGAGCGCGATTTCGGAATAATTAACAATTAAAAATAGAAGATTATAGCGGTTTGACTTTGCCGAAAATCTCCTGGAATAATTTGTAACTTGTGATGGGTAACTGTCCCAGTTAAAAAATGTTTTTAAACTTGAAATAATCCCAGGTTTTATCTCACATTTTACACCATTATCAAGGACAGGCAAGATGCCTGTTCCACAAGAAAATTCATCTCTTGTGGAACAGGCATCTTGCCTGTTCCTAAACAAGTAATTGAGAATAATGAAACATCTCAGTTTGAGTGGAAATTTAAAACTGTTAACCGCGTGGTTCAAAGTCAGGAGCACAGGCGTCACAATCAAAATTCCCATACCGTCTCCCAGCCACGTAGTCCACCAGTTGCGAGAGAAATTGCTCCACTGAGCCCAACCAAAAATGCACGTACCCAAGTTGCCGAGGATAGAGCCTAGTAAAGTAGACCCGATGACAGCCCCCGCTACTAAAGCCAGAACATCTCGCAGTCGATCGAGTTTA
Source organism: Microcoleus sp. AT8-A3 (assembly GCF_036705675.1). Taxonomy (NCBI): domain Bacteria; kingdom Bacillati; phylum Cyanobacteriota; class Cyanophyceae; order Oscillatoriales; family Microcoleaceae; genus Microcoleus; species Microcoleus sp. AT8-A3. The sequence continues at coordinate 24,450 of NZ_JAUBVD010000052.1, forward strand.
GTAGAAAATCCGCTCCAAGTCAGCAAAGCCTCTCCAGCCAGCGCTTGCAGGGTGACGCTAAAGGCCGATGTGGCAATGACAGCCGACGGTACACCGCCGGTAGAGTTTAACAGCACTGAACCGAGGACAATTCCCGGCCACATCCGTCGCCCTTGCAGTAGCAGTGCCGCTAGAGCAATACCGGCGGGCGGCCACACGGGGGAGGCTTCGGCTTTCACCAGTCCCAGCATCGACGCTGCGAGTTTTCCGGTAACAAAGTAGGCCAGCGCCAGGATGCCGGTGTACAGAAGCGTTCGAGTGCGGCGGTTGAGCAGTTTCATGTTTAGGTGCGATCGAATCCTCCATTCCTAGTTTTTAATTTAGGCGGCCGATCGGCGATCGAACTTCCTCCTGACGACTCACCTGACTGGGGGAGTTGACTGTTGACTGTTGACTGTTAACTTATGACTGTTAACTTATGACAACTGCCTACAGCCTACTGCCTACTGACTACTGACAAATGACTGCTTAAAATCCAAAAGTCCGCTTACCATCCGGCTTAACAGTAAGCCAATTGGTCTTTGCCATTGCCAGTTGTTCGTCAGAAACTGTAGCGTTGGTAAGATTCGCCCCGCACAAATTTGCTCCCCGCAAATTCGCCTTAGTCAAATAAGCCCCCGTCAAGTCAGCACCTCGGAAATCCGCCCCTTCAAAATTGGCAGTGCTGCAATAAGCCTCAGTCAAATTAGCATCTCGCAAATTCGCCTGAATTAACCGGGCGTGACCCAAATTCGCCCCCGACAAATCCGCTGCTTGCAAATTTGCCTTCACCAACCTAGCCTGATAAAAATTACTTCCCGCTAACTGCAATTTTTGCAGTTGCAGGCCAGACAGTTCGCAGTCAGCAAAATCGCGCTTGCCTTTAAAATATGCCGCTCGCAAGCTGTTGGTGTCCCACTTAGGAGCAACTTTCGATACCTTTGACGCTGCTAAATTGTCGCTAGAATGTCCAACCGTTCCGAAAGTTCTGCCGGACTCAGCCAGAGTCCGGGAAACTCTGGGCTGCATCCCCGTGTTCCCAGATTGGCCCAAGGAAGTTCTACCAGCGCGGGTGTGGTTCGATCGTAAATCTTGATTAATTTTACTCCTCGGCGGTGACCACGAAGAACCCTCGTCATTAAATATTGTCGGTTCTTCAACAGTACGAGAAGAGCCGTTGAATTGAGTTGCCAAGCCATCGACAAGACTTGGGTCTTCAAATTCGCCAGAGAGAGCTCTGAGGACATCTGCTGCCGATTGGAAGCGGTGGCCAACCATCGGCTTTAGCATTTTTTCGAGAATCCGCGCAAAATATGCGCTGACCTGAACGTGGGGCTGCCAAACAATTTCGCCGGTTACTCCATCAAAATCTAAATCCTTGGGCGACTTTCCTGTCAACAAGTACAAGCAAGTCATCCCCACCGCGTAGATGTCGCTGGCAAATATCGGCCGCAGCGCCATTTGTTCCGGCGGAGCAAAACTAAATGTGCCGACTGAAAATTTCGTGTTGGCGCTTTGGTCGGCGGGGTCTAATAATATTGTTTGGCTAACTTGGTCTTTTACCGCTCCGAAATCAATCAGAACTAAGTGCCCGTCTTGAACTCGGCGAATAATATTTGCGGGTTTGATGTCTCGGTGAATTACTCCTTGGCTGTGGATATATTGCACTACTGGCAGAATTTCTAATAGAAAATTTTTAACGTCAGATTCGTTGAAACGGCCTGAGTGCTTGACTTCTTGTTTCAAAGTCGAGCCTCTAACATACTCTTGAACTAAGTAAAATTGCTGTTCGGTTTCAAAATAGTCTAGCAGCCTCGGTACTTGCGGGTGGTCGCCCAGTTGGCCGAGGGTTTTTGCCTCTCGCTTGAATAATTCCCGCGCCATTTCTAAAACTCGCGGCGACGAACTACTGGGTCGCAGTTGCTTGACTACACAACTCGGTTGACCGGGCAAAGAGATGTCTTTTGCCAGAAAAGTAGCTCCAAAACCTCCTTGTCCTAACGGTTCAATAACTCGGTAGCGAGCGCGCAGCAATAACCGCGCGCCGCAAGTCTGACACTGAAGAATAGAGTCAGCAGGGTTTTGAGGATGGGGACAGCCCGGATTTACGCAGTAGCTCATATTGATTGAGTTTGCCTATGTTGTTCTGATCTTGTCAGCGCCGCTCGACTGCACAAATAGCCTGTTCCTGCTTCTGGTAGACATACTAATCTATCAGGTTTCGGCAAGCCGTGCCTTCGATTGCGAATTGGAATTGCACCTAAGTCTTTTATGCCGATATCTTTTCCCTATTTTGATTATCTCGCTGCAGTGAGTTTTTTCGGTTGATTATCCTTGAAGATAGTTTAAAGACTTGCTAAAGTTGTGCTTTTTTGTGTAAAGTCTTTCTAAACTTAAGTGCTTTTTGCCTTGTTAGATGTATCTAGCATACCTCATTCTCGGAATGAGAATGCTACTCATCCCCCAGTAGACATCTACCTTTGGGCCGATCGCTCGTTTTTGCTTATGTATACCGCAAAACTATTGACAAATTTAAATTATTATGGTAGTAAAGGCTTTGCCGAATCAATTCTGTGACTGCACAGTCGAAGCCTGCCGGCGCAGACTAATGACTAATAACTACCGATCGCTGACAACTAACTACTGACTAAATTATGCGTATTTCTCTAAACTGGCTGCGGGAATTGGTGGATGTGTCGATATCCCCGGAAGAATTAGCCGAAACCCTGACAATGGCCGGGTTTGAAGTCGAAGATATCGAAGACCGCCGCCCGTGGGCAAGCGGTGTAATTTTGGGCAAAATCATCGCCTGCGAACAGCATCCGAATGCAGACAAATTGAGAGTTTGTCAAGTGGATGTCGGCTCTGGTGAAGCTTTGAATATTGTTTGCGGCGCACCCAACGCTAGAGCCGACATTTACGTGCCTGTCGCTGTTGTCGGCACTTATTTATCGACTATTGATTTAAAGATTAAACCTGCTAAATTGCGGGGCGTTCCTTCCGAAGGAATGATTTGTTCCCTGGCAGAATTGGGACTATCTAAAGAGTCAGCCGGGATTCACATTTTTGAGTTAGAAAATCCCGAATTGGGCAGCGATATTCGCCCGCTTTTGGGTTTAGATGACGTGATTTTAGACTTGACAGCAACGGCCAACCGGGCTGACGCTTTGAGCATGGTGGGTGTAGCGCGGGAAGTGGCGGCGCTGACTGGGGCGAGTTTGAGAATTCCCGAAGCGAATGGTGTGGCGATTGAGGGCAAAGAAACTCCTGGTTTGGCAGTAGAAATATCCGAACCGCAAGGATGCCCGATTTACATCGGCACGGCAATTGAAGGTGTGAAAATTGCTGCTTCTCCAGCTTGGTTGCAGCAGCGGTTGCAGGCGGCGGGAGTGCGGCCAATTAATAATGTAGTTGACGTAACTAATTACATTTTGCTGGAATGGGGACAACCGCTGCACGCTTTCGATCGCGATCGCCTACAATCTTTCACGGGTACTCAAGATATCAGCATCGGCGTCCGCTTTGCCAAAACAGGGGAATCCTTCAAAACCTTGGACGGACAAAACCGCAATTTGCAAGCACAAAATCTGTTAATTACGGCTAGCGACAAACCCGTTGCCTTAGCTGGAGTAATGGGTGGCGAAGATACGGAAGTTCACGAAGGAACGCAAAATTTAGTTTTGGAAGCCGCGATTTTTGACCAGGCAACGATTCGCCGTTCTGCGCGCGCTCAAGGCCTGCGGAGCGAGGCTTCGATCCGCTACGAACGGGGGGTGAATCAGGCGGCCTTGACGACGGCCTGCAACCGCGCTGTTGCCCTAATTTTGGAGTTGGCTGGAGGCACTGCGACGGTGCAGAAAACGGCGAGTTCGGGCGAGGATTTGAGTTTTTCGCGATCGCTCGAATTGCGTTTAGACCGAGTAAATCTGGTTTTGGGGCAGTTGAAAAGAGGACAAACGGGCGGTTCTAAATATCTGGAACCGGAAGAGGTAAAAAATATTCTGACAGCCTTGGGATGCGAAGTTGTTCCAACGGAAAAAGAACGGGTGTTTGGGATAACTGTTCCTCCTTACCGTTACCGCGATTTAGAAAGGGAAATTGACTTAATTGAAGAAGTTGCCAGACTCCACGGTTATGACAATTTCTGCGATACTTTGCCCAGCAAAACGGAACCCGGTTATCTGTCACCGGAATACGCGGCAATTCGGAATGTGCGATCGGCTTTTCGGGCGGCCGGTTTGACGGAGTTGATGCACTATTCTTTAGTGAAAACTGAGGGAGACAATCAGGTGGTGCTGGCGAATCCGCTGTTTGTGGAGTATTCGGCTTTGCGGACTGAAATGCTGTCGGGTTTGATTGATGCTTTTCAGTACAATTTGGAACAGGGAAATGGGGCGCTAAACGGTTTTGAAGTCGGCCGCATTTTCTGGAAAGAAGAGGGCGGGCAGGATGCCCAACCCCTACTCCCCACAATGAAGGAAGCCGATGCAGTTGCGGGGATTATCGGCGGCGATCCGACTGTGTGGAAATGGCAGCAGGGAGGGCGCGATCGACCTTTGAGTTGGTTTGAGGCAAAAGGTATTTTGGAAAGCGCATTTCAAGAGTTGGGTTTGTCGGTGGAATATCAAAGCGATTCCTCTAATACACGCTTGCATCCTGGCCGCACGGCTGCGTTATCGTTAAACGGGAAACATTTAGGGGTTTTTGGACAGTTGCACCCGCAATTGCAGCAGGAAAAGGATTTGCCTGAGCAGGTTTACGTGTTTCAATTAGATTTAGCGGTGCTGTTGGGTGAATTAGGGCGATCGCACAACTTAACTCGCAAATTCGCGAATTATTCGAGTTTCCCCGCTTCTGACAGAGACATTGCGTTTTTCGCACCGATTGAAGTTCCGGTTGTTGAGATGCAGAGTGCGATGAAAAAGGCGGCGGGTAGTTTGCTGGATTCAGTGGAATTGTTCGACGAATATCGGGGCGACAACGTACCGGCGGGACAGCGCAGTTTGGCTTTTCGGTTAATTTACCGCGCGGGCGATCGAACTTTGAGCGAAACCGATGTCGAACCGGCCCAACAAAAAGTGCGCGATGTTTTAGTTGAGAAATTCGGCGTTAGTTTGAGAAGCTAAAATAAGCCGCTACTCACTAATAAACCGCCAGGGAATGAATTCCCTGGCTCAAAGCTAAAGTCCTCTTAAGAGGACTAATAAGATTTACGGATTACCAGGTAAATTTGCCATTTTGAGCAAAGCGAAGAATCTCAAATTATTGCAATAAAACCGTCTAAAGTGCATAATTGCTAACTAATGAACTCTTCAGTCCTCTTGAGAGGACTTCAGCTTTGAGGCGGGGGTTTCAACCCCTGCCGGACTCAGGGAAAAAGCGTTAAATTAACACCACTGGCCGCAACATCTCCTCAGCCATTAAAGTAATAAATTTCTCCTCTTATCTAACAATTCTCTCTCTTTTCCCTCTTCCTCTGCGCCCTCTGCGCCCTCTGCGGTTCATTAATCTTATTCTTAAAATTTTAGTTAAATCCTCTTACTCTTATTGTACAATAACTTTTAAACAAATTCATCTAAGGCTCAAAACCGTGACCAAATATGTAATGTGGGGAAGTTACTGCGAAGACGTTCTCGAAAAACGCGCTCCGTTTCGAGACGCTCATTTAGCCGGATTGGCTAAGCAGAAGGAATCGGGCGTGTTAAGTACGATCGGGCCTACAAAAGATTTAACAAAAGTTTTTGCAATTTACGAAGCAGAAGATGAGGCGGCCGTGCGAGAATTGGTGGAAGCCGATCCTTATTGGGTAAATGGGGTTTGGACTGAGTACGATGTGAAAGAGTGGATTCAAGCTTTTTAAAGGAGTTAACAGGGTGAACATCTTAAGATTGGATGCCAGCGATTTAGTGCCAGTAGACTATGGCGATTTGCTGGACAAGATTTTAGAAACATTGCAGACTAAAAACCCGTTTAGCGTATCAGAAGACAGCCGCCGCTTGCTAATTGATATTGACACCATTGCTGCGGATGTTTCCAACAAGCAAGTGCGGCAACCCTTGGGTTCTTTTGAACCCCAAGCAGATTCTGCCACTGTTAACTTACCGCCGGAAATTGAGGAGCGTTTTGGCAGTCAAGTTAGACAGATTCAACAGTGTTTGCGGCAGCAATTAGAATCTAAACTGCCTCAAAATACCTCGATTGAAAGGTTTGTCGCTAGTTTGATTAGTCCCTTAGACTCACCCTATTTTCGCGGAAACGGCCAAGAGTTAGGCTTTAAATACGATTTTGGCACCCGCCACACTTCTTTACAAAAAGAAAGGCTAACTTTGGAAAGCCGAGGTACTGGAAGCCATGCAGCTTTAAAATTGCATAAATTGACCGTTGCCGTCCGAAATACTGATATTTTTGAACAAGAACTCAAGCAGGGTTTGCAAAACTATATCAATGAAAATGCCGAGACTAGCAGTGAGAAAGAAGACCTTAACCACCGTCTTGATGAGATGGTTAAAAATCCTGACTCGGATTTTCACAAATTAATCCGACTGGTAGATAAAGAAACTTTGGGGAAAATTAACAAAGAAGCTAAGATTATTTATTTGGACTATCTGCTAGAACACATTCGCGATAGCAGTACAGATACTGTAGGAATCATCTACTTACAAGACTTGATTCGTCGCCTCAGATTGATAGAAGATTATATCAACGATCCAAGTAAATCTGATGGCGATCACGAGGTTAATTATGCTGGTATTAGAGTTAATTACAGAGAGATATTTGCGAGAGCGGAAGCCTTAGATTTTCTGCCAATTATTGCCATTGTAGAAGGTTATTTGGGAGAAAGTACCGACAATGCTCGTAACGAACGTAAGTTTATTTTTGGACTCAAAGTCAAATTTGATAACTCAGTTCAAGCGCGCGGTGGAAAAGATGTATTTGAATATTATCTAAATCTGCTAAATCCAGACAGTGAAGAACATCAAGCAGAATTTGCCGAAGATGTTAATAGCGAAACCTTCGTCCGCAAGGTGTTTAAAATAGCATTACTATACTATTTTGTGTTTGCTTCCCGCAGCAATCCACTAGCAAAAGATTACGATCCTGAATCTGAGTTCAATTATCAGCCGATCGCCATATTTGAGCAAAGAGTATTGCCAGTCCTACAAGGTTCTGATGATGAGGCAAAAAGAGAGCTATTTCGCAACTTTATTAAAGGATTTAATCAGTTTAATATAAAGCACAAAATTACGCATCTGAGAAGAATGCTAAAAGGCTTTCTGGAGCGTCAAACAATTTTACCAACCCGAACAGAAACGCGACACGTAAACCTCAAAATTGGTCTGGTAGAGGATATTGACAATATTTTGACTACTGGTAAATTTTTTAATGAAATTATGGAGCGAAATTACAAGCAAACGCTCCATTATATTACCGTCAAAGATCCTAGTGTCGATGAAAGATCTATTTGTCAGCTACCAGTCAATATCACCATAGAAGATGTCCGCTATTTTCCTACTGATGAACGCCAAAATTTCAGCATGGAATACAATATCCAAGATGTCGATGTTTTGCCTGTAGCTTCAGTTCCCGAAAGTCGGATGAGTGCATATAACAATTTTTTCAAGCAGTATAAGTTGCTGTTATTCCGGTATAACAACAGACGACTAGACAGCGGTGATAAAGGTTTACAACCTGCCGCGATTTTTGTATATAAGTTTACCATGCTGCTGCTGTCCTATATCTGTCTGAGGATATTGCTTGAAAATACTGCGGGCAACTTATTTATTCCGATGGTGAGACTTCACGAAGGCGACGACAAAAACCCTTCGCCGTCAGAAAAATTTATGGCCAATCTTTCCAAAACGTTGTCTCATGTTTTGAGTCAAAAACAACGCTCAACTTCTCAAGGATTTCGGATTAGAAAAACGCCCAATGGTTTCACAATTCGTAACGGCTTGAGTTCCCTGTATTCAATCCTTCCTAAAAAGTTTCGCTTCGACGACAATGTTCAGCTAGCTTCCGAGTTAGACAAGTTAGCAATTATTGTTGTTTCCAGTCGAGATAGTGATGCGAAAAAAGGTAATCAAAACCGCTTCCAAAGACAAGCTAGTTTAATCGGAGAAGTTGTCGGTATCAATCGCCTAGACGATAGCACAATTCAAGTTGAAATGCTGAAAACACTTTCCGAAAATTACAGTGTCAGTCGTCTTTATTCTGAGCCGTTAATCCTTGAAGATGTCATGAGCCAGCTTTATCAGCAAGGATATCGAAATTTCGCATATATTTCCCAAGCACCTTACATGAGTAGGTTGCATATTACCAAGACTGAGGAAGATGAGGAATTGTCTTTCATGTCAAAAAAATTGCTCCGAACTTTGAAAGGAGAGCGCCGAGATATCAAAATTTATCCGATATTCTTTGACAAATACTATGTCCGCAGTTTCCTCGGCGATAAGGGAAAATCCTTTTATATTCAGGATGCAATGGAGCTTGAAAGCTTGTTTGCAGATACCAGTCAGCAAGCTGTGATGTTTTTCAACTTGTTTAACGGAATTAGAGTCAGGGAGGAAAAAAACTTTTATAACGGTGTGATTTCTTACTCGACTCTGTTGAATATCTATCAAGGTATCCTAGACGATCAAGATATTCGTGAAGGTTTGATTTATGATGGTGCAATCAAAAATACTTTGCTACATTATCTAACAATATTCCACTTTTCTCGGTATGAAGCTCGTCACAATATTAGTTTAAAACTTGACCCCTACGAGCGAATTATTGGCGATGAATCGGTTGGTGCTTTGTCTATATTTAGTCATGCTGGCGGTAGCACAGATTTTAATTCCCTGGCATTTTTGAATAAGGTAAGAGAAGTATTGAATGTCGGTGAGGGAGGTATTAATCATGATTGGTGAAGATTTTGGGCGGCTGTTTGAGGTGGGATTTAATATCGGGATTCTGGCATATATTCAGCGGGAAAATATAGCTCATAATTTTGGTGATTCCTATCGTCTAGATTTGCATAAACTCAAATTGCCAAAGATGATGGCGGAAATTACCAGAGAAGCTAATTTGCTCGGTAGTTTGGATGGTAAAATTGTTGAAAAATGGAGCTTATTTTTTGTTCAAAAAGGCTTTTTGGGTGGGTTAAATTTTTTCCGGGAGTACATCAAATCTACTGGCTGGAATTTAAAGTTGGTGAATATTTTGTACTGTCAGTGCAGTTTTAGCGATGCTAACAGTATCAGAACTTATAATAAGGATGCAAAAGCAGGATTTAAAGAGGTATTATCTCAGTTAAAAACTGCGAAACCCAATTTATCAGGCGATGAGATTAACTCCTACATCCGTCGCTACAAGGAAAAAGGCGAGTTTTTGCAAGCTGATACCCTGATTTTGTTACAGAATGGTAAGGATTTTAGAATTCTGTGCGTTGATTTATCTGTGTTTACTCCCCCGTTGACTTCGGAAAAAGTCGAGAATCTGAACGAAATAGAGGTGATGCGGAAGTCTTTGCTCAGAGAAATTAGCTATTTGCGATCGAAAAGTGTTTTTTCTAATCTGCGAATCGATACTAGCACTTTAGGTGTTGATTTCTCCGAGGATTTAAAACGCTATTTTACGGCTTTTAAGTATAAGGATAAGGAAAGCGCTAAGTTGATTCAGGCGGGTAGCTACGCTCACAGCTTCTACGGTTTTCTGCAAACAACTGGTATTATTCCTCATGATGCTGAGGTTTTGTTGAATGTTGTCGGTTATAGCGATCGCAATATTAGCGCTATTTCCCTACGCAAGGACAAAATTAAGTTATTAGCAACTTGTGCCAAAATTTACCAGAATGAAGCGAAAGGTAAAGAGATTAGCGATGCTCGCAGCGAAGTTTTGGATGTTGTTCAACTAAACGCGGCTCGCAGTTTTAAAGAAGGCAAAAATTTTGTTGATGCTCTGTTAGGAATTGGTAAAAATGTCACTGAACCTGTACCTCATACAGAGCGGATTGATAATTTTGCTAATTCCATAGATATTATATCAGATAAACTGGCAAATGATTTGCAAATCGATCGCGGATTACATCTGAGAAATGCTCATGCTCAATTGATTGTGAAAGCGCTTCAATCTGATGAAAGTTATATCTTTTTGACGGGGAATCCGGGAATTGGGAAAACAACTGCGATCGCCAATTTCCTAAGCAGCCATATCGACGACGGTTTCTTATTTCTGTACGTCAGTCCCCGCAAGCAAGTAAACTTGGATATTATCGAAAAATTCAAAGATAAAAATACTGGTTTGCTGTGCGACGATCGATTATTTTGTATCAACACTAACGCCGATATCATCAAAAGTAATTCAGGACACTGTACCGTCAAGTACGCATCGAATAGCTATCGCAAAGATTTCACCAAAAAAACTGTTCGCTACCTCAAGGATAATTCAGAAATTCAGAGGAAGGAATATCATCAATCAGAACTTGAAAAAAAGGGAGAAACAGTAATTAAACCCATTAATCCCAAAGGAAATGGAGTGCTTAAGAGCATTTGCGAAGGTATATACGCGCTGATAAATTGCCAGGTATCTAATAATATCGTAGCTACCGTTTCTATTCAATCGGTGAAGATGAAAGAAAACCGACAAAATACCCTAGAGCATTTAGATAAAATTTTTCAAGATACTTACAATAAAGTCGCCAAAAAAGTTATAGCGGGGAAAATGCAAGAAATCTCCAGCCGCATCAAACATATTTTCATTATGATAGATGAAATTACGGGAGATGATGGTGGGGTTGAGTTTTTAGCCGGAATTGCTAAGATTGTCAAAAAACATGAGTTACACAAGCTGGAACATGGTTTTAATACTAAAATTATTGTCGCAGATGCTTCGATTGTGGACTGCGATGTGATTAAACAGCACCTTGATAACACGTCACCGGAACCGGACAAAATCTATTTTAAAAAGTTAGCGAAAGATTCGGAAGAAATTCAACCTTTACAAGTTATTCCTTTTAAATTTAACAATCTAGCTGCAAAGGTGATTAATGCGAATTCCTACCCTGCGCGCAGTTTAGAGATAACTTATAAGGTATTTGTCGAAACTGTTAAATACAGTGAAGATGCGCCTCTAAAACAAAATAGTAATTTAGTAAAGCGGGTACAATCTGAAATAATTGAGGATATCAATCAGCGATTAGCAATCCCCGGTGTGGAACAAATTATAGTATATATTCAAAACAAGCAAAGATTAGCCGAATTAATTGAAAAAATTAAAGCTAGTCGCGAAAAGTTTGAGCAGTTTACCGATTATCTGGAAATTCACGCGAATATCTCGGAAGAGGAGAAAGAAAAAATACAGAAATACAAAAATACAGCTAAAGTAATCTTTATGACTGCATCGGGAAGTCGCGGACTTTCTTTCCCGAAAACTAAGCATATTTTAGTTGATATTCCCCGCTTTCAGATTGAGAAAAATCTCATGGAAATCATACAGGTGATTTATCGGGGACGCGGAGAATATGACAACGGTAAAACCCTTGATGGTGAAGACAAAGAATTAGTTTTTTACCTATCTGATACCGCAGTTTATTACGCTGATGATGCGGAACTTTCCCTGCAAGAAAGCAAATTGAGTTTGTTGAATTTATTGCTAATTCTGAAGACGGCGGTGATGACGCGAATTTCGGGATACGGTTATTTAGGTAGGGAAAAGTTTTTGATGATTCCCATCGGCGGTAAGTCGGTTTCCGCAGTAGGGGATACATTTAGCAGCAAAATGGCGGCTCTAATTAAGACATTAAAGAGCGAGAGCCAGCGAGGAAATATGTTGTTTAAGGAGGTTTATACGAGTCTGGAACAGCTTTTGAGTCGCGGGGATTATGTTTTGAAAAATTCTGATAAGTCTCGTCAAAAGGGCGATTTTTATCTGGAAATGCGGGACGATTTTAATCGTAAGTTTTTGGAAAAGTGCAATCCTCTTGATGGTTTGTTGAGCTATGATAATTTAGAAATCGGTCATGTTTGCGGTAGTTTGTTGCTCGTACCTCTAGCTAAGCAAAATTTGGTAGAAACATACCAGATGCGGCTGCATCGAGAAATTAAGGAATGTCTAGAGAAGAAGTTGCTGCACAAAATGTGTCTAATTAGGGATAGCGATTCGTCCCCGGAGAATGTAATATCGGCTATAAGAGGAGGTGCGATCGAGCTTTTGCAATTTCTCAACAGCGAAGTCGAGAAAACTCAGTATTTTGAAGAGCAGAGTCAGCAGTTCGATCGCTATTATGCCATACCGCTGTTTGCTTTTGTCAGCGGGGAGGAGATGCAGGAGTATTTTGCTGACAGCCAACTGGAAGAACCGGAAGATAGGCGGTTTCGGGATATTTTGTCGGCTTATGTGCGATCGATCTACCCTATAGACAGTGTAATGCCGATCGGACACAAGTATCGAGATTTCCCATTTATCGTGTTTAGAAGCTACAGTTTAGAGCAAAGTCGAGAAAAGATTTTTACAGATAAATATCTTTTAAGTTCCAACGAATTGAACGTGCTCAATTTAATTTTGTCGAAGCAGGTAAACTGAAACTTGTAGGTGCGTCAGACTATTTTAGATTTTAGATTTTAGATTTTAGATTGGGAATCAAGGATGACCGAAAGCATCAGGATACAAGCCCCCGGATTCATCCGTCCAGAAATAGAAAACCTGTATCCGATAAACACGCCCCCCAATTTATCCGTGGGGTCAAGGCTTCAATCTAAAATCTAAAATCTAAAATCTAAAATCGATTGACGCACCCTACTTGCTACTTGCTAACTTCAAACGGCGTGTATTTCCCCCCCAAAGCTTCGACGATGGCGCGAGTATTAGCCGACATCATTTTCACATAAGAATCACCCTCGCTTCCGGGGGTTCCAATCGAATCCGAATAAAGTTGCTGCGCCGCCAATTTCACCCCCGCTTCCTCCGCCACTGTTCTAATCAGTTGCGGGTTAATTGTAGTTTCGGCAAAAATAGCAGGAACTCCCGCAGCTTTCACCGATTCTACTAACTTTTGCACCGTTTGAGCGCTCGGCTGTTCCTCGGTACTAATCCCGATCAAACTGTTAGCCTCTCCCAATCCGTAGGCGCGGCTGTAATATTGAAAAGCATCGTGACTTGTGACTAATTTGCGCTGATTTTCGGGAATAGTTTTAATCTGTTGTTCTATCCAACTATCCAAGCGTTTTAACTCTTCAGTAAGTTTCACAGCATTCTGCGTAAACTTCTCCCGATCTTCCGGCGACAGTTCGATTAGCGCATCCCGAATCGCTTCCACCATTTGAACGGCATTTTCCACATTTCCCCAAACGTGCGGATCGGGTACGGTATTACCTTCTTTATTCAGTAGCAAAGGCTTGACAACTTCCCCCACTGCTAATTTCCTCGCCTTAATTCCGGCGGCATTCATCATTCTAATTAATCCCGGTTCCAAATTGTAACCGTTATACAAAATTAAGTTAGCTTGTTCTAAAGCTTGAGAATCTTTTGGCACCGGTTCGTAAACGTGAGGATCGGTTCCCGGCTGCAAAATTCCTGTTAACTGAATTTCGTCGCCCGCTACTCGATCGGTCAAATCCTCAATAATTGTGCTGGTAGCAACTACCTTGGGTTTAGCATCTGCCTGTGGAGAGAGGCGATCGCCCTGGGTTTGAGCGCAACTAAATAAACCCACAGTCAAAATGCCGCAAGCAATAGTTCTAATCCAAAATGCCTTGGACTTGTCCCATCCAGGGGCGGCGGTTTCAATCCCCGACTCACGGCTAAACTCCCCTTTATCGGATTGCTTCACAATCGCCGTCGGTTTTAACTCACATCTTGCACCATTCTCAATAACTTGTTTAGGAACAGGCAAGATGCCTGTTCCACAGGAAAACTCACTCTTTGTGGAACGGGCATCTTGCCCGTTCTGGGCGGGCAGGATGCCCACCCCACAAGAAAACTCACTCTTTGTGGAACGGGCATCTTGCCCGTTCTTGACGGGCAGGATGCCCACCCCACCAGAAAACTCACTCTTTGTGGAACGGGCATCTTGCCCGTTCTTGAGAAGGGTGGAAGATATCAGTTTTAACCGACTTGAGATTTTCGCCGCCAAACCTATGGTTTGAGGGGTTTCGAGCTTGCACTGTCCCATTATCTACCTCTCGTGCGTTCCAGATTATTCCTATTTACCGATGATTTCATATTCTTTTCATTTTTACAGTAAACTTAATAAAAAGGAGATAGACTCACCGCCATGAATACCGCCGCCTTGCCCAACGAGAATCCTTGGTCTAAAATGGTTTGCCACCTCAAAGACAGCGCTACGGACACTGAAATTATCGCTGTTAAGCACTTAGCAGTAAACTACCGCACGGTAGAGGCACTCAGAGATATCAATCTTTCCGTCAAACCGGGAAGGCTGACGGGTATTATTGGCCCCAACGGTGCCGGCAAAAGCACCCTAATCAAAGCAATGTTGGGCTTAATTCCCGCCGATCGCGGCACTGTTACCTGGGGCGAAGAAGCGATCGCCGATCGACTCGAAACAGTAGCCTACGTGCCCCAGCGATCGCAAATTGACTGGAACTATCCCGCCACCGTTTGGGATGTCGTGATGATGGGAAGAGTCAGAAAAGCCGGATGGTTTCGCCGCTTCTCGGCAGCTAGCCGCCGCACCGCTGCCGATGCCTTAGAAAGAGTAGGCATGAGTGCTTACAAAGACAGACCGATCGGACAACTTTCCGGCGGACAGCAACAGCGAGTATTTCTAGCTAGAGCCTTAGCCCAAGAAGCCGCTATTTTCTGCTTTGATGAGCCGTTTGTCGGCGTTGACCAAAAAACTCAAAATATCATTTTCGACATCTTCCACCAGCTAGCAAATGCCGGAAAAATTGTCTTAGTAGTCAACCACGACTTAGGCGAATCAATTACGAATTTTGACGATTTAATTTTGCTAAATACAGAATTAATTGCCGCTGGTTCCCGCCAAGAAGTGCTAACAAAAGAAAACCTTTACCGCGCCTACGGCGGACAAGTAATGTTCTTTGCCGGACAAGCAGCTTAATTAGCCAGCAGTCATTAAAAAATTGGGTAGAAACCCCGTCCTTTTAGGACGGCTTTATGTTAAAATATAATTGGTCAATGACCCACCCGCGACGATGGAGACATAAACCCTAACACCAAAGCTTGCAATGACTGCAACGGGGAAGAAAAATCGGTAGACCGGGAAAAGAGGACAGGGCAATGGGCAGTCCACCCCTAGAATCAAACAACAAAGATTTTTGTTGGTATTCGACACATAAAACCGCAGGGCTTGCGGGGTTAGTCTGTGGAGCGAACGTAAGACCAAATCTCCTTGTGGGTAGAGGCAGTTGCTAAGAAGCAGAAACCTAAGCTGTGAGGCTTAGGAATCACCGCACCTTCAGGTCGGTGAGTATGTCAATAATCTAGGAGTTACACTCTTGAACCCGGTTTTTTTGATAATCTTGAATTGGGCAACGAAAATCTCGGCTCAAACTCACATCTTGCACCATTCTCAAGAACAGGCAAGATGCCTGTTCCACAAGAAAATTCACTCTTTGTGGAACAGGCATCTTGCCTGTTCATAAAAAGCTTATTGAGAATGGTGCAACATCTCGGCTCAAACCGGGTTGCTTTGGTTGTTAGTCATTAGTTAACTTTGATTTGATAATTTTATGATACAAACCTTAATTGAGCCGTTGCAGTACGGATTCATGCAGCGATCGCTCATAATTGCCATTCTCGTCGGCATCGTCTGCGCGATCGTCGGCAGCTACCTAATGGTACAGCGGCTGGCCTTGCTCGGAGACGCCATCAGCCACTCGGTTTTGCCCGGATTGGCGATCGCATTTATCCTCGGAGGAAATATCTTTATCGGCGCGTTCATTGCCGGAGTTTTGAGTACAGTAATCATAGCTTGGATCAAAGCTCGATCGACAATCAAAGAAGACGCCGCAATGGGCATCGTATTTTCGGCATTCTTCGCCCTCGGCATCACCCTAATTACGATCGTCCAAAAAGACAACAAAATCGACCTCAACCACTTTCTTTTCGGCAACATCCTGGGCGTTACCGCCCAAGATGCGATCGACACAGCCGTCATAGTCGCCGTAGTCTTATTAGTTGTAGTATTCTTTTACAAAGAACTGCTATTTTACACATTCGATCCATTAGGAGCGCAAGCAACAGGTTTACCAGTAAACCTGCTCAACTTCGGACTGATGGTACTCATCGCCCTCACAATAGTTGCCAGCCTCAAAGCCGTTGGCGTCGTGCTAGTCTTGTCCCTATTAATTACACCTGCAAGTACCGCCTATCTCCTAGTCACTCGTCTGCACCAAGTAATGATTTTAGGCGCAATAATCGGAGTTATTTCCAGCATTAGCGGAATGTATCTCAGCTACTTTTATAACTTACCATCCGGGCCCGCAATAGTTTTAGTTGCATCGGGGTTATTTGTGCTATCATTGCTGTTCAGTCCTACTCAAGGAATCCTCACCCAGCCCCGCACACACTCCGGTCAAATTCCTCCAATCTGGCGGGAATTGAAAAATTTAACCAAAGGCAGATAACAAATAACTTTGTAGTAACTCACATCTTGCACCATTCTCAAGAACAGGCTTTTCGGCCTGTTCCACAAGAAAATTCACTCTTTGTGGAACAGGCCGAAAAGCCTGTTCCTAAAAAGCTTATTGAGAATGGTGCAACATCTCAGATACTCCCGAATCGGGCGATCGCAACTGCGAACTATTGCTCAAAAAAACAGTACAATAACAAAAGTTAAAATTTCACGCCAACAAATCTACTAAGTTAAAAAAACATGAGCGTCAAAGTAGGAGACACCGCACCCGATTTTACCTTACCATCTCAAACTGGCACATCAGTCAGCCTCAAAGATTTTAAAGGTAAAAAAAACGTCATAGTCTACTTTTACCCCAAAGACGACACACCCGGATGCACGACTCAAGCTTGCGCTTTTCGAGATAGCTACGAAGTCTTCAAAGACGCAGGCGCAGAAGTCATAGGAATTAGCGAAGATTCGCAACAATCGCACCAGCAATTTTCTGCCAAATATCAGCTACCCTTTACACTGCTGAGCGATACTGGCAACAAAGTTCGGCAATTATACGGAGTTCCAGCTACCCTGTGGATTATGCCCGGTAGAGTAACTTATGTCATTGACAAAGAAGGCATTGTCAAGCATATTTTTGACTCGATGTTAGACTTCAAAGCACACGTTGCAGAAGCACTCAAAACTTTGGAAGCTATTAAAAGTTAGGTGGCGCGCGGGTGGCCAGAAACCGGGTTTTTTTACGAAAATGATTTGCTATCTAGCAGATTAGCTAAAAAACCCGGTTTCTTCGATATTGGCGCGAAAATCGCAGTGCAGGCCGCGCGTTTCCATTCAATTAGTTTCGCCAGCGAGTGGGGAGTTGGGCCAACAAATTTGGTGCGACCATTGCGCCGATGCAGGTCAGTTTCCATTCAATTAGTTTCCCCAGCCAGTGGGGAGCACCAACACAGATTATCAAACTTGACCCCAGAGTTAACAAACTTTCCATTCAATTAGTTTCCCCAGCGAGTGGGGAGTGTCACGTTGTTCAATCGATTGGGCTAATCTTAAGCCGGAGTTTACCATTCGCCTCAATTTCTATATCTACATGATGCCTTCCGCTTGATGTCGCAACAGCAACAGTTCCAGCTAAGGCTCCGATACCAGCGCCAACTGCTGCTCCAACAGGGCCACCAACTATAAATCCAAGAATAGCACCTGCACCAGCACCAGCAAAAATATAGAGGGCAGAGTAGTTAATTGTAGTAACTCCAGCAGAAGAAGGGATGAATGCGCCTGTAGCTATATTTACCCACTCTCCCGATTTGTTCTTGTGTAACTCAAAAATGGTTTTTAACTTCTCTGGAAGGTCTGAATATCGCTCGTAGTCTGTAATAACTTCAACTTGCTCACTTTGCTCCAAGGCTGTCTTTAGCTCACGATAAAACATTTCTGTATCTGAGAAAACTAACTTCCGCATACATTCCATTCAATTAGTTTCACCTCCATTCTACACCCCAGACAGCGCAAGGAGTCTAGAGGGATATCTGCGACACCCGCGACAAAAAATTAAGGAACGGCCCAGGGACAGTTTTGGCAAGCTGCTGTATGTTAATTATCAGATAGATTTGCCCGATCGCTCAGAGAACGAATTCAGTCTGTGGGTGCAAAGATATATGGATAGCCCCCAAGTGCTTTCCCCGCCGAGTTTGGTAGAAAAACACCGACAAGCAGCGAAAGATTTAGTCGCGAGATACAGCTAGCTGGTAAAGACAGATTTTACCACTTGTTCGTAGTCAGCACCTCAGTCATGATTCTCTAAAAAACCAAGAAAGGACTAAAGTCCTTACTAAAAACTCGTGGTTCGTAGTAAGGACTTTAGTCCTTTTTTGCTAACGACTTGCAGCCATTAACAATTAGCACTCAGCAATTATCTAGCTTTTTGCAACACTCGATTTTTCAGATGTAGCGCTTTCGGCAGTTTTGCCATTTTTGCTATTACCGTTACCGTTGCTGTGCCGGGGTTGGATAACTCCATAGCCACCGTGAGTCTTGCGTTCGTAGAGTACGTTAATTTCGTCTGTTTCCGCATTACGGAACATATAGAAATCGTGATCGATAATCTGCAATTGTTCCAAAGCTTGTTGCACAGTCATTGGAGGCATAGCAAAATACTTAGTCCGTACCACCTCAGCAGGAAGTTCGGGAGTTCGATCGCCAATTAGATCCGCTACTACAGGATGTTCTTCAACTGCCGTAACCGTTTTAACACTACTCTGGATTTTGTTGTCGTGGCGTTTTTCCTTAAATTTCCGCAGTTGACGAGCTATCTTGTCGGCAACCAAATCTATGCTGGCATACAGGCTTTCCGTGCTTTCTTCAGCCCGAATAACGCTGCCGTTAGCATAAATTGTCACCTCAGCAGTCTGCTTAGGATTGATCCTGGGATTACGAGCCACCGATAGATGTATGTCCACTTCTGTAGTCAAATTTTGAAAATGGCTAACTGCCTTTTCCACCTTTTGATTGACGTACTCGCGAATCGCATCGGTGATTTCTATATTTTTACCCTGGATAACAAGCTTCATAGAGCTCCCTCCCTTCTGTAACTTCGGTATATTTTATACAGTAGCACTATGTATTCTCGAAAACACTTATCTTCCAAATCTTTTATTATATGTTGACAATTCTTGATTTAAACTGCGCCAATATTCCGTAATAACACTATTGACTTTTTTGCATGATTTCTCCTCTCATCCCTCAACAGTTAAATGCACAACCCTGCTTACTCCTCGATTGGGGACAAGTTCCCTACTCCCAAGCTTGGGAAATCCAGCAAAAACTGGTGCAAGAACGCCGCGACAAGCCAGATTTGCCAGATGTCCTGATTTTGCTGGAACATCCGCCGGTTTACACTTTGGGAATGGGAGCAAAGCTGGAATTTCTGAAATTTGACCCAAGCCAAACTGGGGCGGAACTGCACCGAGTTGAGCGGGGCGGCGAGGTGACTTACCACTGTCCGGGCCAATTGGTGGGCTATCCGATTTTAAATTTGCGCCGTCACCAGCCTGATTTGCACTGGTATTTGCGGCAGTTGGAGGAAGTGCTGCTGGGGGTGCTGGAAGTTTTGGGGTTGAAGGGTTCGCGGGTTCCCGGTATGACTGGGGTTTGGGTGGATGGGTGCAAGGTAGGTGCGATCGGCATTAAAGTCAGCCGCTGGATTACGATGCACGGTTTTGCTTTAAATGTTTGTCCCGATCTCGCAGGCTTTGGGCAAATTGTACCTTGCGGGATTCCCGATCGACCTGTTGGCAGTTTAGAGCAGTTTATCCCCGGAATTGAGGTCGATCGAGTGCGATCGATCCTTGTCGCTGAGTTTGCTCGCGTTTTTGCAGTGGAAATTGTGCGATTCCCTACGGGATAGCTTCGCTTCACGAATGTGTAGGGTGCGTCGCTGTCAACACTACTAACTATCGCAGTCGGTTTTTTAAGTGCGATCGGGCTGGTCTTCCTCATACACCATTAAATCGCCCGGTTGGCAGTTTAGTGCTTTGCACAGAGCATCAAGAGTTGTTTCATCAATTCTTGTCAGCCGGCGGCGGGTTTTGATTTTAGAAACAGATGTTGGGTGCATCCCAACTCTAGCCGCCAATTCTTTATTGCTGATATTGCGATCGGCCATTACAACTGCCAATTTCCAACGGATCACTGCGGGTGCTCAACTACTAGCCAGGACTTTGCAAGGTGATGTTAGCATCCTGCAACCTTCACTAACACGTGTGTTGCCGTATCGGCAATATTTTTAGTCGTATCGCTTGACTTGCAGCAGCGAATGAACTATGCTGAGGATGTCCAAACGGAAAAGCTATCGCCCCTTGGCCTCGAAAACTCAAGGGCGATAGCTATCCGACTATTGTGTAGTTAAAACTCATGATATCACAGCCAAAGTCAGTTCCCGAACTCCTGCGCGAAGAAATTCCCGACGCACCCACCGGCAAGCAACCGATCCGATTGTTGATTTGCGGGATTCCCAAAGGAGTCGAAAGCCTCATCAATCTGCTGCACGTTTTGGGTTTTGCAGAAGTTGGTGAATGGAGCCCGCCTTTACCGTCCCCGATCGCAGGCGAAGTAATGCGGATTTTAACCCGTTACTGGAAAGAATAATTTTTCAGGGCGATCGCCCTTTATTGAGCAAAGTGCGATCGTTCTTAAATTATCAAAAACATCAGGCTTAATTCTCGACCCAATCACTTAGGAATGATAATTAAATAACTTCCACTCTTGAAAGTGGGATGGGCGTCCCGCCCGTCCACTCATGACGGGCGGGACGCCCATCCCA
>NZ_JAUBVD010000053.1:0-45275 GCF_036705675.1 Microcoleus sp. AT8-A3
GCTTGGATGGCTCCGACTGACCAACCCCACGAAAACTTCATCTTCCCTGAAGAAGTTCTGCCTCGCGGTAACGCACTTTAAAAAAATCAGGATTTGGATTTCATATTCATTTAGTTTTTTTAAATTAATCTGAAATCCAAATCCCTACTCCCTGGCGCAGGCGCGGTACTCCCGTGCCCTACTAGGGAACAAAAAACCCAAAATCCAAAATCTAAAATCGTTGGAGGTTCTACCGGGTGGTAACGCTCTCTAATTCCTACGCAAGCGGTCGCGACCAAGAATCCTCCGGGTTCGCTTGGTGGTCTGGCAACGCTCGTTTGATCAATCTCTCCGGCAAACTGCTGGGCGCCCACGTCGCTCACGCTGGCTTGATCGTGTTCTGGGCCGGTGCAATGACTTTGTTTGAAGTCGCTCACTTTATCCCAGAAAAGCCCATGTACGAACAGGGCTTAATTTTGATGCCCCACGTCGCTACTTTGGGTTGGGGCGTAGGCCCCGGCGGTGAAGTCACTGATATCTTCCCGTTCTTCGTAGTCGGCGTTCTTCACTTGATTTCATCTGCTGTTCTCGGTTTGGGCGGCATTTATCACGCCGTTCGCGGCCCGGAAGTTCTCGAAGAATACTCTTCGTTCTTCGGCTACGACTGGAAAGATAAGAACCAGATGACCAACATCATCGGCTATCACCTAATTTTGTTGGGTGGCGGTTGCTTGCTGCTGGTTGCTAAGGCCATGTTCTTCGGCGGTGTCTATGACACTTGGGCTCCAGGCGGCGGGGACGTGCGTATTATCACGAACCCCACTCTGAACCCGGCTGTGATTTTTGGCTACTTGGTTCGCTCTCCTTTTGGTGGCGAAGGCTGGATTGTCAGCGTCAACAACATGGAAGACATCATCGGCGGTCACATCTGGCTGGGCCTGATTTGTATCGCTGGCGGTGTTTGGCACATTTTGACCAAGCCTTTCGGCTGGGCTCGCCGTGCCTTAATCTGGTCTGGCGAAGCTTACCTGTCTTACAGCTTGGGTGCTTTGTCCCTGATGGGCTTCATCGCTTGCTGCTTTGTCTGGTTCAACAACACTGCTTACCCCAGCGAATTCTACGGCCCGACGGGCCCGGAAGCTTCTCAAGCGCAAGCTTTGACCTTCCTGATCCGCGACCAACGCTTGGGTGCTAACGTCGGTTCTGCACAAGGCCCCACCGGTCTGGGTAAATACCTGATGCGCTCTCCTACTGGCGAAATCATTTTCGGCGGTGAAACGATGCGTTTCTGGGATTTCCAAGGCCCTTGGTTGGAACCCTTGCGCGGTACTAACGGTTTGGACTTGAACAAAATCAAGAATGACATTCAGCCTTGGCAAGCTCGCCGCGCTGCTGAGTACATGACTCACGCTCCTTTGGGTTCTTTGAACTCTGTGGGCGGTGTGGCGACTGAAGTTAACTCGTTTAACTTCACTTCTCCTCGTTCTTGGCTGGCCTGTTTCCACTTTGTGATGGGTTTCTTCTTCTTGGTCGGCCACTTGTGGCACGCTGGTCGCGCTCGCGCGGCTGTCGCTGGCTTTGAGAAGGGTATCGATCGCGAAAATGAACCAGTGCTGGCTATGCCAGACTTAGACTAATCGATCGAATTTATTTCTGATTTGATTGTCTAGTTGAAAAAGGCTCCTGCTTAACGGCAGGAGCTTTTTTTTGATCTAAAAATATCTCAAAAAGCTGCGGATTGTCGATCGACTGTTCTCCGAACCCGCTAGCTGCAGATACAATCCTAGACCTACAAACCCGGTTTCTGAGTTAACCTGTTGAATTCCATGCTGTTTCTTTCCGTCAGCTCGTTCCTCAGCCAGGTTTTGCATCCAGAACTGAGATATTTCGGTGCGACTTTCATCGCTGGCGGTGAATAACTCTACAAGTCTTGAAACTTGACAATTTTAATCTTTTGGGGTATAGAGCTTGCAACGCAGGCTCTACAAAGTTTATATTTAAAGTAGAAAAGTTGTAATCCCACACAAATGGAAAGTTGCACTGAAAAGTTGCAATTTTAAGGCAGATCGCTACAGGTGCAAAACTAATCGACGATCGCCATCAGGATATTTATATTTTATTAAATGGCTGTGCTTGCCGAATTTTTTAACAGGCACAAAACTTTTGGGCCGCTTACTATTATTGCTAGGAAAGCAAAAAATTAATAATGGACTCATTAAAGATCGAAAATGTCAAGGTGAGGTTCGATCGAGCAAATTTGCTCGAACGCATCGCCAACCGCATTCGCCACTCTCTAGAACTACCCGAAATTCTCAGCGCAACAGCAGCCGAAGTTCAATCCTTCTTGGGAACAGACAGAGTAAAAATCTACAAATTTCATAGCGACGGTAGCGGTGAAGTGATTGCCGAATCAATTAACGGCAACCGCTTGCCCTCCCTATTGGGTTTGCATTTTCCAGCAGACGATATTCCCCCTCACGCCCGCGAACTGTTCGCCCAAGTACAGGTGCGATCGATCGTCGATATAGATTCCGGGCAGCTAGGCCAAAGTCCGCGCCGCGAGGCGGTTTCCGGCCAACTACTGCCCGACGAAATGTACTTTCGTGCAGTTGACCCCTGCCACGCTGAATACTTGACTGCACTGGGCGTCAAGGCTTGCTTAGTAGTACCAATTTTTCACGGCGAAGAATTCTGGGGGTTGTTGGTATCTCACCACTCCGAGTCCCGGAGTGTGGCAGAAAACGAACTCCAAGGCGTTCAGATGGTAGCAGATCAGCTTGGCGTCGCCATAACCCAATCAACCCTCCTGGCCCGAGCGATGGCGAAAGCTCAACGGGAAGCTGCCGTCAACCGCGTCGCCGCAGCCCTTAACTCCCAGCCAGCGATTGAACTCCAAACAGCTTTGGCAGAATCGGTAGCAGCACTAGATGCAGCCGGCGGCAGGCTGTGCATTTTCGCCACACCATTCGTTTCCGACAGCAGCCCGGTTACGAATCTAGTTCCCTATTCGGATAACTCCACTGGCGAACTCACAGTCTACACTTGCGGCTCAGGGCCGAAGATGCCAATTTCGGCAAAATACCCGCAGGTTGAGCAATACAGCGTCTGGCACGAATATTTTAAATCCGGCCAGCAACAGGTTTGGGCAATTCCCGACTTGTACCAAATTAGCAGTTTGAGAAGCCTGCAACCTGCATTTCGATCGACCAAAATTCGCAGCATTTTAATCGTACCGCTCAGAGCCCGCCAGCAAATATTCGGTTACTTGACCATTTTTCGAGAAGAATTTGACACCGAAACTCTCTGGGCTAGACAGTTTGATAGCGACGCGCGGCTCGCCCAATCTCGGATATCTTTTGAAGCGTGGAAAGAATCAAAAACTGCCCAAATTCGCGAATGGAAGGGTGAAGAAATTGAATTGCTCCAAATTTTGGGCACGCACTTTTCTAATGCTATTAACCACTACCAACTCGATCAACAAATAGAGGAACTTAACACAAACTTAGAAAATCAAGTTCAAAAGCGCACCGCTCAACTACAGCAGTTGACCCAACAGCAGCAAGTGCTGTTTGAAGTGGTGGCTAAAATGCGGAAATCCCTCGACTTGAACAAGATTTTTAGCACGATGTCCCAGGAAGTGCGACGGGCTTTAAATGCCGATCGAGTGGCAGTTTACCGCTTCGATTCCGCATCAGAATTTAAGGACGGCGAATTCGTTGCCGAAGATGTTTTGCCAGATTTTGTGTCAGCAATGGCAGTCAAAGTACACGATCGCTGCTTTGGAGAAAACTACGCCAATCTTTACTCTCAGGGGCGAGTTCACGCCATGTCCGACATCAGACAAGCCGGACTGCAAGATTGCTTTCAGAAAGTCTTGGAGCAATTTCAGGTCAAAGCTACTTTAGTTGCACCGATTATGAAAGGCAACGACCTTTGGGGGTTGCTTTGCGTACACCAATGTTCGGCTCCCCGCAACTGGGAATCTTCCGAAATTAAGTTTGCTACCCAAATTTCCGCTCAGCTAAGCATCGCTTTAGAACAAGCAGATTTGCTCGCTCAAACTCAGCAGCAAGCAGTTGAGTTGCACCGGGCAGCAGAGCAGGAGCGAATACTGTTTGAGGTAGTTGCTAAGATTCGACAATCTCTCGATTTAGATACAATTTTTCGTACTACAACTACAGAATTGCGGCGGATATTAAAAGCCGATAGAGTTGGAATTTATCGCTTCGATCCGAGTTTAAACTTTAATGAAGGCGAATTTATTACCGAAGATGTTTTGCCTGGTTTTTCTTCGGCAATGAATGTAAAAGTTCGCGATCATTTTTTTAGCGAAAAATATGCCAAAAAATATAGTCAGGGACAGATACAAGTGCTACAAGATATCGAAAATTCTGGACTTTCAGACTGCCATGTTGCTCTTTTAGCTCAATTTCAAATTAGAGCTCAGGTGATTATGCCGCTGATGAATGGCAGCGAACTTTGGGGTTTGCTGTGCGTGCACCAGTGCAGCGGTTTGCGCCATTGGAACACTTCGGAAATTCAGTTTGCTACGCAAGTTGGAATTCAGTTGAGTGTAGGATTAGAACAAGCAGATTTGTTGGCTAAAACGCGGCAGCAATCAGTTGATTTGCAGTGGGCATCCGAGCAACAGCGGATACTGTTTGAAGTGGTGGCTAAGATTCGAGAATCTCTCGATATCAACGCGATTTTTAAGACTGCTACTCAAGAAGTTTGTCAGTTTATGCAAGTCGATAGAATAGCGGTTTATCGCTTAAATCCTGATTTTAGCGGTCAATATATTGCCGAGTTTGTAAAAAATGGCTGGATGAAATGGGTAGGGGAAGGTATCAATACGGCTTGGCAAGATACTTATTTGCAGTCAAACCAAGGCGGCAAGTATCTGAATAATGAAACTATAGCCGTTGACGATATCTATCAAGCTTGTCACTCCGAGTGTAATGTCCGTATTTTAGAGCAATTTCAGGTGAAGGCTTATGCGATCGCGCCGATTTTTGTAGGACAAGAACTTTGGGGTTTATTGACAGCCTATCAACATTCTGGGCCCCGCTGTTGGGAAAGTTCAGAAGTTAACTTTTTAGCTCAGATTGCCAATCAGTTAGGCGTAGCTATCCAACAAGCCGATTTGCTCGCTCAAACCCGACGCCAAGCAGAACAAATCGCTCAAAGTTTAAAGGATTTGCAGCAGACTCAAGCTCAATTGATTCAAACTGAAAAAATGTCTGGTTTGGGGCAACTGGTAGCCGGGATTGCTCACGAAATTAACAATCCGGTTAATTTTATTTACGGCAATCTCAATCACGCTAGTGAATATACTGCTAGCTTACTGAGCTTGCTGGAACTTTACCAGCAGCAATATCCAGATTATAGTCCTGAAATAGACAAATTGAGTGAAGATATTGACTTGGAATTTCTGCTAGAAGATTTGCCAAAATTGCTATTGTCAATGAAGGTGGGAGCCGATCGCATCCGTCAAATAGTTCTGTCTTTAAGGAATTTCTCTCGTCTTGACGAAAGTCAAATGAAGGCGGTTGATATTCACGAGGGCATTGACAGCACGCTGTTAATTTTACAGCACAGGCTGAAATCTAATGCGGACAGTTCAAACATTGTGCTAGTGAAAGAATACGGCATTTTGCCTCGAGTTGAGTGTTATGCGGGACAGTTGAATCAGGTATTCATGAATGTAATTGGGAATGCGATCGATGCTTTGGAATCGCACAAGTTGCGCGCTGGTCAATCTGTAGCTCCTCAAATTAAAATCTCGACTGCTGTCGGTCAACTTAATGGTACTATTCCTAGCGCGCTGATTCGGATTTCTGATAACGGTACGGGAATTTCGGAATCTATGAGACAACGCATATTTGACCCTTTTTTCACGACTAAGGCAGTGGGAAAAGGTACTGGATTGGGACTGTCAATTAGTTACCAAATTGTGGTAGAGAAACACGGCGGTGTTTTAAAATGCAATTCGGAATTGGGGAAAGGTACTGAGTTTGCGATCGAGATTCCGCTTCGACAGCAGTCATTAGTCATTAGTCATTAGTCATTAGTCATTATTGTTGTAAAATCCAGCAAACAGTCAACACTCAACAATCACGCAGGGTGCAGCCGGAATTGATATAATTCATCTGGGTGCATCTGTGTTTATCTGCCCTCATCTGCGGTAAAAAAAAGAGAATTTATGAACCGCCCCGGACAAGGGATGCACGCTGATTCACGCAGATGCAGAGAAGAGATATATGATATCCAATCCGTTAGCATTGAAATAGTAAATTCGAGTTCACTGTTCACGGCGTTGACTGTTAACGGCGTTGACTGTCAACCGTCAACAGTCAACATCATGTATGAGTGTTACCAAAAATGATATGAATAATTCCGATGCTAAAAGATTTGGAATCAGGCTCGATCGTGCGTATGCGATCGCATAGCCCGGTTGCGGCATCGCGGATGACAGTTGCCTAAGTCCTGGTACAAAAAGATGCCTATTTAATTGACTTTCATAGATTAGTTTCCCTCTTTTGTAGTTCTTGTTGGAGAGTATTCTTGACACGATCGTACTCATCCTCGATTTCAGCCAATAGGGTTGAGGCTCGATCTAGTTCACCAGAGGTACTCATAACTTCTAACCTGCTACAAAGCTCGGCGAGAGGAGCTGCGCTTAGATTTGCACTACTGCCTTTGAGGGTATGAGCCACTCGCTTTAGGGTTTGAGTATCCGCTTGAGCGATCGCTAATTTCATAGCTTGTAGCAACTTTAGAGATTCCTCAAAGTAGCAATTCGCCAGCAAGCTCAAAATCTGGCTTGAATCTTGATCGATGCTGCTACAGAAGGCTTGCAGTTCTGTGAGGTTAACCGCTGGCATCTCAATTTCTGGCTTGTTGCTATCTGATTCCTCCTTTTGGGCCTCCTGCTGCGGTTCCGGGCTGGGTGGACACTGACTCAGCGCTTGGTGAAGAACCTCTACTCGAATTGGTTTACTGATATAGTCATTCATGCCAGCATCAAGACAAACCTGGCGATCGCCCTGCATGGCATTCGCCGTCATGGCAATAATCCTGGGACGAGTATGAGCCGGCCACTCCTGGCAAATACGACGGGTGGCTTCTAGTCCATCCATCTCTGGCATTTGTACATCCATCAGCACGACATCATAAGGCTGGCGATTCAGGGCTTCCAAAACTTCCAATCCATTGGCCGCAACATCGGCCCGGTATCCCAAACGCTCTAACAGCAGCAGTGCCACCTTCTGATTTACCAGATGATCTTCTGCTAAAAGAATTCGCAGTGGGAGTCTCTGGGCCAGTTTCATATCATCCTGAACAGATATAGGAAGTTGTTGTTGAACTTTTTTCGGTTGAGCTTGTAGCACATGGATCAGTATTTGATAGAGCTGGGATTGTTTGATAGGTTTGCTTAAAAAAGCGGCAAAGTGGGTGGAAAGCGCTGAAGAACTCGCTTCTGGGTAGCCCATTGAAGTCAGCAACACTAGGGGTAAACGGTGGCACTTAGGATGCTGGTGGATGGCTGAGGCGAGTGTGAGACCGTCGATTTGTGGCATTTGCATATCTAAAATAGCCACATCAAAGGTTTCTCCACTCTCAAGCCAGTTGAGCGCTTCGACAGCCGATTGGGCAGCTAGACTCTGCATCCCCCAAGTCTCTGCTTGCAACGTCAGAATTTGTCGGTTAGTGGGCTGGTCATCCACGATTAATAAACGCTTGCCAGATAGTTCTGGTACCATTTCCATCGGTTCCGCTAACTCAGTAGCCACAGAGGATGCCACAATCGTGAAGTAGAACGTAGAACCCATTGTGACTCGATTAAGGTTAGTGGCTTGCCATTTTTGTGAAGGGGTTCCTCCGATGTTGCCTCGGCTTTCAACCCAGATCGTGCCGTTCATAGTTTCACTAAGTCGCTTACTAATCGCCAAACCTAAACCAGTCCCTCCATACTGCCGAGTCGTCGAAGCATCTACTTGACTAAAAGACTTGAACAGTCGATCGAGCCGATTGGCTGGAATACCAATGCCTGTATCTTGAATGGCAAACTGGATTTCATACAAGCTTTCTGACAAGTTTCCTGGCTCAGAAATTGTTTTGTCAGAATCAACTAGAGAGGCTTCTACGGAAATGGTAACTTCCCCAGTTTCAGTAAACTTAATCGCATTGTTGAGCAAGTTAACTAGAATCTGACGCAGACGGGTGACATCACCCAAAATCAACTTAGGAGTCTGGGGCTGGATGAAGTAGCCCAACTCAATATCCTTCTCATCTGCTTTAACTGCAAGTTGGTCGATCGCACCTTCTATGCAATCTCTCAAGCTCAAGGGATGCTTTTCTAGCTCCAGTTTGCCCGACTCAATTTTGGAGAAGTCCAGGATGTCGTTGATGATACTCAGGAGGGTATCCCCACTATTGCGAATCGTCTCGATAAAGTCTCGCTGTTGAGCCTTGAGTTCTGTATCCAGCAGTAGTCCCGTCATACCAATAACCGCATTCATGGGAGTGCGAATTTCATGGCTCATCATCGCCAGAAACTCACTTTTGGCTCGGTTCGCAGCTTCTGCTTCCCGTCTAGTTTGCTCCAGGGCAAAGTTTTTCAGAGTTAATTCTTCTCGTTGTCGAGTTTCTTGCTCTAGTAATTGGGCTTGAGCTAGGGCAATTCCTACTTGAGCCGCCACTGATTCTAGCAACTCGATTTGATCGGTAGTCCAATGACGGTAGCGATCGCACTGGTGCAAACAAATGGCACCATTCGGTTCTCCTTGGTAAGAGGTTCGCACTGCTAATGTCGATCTCAATTTGAGACTGGTACAAATTGAATGAGCACAGGTGAGCAATGATTCGCAGTAGACATCCGGGGAGGCGATCGCTTCATCTTGAGCCATCAACCGTTTTGTATAAGCAGGACTGGCCACCAGAATGTCATGCTCCCCGCTGGGGGCACATCCCACTGCTAGATACTCTGCAACGACAGGAAACTGAGGCAGTGGATTGTCCTGGTATGTGCTAATTAAACAGCGACTCACCCCAAAAGTTTGCCCAATCTGAATAGCAGCCGTTGCAAATATCTGCTCAGCATTAAGGCTTTGACGAATTTCTTGGGTAATTTGCTTCAGCAGTAGGGCTTTTTGCAACTGTCGTTGTAGTGCTTCTTCTGCCTGCTTGCGATCGCTAATATCCTTCATGAAGCAATGATGTCCAACAAACACATTTTGCTCGTCATAAGCAGAGACCATCACCACTTGTTTATAGAAGCTAGAGCCATTTTTTCGCATTCCCCTAGCTTCGGCTTCGACTCTGCCCTCTCTCAACATTTGCTCATAAGCAGCCCCCATCTTCTCAACATCTTCAGGATGAACGGTTCTTTGCCACTCCATCCCTAGCATTTCCTCGGGCTGATATCCACAGATGGCAGCATAAGTCACATTGACAGAGATATAGCGTCCTTGAGGGTTCAGCCGAGAAATCCCTGCCACGGCATTTTCTAGCGCCGCACTCATTTGTTGCAGTTCCGCTTCGGCTCGTTTGCGATCGCTAATTTCAATTAGAATGCAACCCACTGCTATAGGATGCTCTGCATCCTTGAAAATGGGAAACTGAGAAACGAGCCAGTAGCGCTGGGCACCTGTTCGACTGGTTACTTCTGTGCTAATTTCCAAGTTTATGGAAGGTTTTCCTGTCGTTAAAACCTGTTGTAACAGTGCATTTACACCAGGAGCAAATTGCCCCAATATCTCATCGGTTGTCTTACCTAAGTGAGCCTCCACAGAGAGGCCATTAATTTCAGCTAGTGCCTCATTGATTTGTAAAAATCGAAACTGCCGATCGTATATACACAGCCCCACCCCTGCTAGGGAAGCTCCTTTAAAGAAAGCATTCAATAATTGCTCTCTGGCTTGAATTTCCTGCTCTAACTGTTTGCGGTTCGTAATATCGCTTTGAGAACCAGTCATGCGGACAACTCTGCCCGCTTCATCCGAAAGCGCTTGCCCTCGAGCCAAAATCCATTTGTAGCTCCCATCCTTGCAAAGCACTCGATGTTCTGTAATATAAAAGGGAGTTTGGCGCTGAAAGTGATCTTGAATTGCTTGCATCACCCATCCGATATCGTCGGGATGAACTCGCTTGCTCCATTCCTCTAATTGATTGGGAATTTCATGATCCTCGTAGCCCAACATCTCTTTCCAGCGAGCCGAGAAGAATACTTCATTGGTGTTGACGTTCCAATCCCATACCCCATCATTACTACCGCGTAGGGCGAGTTCCCACCGCTCTTCACTCGCTTGCAGAGCGACTTCTGCCTGATGCCGTTCAATTTCACTACCAATCCATTGAGCCATCAGCTTCAATAATTCCACATGGGCAGATTTAAAGCTGTCTGCACGGGGAGATTTACTAGAAAAGCTGAGGGTACTGTAGACTTTGCCTGCAACTAACACTCGTGTTCCAATATAAGCTTCTATGCCAAGGGCAAGATAGGCAGGATGGTAATGCCATTTGGAGATTCCTATATGTTCGATGTTTAGGGGTTCATTTGTGTCTAAAGCTTCACAGCACAAAGTTTCCTTAATATCAAAGACATCACCTGGTTTCAGGACTCGATCGGGCGATCGCGCCACCATCACCTCATAAGTATTATCTTGCACACGAGCCAAGATGCCACTTTCTAGCCCAAAATTCTGACATCCCATCTCAATCAACGCTTGGATGCGCTGCTCAAAATTGAGATTTTGGGTAGCAGTGACTTCATATAAAGCTCGTATCGCCGCCTCTCTTGTTCTTAGTTCAGCTTCGGCTTGTTTACGTCTCTTAATTTCAGCTTTCAGGGAGAGATTGATTTTGGATAATGTTTGTGTTCGTTCTTGAACCCGCTGTTCTAATGTAGCGTTGGCGTGTTTAATCTCCCTAAATTTTTGATTAAGCACGATTCCCATCAATTGAAAATTTCTAGCAAGCTCATTGATTTCTGTAACAGAGCTATGTTTCCATTCAAATGTTTCTTCTGAAAGCTTGTTGGGTAAGTCAGTTGTCGCAATAGCTAAATAGGATAATGGCTTTACCAGTCGTTCGCTTACCAGCGTGGCAAACAAAAATGCCAACATTGTGATGACGAGTAGAATGCTAAAGTCAGCCTTGTAACGATTTTGTAATTTTTTGACATAGGGAGCGGCTGGAATTTCTAAGCGTACTCTCCAGTCCAGCTCGGAGCTAATTGTAAATTCCTCTATATACAGAGAGTTTTTCCAACGGATCATCGGATTGTTGCCATTGCTAGGAAGCCACTGCTGCAAGGTTCCCTCTAAGGTGCGAGTGCTGCCGTTCTTTGACTCCTCAAGACTGGTCCAAAGCTTTTGGTCGGATTGATTACTCGCAATGACTTTGTTGTTTTGATCTAGCAATGTAATGCGAACTTTCTGATTGTTTCTCTGGAAAATGTAGAGAGATTTTATCTTGCTCAATCCTAATGAACCGTGGATAACTCCAATAAAACGACCTTGAACTTGCAGGGGAACATTTAATCCTACATGAGGTTCATCCATTAATAAATCTTTGTGGATAGAAGTCATCCAAGGTCTCGATCGCTCTTGAGCCAGGGTAATCAGATATTTATGTTCTCTGCTTTCTTCGAGCAACCGCCGACGGGTTGGATTAAAAGGAGAAGAAGCCGCTAAAATTGTTCCCGATTCATCGGTAGCATAAATTTTGTCGAAATCTGGCAACAACTGCTCGATCAGGCTAATTTGTTGTTGTAGCTGTTCGGATGATTGAATCCCTGTATTAGCAGCAGTGGTGGCTTCAGGTATGAGCGATTCTTCAGCTAATGTATTCAAAGCTAAGAGATGTCGCTGATGCCATCTAGATATGGCGCTAGTGATAGTTTTTGCGTTGGTTTGTAACTCCGTTTGCACCGTGGTTTGGATTTGACTAACAAAGTACCTACCATCAAAAACTAATAGTATCACTCCTGGAATAAATACAAAAGCTACCAACAAATGAAAAATTGTTTGTTGTAAAGAAAGGGCGATATATTTTGAAGCACTAATCCACCGATAAATCGGCGCATAGGAAATGATTAAACTGGCAACTAAGGCATTGAAAATGCCGTTTACTGCTTGTTTGCACATAACGAGGATAGCCTGATTCGCATCCATCTGCATCATTTGACCGTAGAAAAGCCAAACGAGGGGCATTCCAATTAAGAACCAGTAAATTCCATCGAATAACAGGATATTTGGCTGTTTGCACTTCTTGCAAAGAAACCCTACAAACAGAGTCTCCATCACCAAAATAATCGTGGCGTATGGATGATGCCAAAGGATATAAGTATAGCTGCCTGCAATTAGACCAGCCAAGCCTCCCCAGCCCCAGCCGAAGTAATAAGTAATAATTAGTATGGGAATACTGCCAAAGAGGAAATCAACCCCAAAGAAAAGAGACAAATTGCAATGGTTGCCCAGAAAACCGGCAGCAGTCAGAAGGGCGATCGCACCAAACCATCTTTGATCACGCACTCAGATCGACCCTCCCATAAACTTCTAGAATTGCTACTTGCTGAATATGAACTGATTCTGATAAAAAATCTTCGTAGAGGCACTCTCGTTATTTCCCTGACAGTTTCCATGAAGGTCGCAGAACCGCTTATTTAGGCTTTAAGACTAAAATCAAGGCTTACTCATGTAGGAGTTGAGTTCTCGATCGACTTTTTTTAATATGGTTCACGAACCAATCTATAGCAATCCTAAATGATTCGTGTAATTCTTGTAGGGGCAAACCCCCCGTGGTTGCCCCGATGCAGGTTGGGGTAGGCACGGGGAGTAGGGGTAGCACTACCCCTACATATTTTTACAAATGATGCGAGGATTGCTATAGCAATTGTTCATTAAGCTTAATGACTAACGAAAGGCTCGATCCTTTGATTTTCAGCTCTTGTTTAACTTCACTCAGTGCTTTAATAAATTTGGTATGCGCCGCTGCATTGTTAGATGCAACCGGGCATTTGTATCTTTGCCTAAAAAAATCTTCAAACTCTAATTTTTGTGCTATGTACAAGTCTAAAAAATCTACAATACCTTTTATTTCTTCCTGGCCACGGTTTGCCAACATGGCATTCACTAAGCTATTGAGTTGCTCAATCAATTGTTTATGGTGGTGGCCAATTTTTGGAATAACAATTATTAAGCAATCCTTCCAAATGACGAGAGGCATAGTTTTTACCCTGATGATTTAACGGGTGAATTCATTGACTGTATGAATCTTGGTGCAAAAAGTATTACGACCTTTGTCTTTGGCTTGATAAAGTGCTGCATCGGCAGCAGCAATTAAAGTTTCAGGCCGACTCTCTTGGGTAGGAATTACACTGGTAATACCGAAGCTGAGCGTAATGCAATGATGCGGAGAACTCTTATGGACTATTGCTAAAGCTTGGATGCGATCCTGCATTTGCTTAACGATTTGGACGGCTCCCTCAAGCTCGGTGTCGGATAAAATCACTACAAATTCTTCACCTCCATAACGTGCTACTAAATCTCCAGCTCGATTAATACTGCGATTGAGAGTTGCCGCAACTTGCTTTAAACATAGATCCCCTGCTTGGTGTCCATAAGTATCGTTGTAAGGCTTGAACAAATCTATATCACACAAAATCAGTGACAAAGGAGTTTGCTGCCTCGTCATGCGTCGCCACTCCTCCTCTAGCTGTTGGTCAAACTGACGGCGATTGGCAATCTGAGTCAAACCGTCAATTGACGCGAGGTATTTTAATTGTCGATTGGCGGCTTCTAGCTGTTTGTAAAGTAGGGTTTGTTGCTGTTGCAAATGGAATTGCTGAATCAACCGTCGTACTCTCTGTCGCAGAACAGCCCAGTGAATGGGCTTAGTGATATAGTCAGCAGCTCCCGCTGCAAACGCTCGATCGACAGATTCTTTGTCTTCCAAGCTAGTAATCATCAAAATAGGTGGGCGATCGCTCTCAGGCACTTCAGATAATTTTTGACAACAAGCAAAACCATCCATAGTAGGCATCACTGCATCTAGCAGGATCAAGTCTGGATGTACTTCCTCATAAGCTGCTAGCCCTGTCAACCCATCCGTAGCTTCGGCCACTCGGTATTTTTCCTTCTGTAAATACAGTCGAAGTTGTAAACGCATCAAGGCATCGTCATCCACAATCAGAATTAGAGAGGACTGTTCCGTAGATGGGTTAGTTGAAATGGCTGACTCTTCTAATGATTGATACATACGTCATGGTGTATCTCAAGCTTTGGAAACATTCTAGCCTAGCATATTTTGAGCTTGGGATGGAAAGTGAAAAATTGACCAATATGTCATAAATTATACACTAGCTAAGCTGCATCAACAAAATCCTAGGCAGCGTCGGGTTTGTTAAACCAACAGCCACAGTCTACTTAAAATTTATCGCTTTTTTTGGGGATATAAAGTCTGGTAACTTGCGCTAATTTTTGTAAATATGTAATTATTTTTGGGAGCATTAAACACTTTTTACAAAGTCGAGCGATCTTTGACGAACGATCGCCAGTTATCCCGCGATCGCCACTGGAATAATATGCTATATTTCTCAACTTAATTCAGCCTTTTTCAGGTGCATCAAATTCTTACCTCATCTTTGAGCGATCGTCCGAGCTATTTTTGGGGAATACATCTGATGGTCACACGATCCCGTATAGATTCGCCCTTGGTTGAGCGTTTGTTCGCACCAGGCAGCTCTGACTGCAAAAAGGCGTAAGCTTTGTTAAGAAACATTTATAGCGTTTTGCGCGCTCTCGGATAGGTTGTTTCTCTGCTTTCTCCCAATAATCGCCCCAAATAGTGTCTAAACTCCTGTCTTTGGGCTTGAGTAGGAAACACATCGTCAAAGCGTTGACACTATCTTTCAAAGCATGGGATCATGGATGTCCCAAGTGTTGATCTCATCAGATTCCATCAGGAAAGACACTAACCTCAAAAGTTGACTCTATATATCTTAGCTCTATTTCTCACTCTATTTTGGGCTAAAGTCCCACTATTAAAAATAGAAGCTATACTATAATCACTGGAAACAGTAAATTAACTTAATGGAGATCACTGACTATGGAAGTAGCACTGCCTGATTTTTCTCAAAGCTTTCAAAAAACGAAAGAAGTTTGGACTGAGCAAGTCGAAAAAGCAGTGAATTCTACTTCAGAAGCAACAGCACAAGCTAAATATTCTCTCTCCGAAACTGCGTCTCAGGCAAAAGAAGCTCTTACTCAAACTACAAATTCTGCCGTTAATACTGTTAATCAAGCTACGAACAATGCTTTAGGTAATGTAGCGGAGAAAACCGAAAAAGCGAGACTTTCTATATCGGAAATTGCGAATCAAGCAGTTAGTCGCGTCAGTGAAAGTACCAACAAAGCTGTTAATGCTGTTTCTCAGTCCGCGGCAACTGCTAAAGAAACTATTAATCAAACTACTAACTCTGCGCTCAATACTCTGAATCAAAGCACTAGCCAAGCTGTAGAGAGTGTAAATCAAGCTACAGAAAAGGCTAAGGCTTCATTAGAAGATAGCATTAACAAGGCGGGAAATATGAGCGATGCCGCTTCAGATGCCATCAAAAATGCTATCAATGGTACTGTTAAAGATTGGATTGACTCTCACCCTGTAGTCTTCTGGTTGGTGAGTCATCCGCTGATATCTTTAGCAGTGATACTGTTATTTGTATTCATTATATTGGGTCTTTTTCAGGCTTTAAGTAGATTTTTTGCTGGAGGATGGTTATTTGTTCTGCAAAGCCCTGGAAAATTTATGCAAGGGGTTTTGAGTGTCGGCTCTAAATCTGTAAGTAATGTCGGTGGAGTGGCTGTAAACTCATTAGTTTCACAGAATCCCGAATACAAAAATAATTCAGGTTTACAATTGAGGGGAGTTGCATCAAACAGTTTGGAGTCTCAAGAACGACTTGCTAATATTTTGACAAGGTTGGAGGCAATTCGAGAAGAGCAGAATCAGCTTTTACAAGAAGCGTCGGCTATTTTAGGCAACAAATTTAAGGCAGAGTGAGAAGGTGTGGCGCGATCGCAACTCGTGGTAAATTTAAGACATCCAGGCTTTCCATCAAAGCCAGATAAATAAAGGCTTGTAGTCGATCGCTCAAAACGCCATGCCCGATTCCGAATTTTCCGATGATTTAAAATGGACGCCAGAAGCCAAGGCGAAGCTGAAAAATATTCCCTATTTTGTCCGGGGACAAGCTCGCGTCCGCATCGAGCAGTTGGCCCGCGAAGCCGAAACCGAAGTCGTCACCGTTGACTTAGTTGAGCAAGCTCGTATTGAGTTTGGGCAATAAGGGCTCGAAATGTACCCTAAAGCTTTACACTATAATTTGCCTGATTTTGATGTTCACAGAGCTACTGAGTCACCCGTGCGGAAAATAGTTATTGCTGGCAACTGGAAAATGTACAAAACTAGGACTGAATCCCTAGAATTTCTTCAAGGATTCATGTCCTGCCTGACGGAAACCCCAGAGGAACGGGAAGTCGTGCTTTGCGTTCCCTTCACTTCCTTGGCTGTCCTCTCGAAAAATTTGCACGGCAGCCGGATTAGACTCGGTGCTCAGAACGTTCACTGGCAAGAGTCTGGAGCTTTTACTGGGGAAATTTCCGGGCCAATGCTTAGTGAACTTGGTGTCCGTTATGTCATCATCGGCCACAGCGAACGGCGCCAATATTTTGGGGAAACTGACGAAACGGTGAATTTGCGGCTGAAAGCTGCTCAGAAATACGATTTAATTCCGATTCTGTGCGTTGGGGAAACCAAGCAGCAGCGAGATGCAGGGGAAACTGAATCTCACATTTTTTCTCAGTTGGCAAAAGATTTGGTTGGTGTTGACCAGCAGAAATTGGTAATTGCTTACGAACCGATTTGGGCCATTGGCACTGGCGATACTTGCGAAACGAAGGAAGCTAACCGAGTTATTGGTTTGATTCGCAGTAAATTGACTAATCCTGACGTGCCAATTCAGTACGGTGGCTCTGTTAAACCGGAGAATATTGATGAAGTTATGGCGATGCCTGAGATTGACGGGGTTCTGGTAGGCGGTGCGAGTTTGGAAGCTGCGAGTTTTGCTCGAATTGTCAATTATCAGTAATTAGGTAATTGCTAATTGCTAATTGGTAATTGTTAATTGGTAATTGGAACAAGGCAGCGGGAATTAAACAGCGATCGCCTACAATTGTGATGTGCCGTTCAGTGTTTCTCGGATCGGGAGAATTAACCTATGACTGCGATCGTTAAACCCAAACCCGCCTTAGACGAGTTCCTCAAACTTCCTGAAACTGAACCGGCCTCAGAATTTCTTGAGGGAGAAATCATTCAGAAGCCGATGCCTCAAGGTGAACACAGCGTACTTCAAGGTGAACTCTGCAAGACTATCAATCAAGTAGCGAAAACTCGGAAAATTGCCAATGCTTTTCCCGAGTTGCGCTGCACTTTTGGCGAGGCATCAATCGTGCCAGATGTAGCAGTATTCCTATGGGAAAGAATTCCTTTTTTGCCGTCGGGTAGAATTGCTAACCGCTTTGACATTAATCCTGACTGGTCGATAGAAATTCTGTCTCCAAACCAAAGCCAAACAAAAGTGCTGAGTAACTTACTCCACTGTTCGCGAAACGGCACTGAGTTGGGGTGGTTACTAGATCCAGAAGAAGAGAGTATTTTGGCAGTATTTCCAGGACAAAAAGTAGAACTGTACAAAGGTGCAGCTCGGTTGCCAATAATTGATAAAATTGAATTAGAATTGACAGTTGATACTGTTTTTAGCTGGTTGAGTTTTGGTTGAACAGTCTTGGACGCATTAAGACTCAAAGAAACCGGGTTTTTTACAGAATCTGTGGGTGGAAACGAAATATTGTCGTGAAAAAACCCGGTTTCTGGCTACCCGTGCGTTCAGTCAGATATCAAATCCCACGATCGCCATGACAAATAACCCAGAAAAAATTACCATTAGAAATAAAGTTTTTGATTGGGGAAAACGCACTTATTTAATGGGCGTTTTGAACGTAACCCCTGACAGTTTTAGTGACGGCGGAGATTTCTATACCATAGAATCTGCTTTGGCGCAAGCGGAAAACATGGTAAAATGTGGAGTTGATATTATTGATATTGGCGGTCAATCTACTCGGCCCGGTGCAGTGGAAATATCATTAGGAGATGAGATCGATCGCGTTATACCTGTAGTACAAACACTGCGACAA
The DNA here is from genome assembly GCF_036705675.1 of Microcoleus sp. AT8-A3. Lineage (NCBI taxonomy): Bacteria > Bacillati > Cyanobacteriota > Cyanophyceae > Oscillatoriales > Microcoleaceae > Microcoleus > Microcoleus sp. AT8-A3. The sequence continues at coordinate 18,237 of NZ_JAUBVD010000053.1, forward strand.
AAAGCCGATATTTTTGGCTCAGTTCCTATTTCAGTCGATACTACCAGAGCGCAGGTTGCGAAAGCTGCGGTAGAGGCGGGAGCTGATATCATCAATGATATTTCGGGAGCGACTTTTGACTCGGAAATGCTGTCAACGGTTGCTCAGTTAAAAGTGCCAATAATTTTGATGCACATTCGGGGAACTCCCCAGACGATGCAACAACTGACAGATTATCGGGATTTAATGGGGGAAATTGGGGAATTTTTCGAGAGTAGAATTGCGGCAGCAGTTGCGGCGGGGATTGACAAATCTCAAATAATTCTCGACCCTGGTATTGGCTTTGCTAAGAATTACAGTCAAAACTTAGAAATTCTGCGAGAGTTGCGAAAATTCCGTGTTTTAAACTGTCCGATTTTAGTCGGAGTATCGCGAAAAAGCTTCATCGGTCACATTTTGAATCAGCCAGAAGCGAAACAAAGAGTTTGGGGGACAGCGGCGGCTTGTACAGGTGCGATCGCAAATTTGGCAGATATCTTGCGAGTTCACGATGTCAGAGAAATGCACGATGTTTGTCTGGTTGCCGACGCTATCTTCAGAAATCAGTCTTGAGAAGTGGGAGTATCAATAACTTTCATTTCCCCGCCCTCAGAATGAATCACATCGGGCATAGAACCCATCAGCTCGCCCAAAGCTTCTGTCATGCTCCTGGGGTCCATAAACAGAATTTTGGCATTGTCGCTTTCGCCCAATTTTTGTTGAGCATCCAAGTATTTTTCTGTTACTAAGTAATTCAAAACTTGCTTGCTATTGGGATGGGAGTCTAAAGCTTCAACTAAGAGCCTCATATACTCCTTAGTGCCGATCGCCTTATTGACCATTGCTTGCCACTCGCTCTTAGTGGCGCGCTCCAATTCCATAGCTTCTTGCACCCTTTTCGGAGGTGTAATGCTTTGAATTTCTACGCGAATTACTTTGACGCCCCAAGGTTGAGTAGCTTCGTCTAACTTCTTGAGTAACTTTTTATTCATGTCATCTCGGGAACCCAAGATGTCTTGCATTGGCAATCGACCAATTTCAGCGCGAAACGTCGTTAAAACTAAGTTGGCGATCGCATTTTCAATTTGATCTATTCCATAATAAGCTTTCTCTAAAGTCACAACCCGCCAATACACCACGGCATCGACTTCTAGAGCCACATTATCTCCCGTGATTGCTGACTGAGGTTTAATATCTAAAACTCTTTCACGGGTTGTGTCCACGCAGACGACTTTTTCGACCAGGGGACTGATAAAGTGGAATCCTGGCTTGAGGGTGCGCTTGTATTGACCCAAACGTTCCACTAAAGCTTCGTCGCCACCGCTGACTATTTTGACGCTTGAGTTAACAGCGTAGCCGAGGATGAGCGCAAAGAGCATGGTAAGAATAGACTGCCCCATTTCTATTTTCCTGCTAAGGTTGACTGAGAATCGATCGGAATTCTACTCTAATTTAACTCAAACTCGGCCCCGCAGTGCTAAAATATCTCGACTGTTGCGACAAGGTAAATTATTTTTTGTAAATTCCCGGAACAACCCGACCAAACAGGATACCATAGGAGATGCCAGCAAAAAACAACCATCATGACTCGCTTGAGTCACCCCCCGAGAAGCCTGTAAACTCCTCTCGGTTTCCCAAAAGACCCTTAGAAACTGGGACGAAGCAGGAAAAATCAAGACAATTAGAACTCCTACCAACCAGCGACGTTACGACATTGACTCAGTGTTCAGTGACGGACTCCATCCAAGAATCACCGCCCTCTACTGCCGAGTTAGCAGGGCCACACAAAAAGAAGACCTCAACCGACAAATCAGCTACCTCCAAGGAATCTACCCGCAAGGCCAAGTCTTCCAAGATATCGGAGGGGGACTCAATTTCAAAAGAAAAAGTCTTCTTGCCCTTTTGGGACAAGTCATGTCAGGAACTATCAGCCCAATTGTGGTCTTCCACCTTGACCGACTCGCAAGGTTTGGTTGTGACCTCATCAGAGGGGTGTGCGAACAAAACGATTGCAAACTCGTGGTTCTCGGTCGCACAGAACTATCTCCAGAAAGAGAAATCATTGAAGATATCCTTGCCATCATCCACGTATTCAGTTGCCGATTGTACGGACTCCGCAAGTACAAATCTACTATCAAAGAAGATCCGAGTTTACCCGGAAACGAAATTAGCAGCAACCTGGAGAACTTGGATAGCTGCTAGTCGGTGGTGTTACAACCAAGCAATTGCTATCCTCAAAACCCAGAAAATTGGTAAATACGCTCTGCGAAAGCAGATTATGGATAGCGCGCCAGATTGGGTAAAACTACAACCTTACAATCCCAGACAGCTAGCAGTATTTCAAGCATTTGAAGCCCACAAAGCTGCTAAAAAGTCGGGAGGTTCAGCTAAATTCAGAACCTGTCGAGATACGTCTCAAACCATTAGATTTCAAACTGACAACTGGAAATCAAGTACGTTTTACCCTCAAGGGACCAAAGGCTTAAGCTTTAAGTCAGCAGAACCAATTTTGGATGTCATGCAGCACGAGCCAAGCCTAAGCTTAATTAACGGTCAGTGGTTTGTAAGTTATGCAGTCAAGCAAAGCAAGCCTGCTGCGACAGACTCAAGACTGGCTGTGGCACTCGACCCCGGTGTAAGAACTTTTATGACGGGTTTCGACGGGCAGGAGGTACTAGAGGTGGGCAAGTATGATATTGGCAGAATCTACCGTCTTGCTAGGCATCTAGATAAAATAATGAGTCGAATCGGCAACAGCAAGGGGAGAAGTTTTAAACGACTTCGCTATTGCTTGAGAAAAGCTGCATCTAAAATCAGAAACCAAATTAAAAATTTGGTTTCTGAATTGCACAAAAAAACGGCGAAATATCTGTGTGACAAATACAAGGTAATCTTTCTGCCGACTTTCGAGACTCAGCAGATGGTGAAGAAAGGCAAGCGTCGCCTGACTGCGAAAACAGCTAGAGCGATGGTGACTTTGAGTCACTATAAATTCAAACAAACGTTGAAGCATCAAGCAGCCAAACATGGTTGTGTTGTAGTAGACGTAACAGAAGAGTATACATCTAAGACCTGTTCAAAGTGCGGTCACATTCATACAAAACTAGGAGGCAAAAAGCATTTTGCTTGCCCCTCCTGCGGTCACAAACTAGACCGGGATACCAATGGCGCTTTTAACATTTTGTTGAAAGCTTTGAGAGATACCTCTTTGACTGGAATTCTTGCTGATTTCCAAGTCTTACCATACTCAGCAATCTCGGACTTCCGGGAATTGCCGGGTTAAATGTATCTGTTAATAACTAACTATTTCATCGGGTGGGCCCCATCGGCTCCGACTCTTACGGCGCTAGTGAAACCCAGGATATCAACAACACGTTTCCACAAAAGACATGAAAAACGATCGAGAGTTTCCCTGGTTAAAACCTTTGAGGTGGATTGCCCCAAGCATTTTGGTGGGTGCAGGAATCTGGAGTGTCGCAGTGGCCGAACCGGCCGGGGCTGAGACAATCGCCCTGCAACTCTCGCAAAACTTGCAGTCGCAGAACTTGCAGCCCCCACGCCGAGGCCCTGCTGTTCGGGAAGTTATGTCCTACGAGATGAAGGGAGACGAACTCAGGATTTGCAAGCAGGAAGGCAACTCCGAGAAAAAGTGCCAAGTTGTAGGTAAAGGCTACACCGTGGGTTTGAGAACTGCCAACGACCTTTACGGTCAAGGAAACGCTGTCAATGCCGAAGCTTTGTACCGACAACTAATCGCTCGCTATCCCAAAGAAGCGGATGCTTATTACAAGTTGGGAACTATGCTGTCGGGGCAAGGTAAAATGAGCGAGGCGATCGTTCTATTCCAAAAAGCAATTGAAGTCAACCCGAAGCACGCCAAAGCTCACAACGATTTAGGCGTGGCGATGGCAAGTCAGGGGCAGTTGCCCGAGGCAATTGTTCAGTGGAGACAAGCCGTTAAAATTAACGATCGATATCCCGATGCTTTAAACAATTTAGGAGTCGGTTTGTACCAGCAAGGAGACAAGGAAAACCAAGCGGAGGCGGTAGCCAGCCTCAAAAAAGCTAAGGAGTTATTTATCAAGCAAGGTAGAACTCAAGCTGCTAACAGAGTAGAGAAAATCTTGGAGGAAATTAATTCGCGATCCAGCGAATCCTAAACTCAACCGCCGATCGCCGATTGAAAGAAAAAAAATCTTGGGCGATCGGCGTGAATCAGCGTTCAGCGGCGGTTAAACACCCCCAAAAACGAGAATCTAAAGCATTTCCTTCAAAACTTGTATAATCAAATCCCCATCCACCCGATCGCTCACAGCAGCCTCACCCAAGCGCACCGGCAGCACAAACCGCACCTTGCCATCCTGCACCTTCTTGTCCAGTTGCAAAGTATGCAAAATTTCCTCAACATCCACACCCGCCGGCAATTTGGCAGGTAAACCCGCTTTTTCAAGTAAAGCAGACTGGCGGCGATCGTACTCAGCATCCCACATTCCCAACTCCACAGCCAACCGGCTTGACGCAGCCATGCCGATAGCCACTCCTTCCCCGTGATTGATCACCTTGTAATTGGTCAAACTTTCCACAGCATGACCGATGGTGTGTCCGTAATTCAAAATCGCCCGCAAACCCGATTCCTTCTCGTCTTTGCTGACCACCTCAGCCTTAGCTTGGCAAGACCTGCTCAAAATTTCTGCCAACAAATCCGCCTTCACATAGCGCATTTGATCCAAACGCTTGCAATTCTCCAACTTCCCGAAAAGTTCAGCATCCCAAATCACCCCGTACTTGATGACTTCCGCCATCGCCGACCGAAACTCCCTCGCCGGCAGAGTTTTGAGTACATCCGGGTCAATCAAAACCAAACGTGGCTGGTGAAAAGCCCCGATTAAATTCTTCCCTAAAGGATGATTTACCCCCGTTTTGCCGCCGATAGAAGCATCAACCATCGCCAGCAGCGAAGTCGGAACCTGCACGACATTAATTCCCCGCAGCCAAGTCGCCGCCGCAAAACCCGTCATATCGCCAACCACCCCGCCGCCCAAAGCCACCATTGTCGAGGAACGTTCTAAGCGGTTTTCCAAAGCCGCACCGTAAATTTTCTGTACCGAATTTAAAGTTTTGTACTGTTCTCCCGGTGGTAAAATGCAGCTACTGACTTCCAGACCGGCTGATTCGAGGGCTGCTGTTGCTCTTTCGCCGTACTGCCGAAAAATCGACTGATTCGACACCAGCAGCACTTTTTTGCCCAAACTTAAATCGCCCATCAGACTGCCGAGTTCGTCTAAACCGCCCGATCGCACGCAAACATTGTAAGATTGTGGCCCCAAGTCAACTTTAATTATGGATTGCATATTTATCTAATTTAGATATTAGATTTTAGATTATAGTTCTTATATGTCTTTTTATTGATTGTTTTGGAGAAATTGCCATGACTCTTAGCGGAGCAATAACTTATTTTGGGATCTTTGGCGGCATGATCGGCTTGGCGACAGTGCTGATGTTTGGTCTGCGGGCTGTCAAACTCATCTAATTTGCTAATTTAGATGTTTCAACCAGAGGATTTAATCTCTGGCAAAAGTATCAGTTCGACAACGTATTTGCGCCAAAAATCTCTAGGTTTATCTGTAGATTGACGGCGCAAATGCTTCATTTCATAAAACTTTTGGATTGAACGATCGTGCTTATTCTAATTGACGAGCATCTTCAGCAGGTGGATGCCAACCACCTTCTACCCAAAACCTGCGCGATCGCCGAATCGAATCCTCTTCATCATAACGTTCATCATTAAGGTCAAGCCGATTGCAAGTTGCTCGACCTATGGGAGTTTTAGGGACAATATTTAGGCCATCTGCTGTCCAGATAAAATGTTCTGACCACTGCTGCTGACGAGGATTAAATAATAAACATTCTTGCTGAGTTTCCTGGTCAATTCCGTTGGTAAAATTGTAGTGGCGTTCGTTGCAGCGACGGCAAGCTAATGCTAAATTTTCACTGTCATCAGATCCGCCTAGAGATTTGGGCATGAGATGATCTATGGTAAAGCGATCTGGGCTTAGATATTCTGGAGAGTGGCAGTATTCGCAGAGATATTTAGCTCGTTGTCGTATAAATTGTCGAGTGCGATCGGACACCATTTAGCTTGAGTGGAAAGTTGGGCGTTAATCAAGGTAAAAATTCGGGATAGTTCGATGATGCCAGCTAATTCGGGAATTTCATCGACAGTTAACAAATCTAGTCTTTTTCTCTCTAGCAGTTCTTCCATGCGAGATTGGAGATCGTCGGTAAATCTGAATAAGTAAATATTCCCAAATTCTACCATTTTGATGCCTTGGGGCATCAAAGAAGAAGGTTTTACCATTAATTGAGTATTCATAGGAATAACAGCTCTCAGATACTCTTGGAATATTGTAGCTTATCCGTTGTTAAGTGAATTTAAGGAAAGAGCGATCGCACTTGTTGTAAAATTCGATGCTCCTGATTAATTACAAGATGCGTTCTAATTGAGTCGATCGCACTTGTGGCAATTTCTCAGCCCCAGTCGTATCAAAAACGATCGCGTGTTTAGCCGTCGGCAACAACCGCTGTAAAATCTGGATATATCCCTCCGCATCGCCCCGACGGTGGAACCGAGCAACCACCAATCGCTGCATATTTGGCAATTGTCGCACGATACACCAGGGATGAGTGTTTAATTTGGGCTTGGATGTTGGTATCATAGGTTGACATACTCCCCAGCCTGAAGGCGTGGGGATTCTTTACGCTTCATTGACGGACGCTACGCCCGGTAGTCTTACTCTGTCTCGACGTACATTTAGAGTCGTGCCGATGCCCCAGGCCGACTTTTTCTATATTTACCGAAGCGTTTTCATCTCGGTCGTGTTCTGTACCGCAATTTAGGCAAAGTATAGAACGCACAGACAAATCAATTTTTCCCCATTTATATCCGCAATCAGAGCAAGTTTGGCTTGTAGGTTCCCATCGACTAATAATTACGAACTCACGTCCATACTTTTCCGACTTTGCCTCAACTAAGACCCTAAACTCTCTCCAACCTTGCTGGCTAATTGCTCTAGACAGTTTACGGTTTTTAACCATTCCTGATACATTCAACTCTTCCAAAACGATAGTTTGGTTTTCGCTAACTACTTTGGTTGATAGTTTGTGCAAGAAATCTTTGCGAGTATCAGCAATCTTGTTGTGCTGTTTGGCAATTTGAATACGGGTTTTTCTTCTTCGTTTAGAGTCTTTCTGTTGACGCGCTAACTTACGCTGAAGTTGGCGAACCTTGCGGTCTACCGCTTTATAGCAGGGGCTTACAGCTTTTTCACCGTTGCTCATCACAGCAAAAGTTTTAATACCCAAGTCAATCCCGACACTTTGGTTTTTGGCGTCGAGTTGAACGGGTTCTACTTCTACTACAAAGCTCAAAAAATAGCGGTTAGCGCAGTCTTTAATTATCGTAACTGAGCTAGGCTCTGACGGTAGCTCTCTAGACCAAATCGGCTTGACAATACCCATCTTTGCTAAATAAACACCCTGCCCCTTGACTGAAAACCCACCGCGAGTTAGTCTAGCTGACTGACTAGAGGTGCGTTTTTTGAATTTAGGGTAGCCAACTTTTTGCCCCTTTCTCTTACCTTTACAGGAATCGAAAAAATTCTTGAAGGCTGCCTCTAAATCAGCTACCGACTGCTGCAAAGGAATTGCCGACACTTCACTAAGCCAAGCTCTTTGCTGAGTCTTTTTTGCCTGAGTGATAACAATCTTTTGGAGTTGGGCCGATTTAGGCTTCTTTTGAGATTGTTTGCAGATTGCAAGAGCATCGTTATAAACAACACGAACGCAACCGAACAACTGAGCTAAGCTCTGCTGCTGTTGGCTTGTTGGATAGAAACGGTACTGATATCTTGCTTTCATGCTTACCATGATCACATAATAGGGTAGCAATTGGGTAGCCAAATGACCAGAGAAAGATTAAGTATTCGCATTGCCGTGAGTCGGCTAGAGAAGTTGCGGAGAATTGCCAAACAGAAAGAAAAAACAATGACCCAACTTATAGAGGGCTGGATTGATAAACTTAAAGAGGAAAAGCCGTCCTAGAAGGACGGGGCTTTAGACCCAGTTTTTCGATAAGGGCGATCAGATACGTGAGACTGCGGATTCGAGAACTAGCCCAGAAGAGGGGTTGGACGCTCCAAGACTTATTTCGATCAAGTTGTTTGGAGGAGTGAGGGCAGCTTATCAACAATATCTTGAGAGTAATAGCCGATCGCCCGCTATCCCCTAAAATAACTTCTACTCCCTCAATCCAAAATCTAAAATCTAAAATCGAAAATCGATATGTCTCATTCCACCGATATCGTCACCCTCGCCCGCTGGATGGCCGCCGACTTCAGCAACCAAGCCCAAGCCTTTGAAAACCCGCCATTCTTCGCCCACATCCGCGTCTGCATGAGGCCTTTGCCGATCGAAGTTCTGGATGGGATCAGCTTGTACCTAGAACAAGCCTACGATATTGAACTGCACGTACCGTACCGAGTCCGAGTTTTGAAATTAGTCCCAGTGGGCGATCGAATCGACATCGAAAATTATGCCATAGAAAACGAAGAACAATTCTACGGCGCGGCCCGCGACCCGCAACGGCTGCAAGAAATCAAAAAAGAACAACTGACTCTACTTCCTGGCTGCACCTTTATTACGCAGTGGACGGGCAACAGCTTCAAAGGGTCTGTCGAACCCGGAAAAGGCTGCATGGTGGTCAGAAAGGGCAAAAAAACCTATCTAGACAGCGAATTCGAGATTGACCAAGACAAATTTATTAGCCACGATCGCGGGCGCGACCCAGAAACCGACGCCCACGTCTGGGGAGCCCAGGCTGGCCCCTTTGAATTCACCCGCCGGGCCAGTTTCGCCGACGAAATTCCGGGTTAATCCAAAAAAACAGAGTCCTTCCTGGGCGAACACGCGCTTATTAAAGGTTCAGAATGCACCAATACCTGGTACATTAACCCAGTATTGGCAAGCAAGATTCACCGTTGATTTATGAAAGTCCTGGTTATTGGTGGCGATGGCTATTGCGGTTGGGCAACCGCACTCTACCTTTCTAACAAAGGTTACGAAGTTGGCATCCTCGACAGCTTCGTGAGGCGGCACTGGGATCTGGAACTGTGCAGCGACACCCTCACTCCCATCGCACCGATTCAGCAACGACTCCAGCGATGGCAAGATTTAACGGGCAAGTCGATCGACTTGTTCGTCGGTGACATCACCAACTACGATTTTCTCAGCAAAAGCATGAGAAAATTTGCACCAGAGGCGATCGTCCATTTCGGCGAACAGCGTTCGGCACCTTTCTCAATGATCGATCGCGAACACGCAGTCCTCACCCAAGTCAATAACGTCGTCGGGACACTCAACCTGCTGTACGCCATCCGCGAAGACTTCCCCGATTGTCACCTAGTGAAATTAGGGACAATGGGCGAATACGGCACGCCGAATATTGACATTGAAGAAGGCTACATCACGATCGAACACAACGGTCGCAAGGATACACTACCCTATCCCAAACAACCAGGCAGTTTCTACCACCTGTCAAAAGTCCACGACTCCCACAACATCCATTTTGCTTGCAAAATCTGGGGTTTAAGAGCCACCGACTTAAATCAGGGCGTAGTCTACGGCGTGCTCACAGATGAAACCGGCATGGACGAACTGTTGATCAACCGTTTGGACTACGACGGAGTATTCGGGACAGCATTGAACAGATTTTGCATCCAAGCTGCGATCGGTCATCCTCTGACAGTTTATGGCAGTGGCGGACAAACCCGCAGCTTCTTAGACATTCGGGATACCGTGCGGTGCGTGGAATTGGCTCTAGCCAACCCCGCCGAAGCCGGACAATTCCGCGTCTTCAACCAATTCACCGAACAATTCAGCGTCGGCGACTTAGCCTCCTTGGTGCAAAAAGCAGGCATGGCAATGGGATTAAAAGTAGAAATCAACAACATCGAAAATCCCAGAGTCGAGAAAGAAGAACATTATTTCAATGCCAAAAACACCAATTTGCTAGACCTCGGTTTGCAACCGCACTATCTCTCAGATTCCCTGCTCGATTCTCTGCTGAATTTTGCTACAAAATATCAGCACCGTGTCGATAAAAACCAGATTTTGCCGAAGGTTTCTTGGAAGTAAGTTCAGACCTCTACCTGCGGGGAAAGAGCTTTTTAACGAACCGCGAAGGCGCGAAGGGCGCGAAGTAAGAGAAAAGAAGGGAAGAGAGGAGAAGGGTTCGCAAGTTCTGAATGGAGTTTGCTGTATATTACGATAATCTATCTTTTTTATCTCTTTCTCTGTGTCCTCTGTGTCCTCTGCGGTTAATTAAAAAAAATCCATAAGGTTTTTAATGCTGGCTTTTTGGAAAAAAATGTCGTAGAAATTCGCAATATTATTCTGTTGCTTTTCGTTGTTCTGCCGAGATTTTCAGCCAGTGCAGTTCGTTATTATTATTTAATACCGGAATGGGCTGCACTAACCGCGAGTTATCAAAATTACCGCGCCTGTTAGCGAAGCGCCTTATGCTGCGGAAAAAGAAATGTTAATTGCTAAAACTGCACAGGAAATTCACAGAATTAATTGCTTTGCCAAAGGTGTGGGATTGCTTTTAGGTGGGATAATTTTATCTATTCGCATTCAGGGAATTTGGATCTTACCCCAAAAACCTCTCGCTCGGAATTAGCGGTAGTGCAACAGAAAGAAGAAGTGTAGAAAAGCAGCCGATCGCGCGCCATGACTTACTCCCCGCGACACAGTGTATCCTGTTACCGATGACCTTGGCCTCTGGCTATGATTATCGGCTCCCTAAGTAACTTATTTTTATGAAAATTGCTCTGTTCACTGAAACATTTTTGCCGAAAATAGACGGCATTGTGACGCGCCTGATTCACACTGTAGATCACTTGCAGCGATCGGGCGAACAAGTTCTGATATTTTCTCCAGATTACGGGATCAAAGAATACAAAGGCGCCCGAGTTTACGGTGTGGAGGGCTTGCCTTTGCCGATGTACCCGGAACTGAAAATGGCACTTCCTTCTCCGGCTGTCGGTCGCCAATTAGAGCAGTTTAAACCGGATATTATTCACGTTGTCAATCCCGCTATTTTGGGATTGGGGGGTATATATTACGGGAAAAAGTTCAACATTCCGATTTTGGCTTCTTACCACACGCATTTGCCGAAATATTTGCACCATTACGGTTTTGGAGTCCTCGAACCTTTATTGTGGGAATTGCTCAAAGGTGCCCACAACCAAGCAGAATTGAATCTGTGTACTTCTACAGCAATGGTGGAAGAATTGAGAACCCACGGCATTGAGCGAGTAGATTTGTGGCAGCGGGGCGTAGATACTGAAATGTTTGTCCCGGAATTGGCAAGTCGAGAAATGCGATCGCGCCTTTCTGCAAATAACCCAGACAGCCCCCTGCTGCTGTACGTCGGCCGCCTCGGTGCAGAAAAAGAAATCGAACGCATCAAACCAGTCCTCGCAGCGATTCCCGATGCCCGCCTCGCCTTAGTGGGAGACGGCCCGCATCGGCAAACCCTTGAACAATATTTTGCCGGTACACCCACCAATTTTGTCGGCTACCTCAAGGGGCAAGAACTCGCAAGAGCTTACGCATCTGCCGACGCCTTCATTTTTCCCTCCCGCACCGAAACCCTGGGCTTAGTGCTCCTAGAAGCAATGGCTGCGGGGACGCCTGTAGTGGCGGCGCGCAGCGGCGGAATTCCCGATATCGTCACTGACGGTGTTAACGGATATTTATTTGACCCCGCCGACGAAGAAGGAGCACTCGTCGCCACCAAGCGTCTGTTTGCGAATCCTGAAGAACGGGAAACCCTACGCCATAACGCTCGCCGAGAAGCTGAACGCTGGGGTTGGGCCGCTGCTGCCGCACAACTGCAGCGCTACTATCAATCAGTGGTGTTTGCCCAGTCTGTGCCCAGAGCGGCCTAAATGTCAGGATCTGTAGCACCTTTAAACATCACCGCCAGCTTAGCTTCCCTGTTCGATCGTCAGTTGGTAGTGAGGAGGGATGTTTTCAAAGACCGATCGAACTTTTTTGCTGCATAAATTACCGTCGCTATCCTGCTGTTGCGTTTACCATTAAACTATGAGTAAGCTCTGTAGGAATGCCTTGCGCGCTGCTTTCATAGCGCCCTTTACCTGACCGGATACGGTCGCCGAGTGCGCTAAAACAGTAACACCGCGCGCTGGGGCCGAGCACAGAACGTCAAATCTACATTGCACTGTCGATCGAACTAAAGCCTGTAACCTAATTTTCAGGCCTTCTGTTTTGCGAACTCAAGTTCAGCTTGAATTGACGAACCCTCATCAGTATCGAGGTTGGAAAAAAGATCGATCGAGCATACATAACAAGCAAACTGAAGTTGCGTGCGCCACTTTTGAACTCACGATTCATCAAAGCGACAAGCGAGTGCCGATGCGCTTGCAAACAAATTCAAGAGTTTGCACCGCCGCCGAATCTCGCGCAGATCGACCTGCGGTCAGTCTACCCATCTGAGCAAGCAGTTAATCATGACATTCTCCAATACTGGTAGCGTTCTGGCTACACTGACTCAAGTCAATTTTATGGGGGCATTGACCTCCCGTGTTAAGAGCTTGCCAGTTCCTGAATTAGTGTGCCTGCTGGACTTTATCACGGCTGAATTTCAGCAATTTATCCGGGCGATGGACCTGATTAACAATGAAGCACTCGAAAGTCTCTTAGAGCAACTTTTAGATGCCTTCACTGTGAAAATTGGTCAAATTTTGCAAGCAGACCGGACAACAATTTTTTTGGTGGACTCGAACAAAAATCAACTGTGGCACAAAACAGTCGATCCACTTACGGGCGAAGATGTAGAAGTGCGATTGCCGATGGATGCAGGCATTTTAGGCTACGTAGCAACAACCGGAAAATCGATCAATGTCGCCGAAGCTCGATCCCACGAGTATTTTAATACCGAAGTAGACGAACCACCGGGCTACCACATCGAGACCATCCTCTGTATGCCGATTTTTAGCAGCAAGAGCCAACAGGAACCCGTGGCGGTGGTCAGACTGTTAAATAAAGCTGGAGATGCCCCCTTTAGCGAGGAAGACGAACAGCAGTTCCAGGCTTTTGCAGATTCGATCGGGATTATTCTCGAAAGCTGTCAGTCTTTCTACGTCGTCGCCCGCAACCAGCGAGGGGTTGCCGCACTGTTGAGAGCCACCACTACTTTGGGTCAAAGTCTTGACTTGGAAACAACTTTGCGCTCTGTCATGGATCAAGCTCGCGACTTGATGCAGGCCGATCGCAGCACGCTATTTTTGTTAAATCGGGAAACCAACGAACTTTGGACAAAAGTCGCCAAGGCTGACGGCAAAACGATGGTAGATCTCCGCATTCCTGCTAATAAGGGAATTGCTGGCTACGTGGCTTCGACCGGTCAACCTCTAAATATTACAGATGCTTACGACGATCCCCGCTTTGACCCCTCTACAGACGGGCAAACGGGATACCGCACTCGGACTGTCTTGTGTATGCCGGTGCATAACGCTAAAGGTGAGCTGATCGGGGTGACTCAGCTAATTAATAAGAACCAAGGTAGTTTCACCCCTTCCGACGAAGAGTTTTTGCGAGCGTTTAATTCCCAAGCGGGAATGGCGCTGCAAAATTCTCAACTGTTTCAAAACGTGATGGTGGAAAAGCAGTATCAAAAAGATATGCTGCAAAGTCTTTCAGATGCAGTAATTTCCACCGATTTACAGGGGCGAGTTGTAACTATCAACGAAGCAGCCCTAGAATTGTTGGGCTGTCCGGTAAATCAAGCTAAAAGCAAACACAATCCCCAGATTTGGGAAGATAAACTGGTGAATCGCTATGTTTGGGAAGTTGTGCCGATCGAAAATTTGCAATTTCGACTCGAAGACAGTCTCAACCATGCTGCCAGACATTACGTTCCCGAACAAAGTTTAACGGTGGGACTGTTGGTGGAAAAAACGTTAAATTCCCAAAAAGAACAAGAAGAAGAACAAGAAGAAGAACAAGAAGAAGAACAAGAAGAAAGTTATATTCTGGCCGTACCCGATCGCACTGACCCTAATTTATATTACGCTTGGGGAGAAAACCGCGCGTGGACTGAGGAAGTAGCGCTGGCAGAATTAGCTAATGCCCAATCTCTATTTGCGCTGCGAAATTCTGCCCTGTATCACCCTTATTGTCCGCTACCCATCCCCGCCTCTCGAATTAAACTAATTGAACGTAGTTTGAATTTGACTGTCAACCCGCTGATCAATCCAGAGGGCGGCGTGCGCGGCGGTTTAGTGGTACTCGAAGACATCAGCCGCGAAAAGCGGATGAAAAATACGATGTACCGCTATCTGACTCCTGGAGTCGTAGATAAAGTGATGGCCTTGGGTGAAGGCGCCCTGATGGTGGGCGAACGCAAAGAAGTGACTATTTTATTTTCCGACATTCGCGGCTACACCACGCTGACCGAAAATTTGGGAGCCTCCGATGTGGTATCCCTGCTGAACGAATATTTTGAGACGATGGTGGAGGCCGTTTTCCACTACGAAGGCACTTTAGACAAGTTTATCGGCGATGCTTTAATGGCCGTGTTCGGCGCGCCCCTGCCGCTGAATCCCCCGGAAAGCCACGGTTGGATGGCGGTGCAGTCGGCTTTAGATATGCGCCGGCGTTTGAAAGAGTTTAATGATTCTCGCCCCGGCGAAGATCCATTTCGCTTCGGAATTGGAATTAGTTCCGGAGAGGTGGTTTCGGGAAATATTGGTTCCCAAAAGCGCATGGATTACACGGTAATTGGGGATGCGGTGAATTTGAGTTCGCGATTGGAACAGCTTACAAAGGAGTACGGATGCGATATAATTTTGAGCGAATTTACATACAGTTTGTGTCGCGAAGGAATTTGGGTGCGAGAGTTAGACAAGGTGCGGGTTAAGGGCAAAAATCAACCAGTTGGTATTTACGAGTTGCTGCAAAATAGTTCTGAACCCATTGATGGGGAAACCGTTCGGTTTTTGGAACTTTATAGTAACGGTAGGGATGCTTATATTGCTAGAAATTTTCAGAAAGCTATTAGTTATTTTGAAGCGGCTTTAGCAATGCGACCCAGCGATCGACCTGTGGAAGTTCACCTCGACCGATCCCTGAGCTATTTGGAAGTACCCCCGCCCGATGATTGGGACGGTGTGCATACGATGACAACTAAGTAGTAGATTATATTACATCCGACTGATAAAAAGTAAAAAGATTTGATAAAGTTGTGAGATATTCCTTATGACAGAGTTAACAAGTGTAAAAATGTGAAATCATAGGTTGGATACCATATTAAAGTTGAAAAAATATTTCCAGGCTAGCAATTAAATGAGTTATTTATCTGTTCCCAATGCCACAAAAGCCGATCGGATTCTGGTTGTAGATGACGCACCAGATAATGTTTTGTTGGTGCAGACAATCCTGGAAGAAGAAGGTTACGAAATTAGCACGGCAGAAAACGGCTTTTCGGCCTTGAGTCAAATTGACAAGTCACCCCCGGATTTGGTACTGCTAGACGTGATGATGCCGGGAATGGATGGTTACGAAGTCACTAAACGAATCCGAGAAAATAAGGAATTGCCCTTTATGCCGATTTTGCTGATCACTGCTCACGACAGTGCCAGCGTAGTGCAGGGATTGGACATGGGAGCAGACGATTTCATCCGCAAACCAGTCGAAATGGACGAACTGCTGGCGAGGGTTCGATCGCTCCTGCGGCTAAAACACAGCGTAGACGAGCGCAATTCGATCGCCCTCCAGCGCGAAGATTTTGTCTCCCGACTGGCTCACGACTTGCGAACACCCCTGGTAGCAGCCGATCGAATGCTAACTTTAATGCAGCAGGGAGCTTTGGGAGAAATTTCCCTTCCCATGCGCGACGCTTTCGGGACGATGGTTCGCAGCAACAAAAACCTGATCGCGATGGTAAATATGTTGCTGGAAGTATATCGGTACGAAGCAGGCCGCAAATCCCTAAGTTTCGCGGCCGTGGACTTGCGCCAGCTTATTACTGAGGTAGCTGAAGAACTAGCTCCCCTAGCGGATGCTAAAGGTTTGTCGGTAAATTTAGACTTGACAGAAAGTGCAGAAAGTGCACCGATTGCGAAGTATCCGGGCGATCGTCTGGAGCTACACCGTTTGCTGACAAATTTAATCGGAAATGCAATTAAATTCACCGACAACGGCTCAATAGATGTCAGCTTAAAAGCTGCTAATTCCCCTGCTTATACTAGCTTCAAAAACCAACCGCTGGCATGGGTAATTATAGACATCAAAGACACC
This sequence comes from Microcoleus sp. AT8-A3, assembly GCF_036705675.1. NCBI lineage: Bacteria > Bacillati > Cyanobacteriota > Cyanophyceae > Oscillatoriales > Microcoleaceae > Microcoleus > Microcoleus sp. AT8-A3. The sequence continues at coordinate 34,635 of NZ_JAUBVD010000053.1, forward strand.
GGTGCCGGCATTTCTCCCACCGAACAAGCAAAGTTATTTGAAAGGTTTAGCTCGGGAACTCATAAGAAGTCCAGTACAGGTTTGGGACTACACCTCTGCCGCCAAATAGTCGAAGCTCACCGCGGCACGATCGAGGTAAAATCCGAGTTGGGCAAAGGCAGTTTGTTTACTATTCGCTTGCCTTGTTAGAGCGGTAAGCTGTCGCGCATTTAAATTGTATATTCAGGGCGGGCGGGACGCTAGGGCCCCTACTCCCCACAAGACTTTGATTTTTTTTGACATACAATTTAAAGGCCGCAACAGCTTATAAATACAGCAGATTCGGTGATTCATGAAGTACAGTATCCGCCTTAATTGTTGGTACATTTTTATGTAGGGTGCGGATCTGCTCATGTTTAATGAAACTTGCAGATTGACTGGTGGCGACGCACCGATGCTTACGACAAGATTGTGTGTACCGCATATACATGGAATATGCTGTAAGTCTAACTTTGGGGTGTGAAAAGCGAACATTAGTACAGATAAACTGTAATTGTAGGGTGCGAAGTGCGTACCTAATCGAATTATGGTTAATTTACCAGATGTCATATAATGACTTGGCAACCGAATTGATGGCAATATGTCTAACTGTCCAGTGTGCGGTGCTGAATACATAGAAGAAAAAGCAGAGTTTTGCTCGATTTGCGGCTGGGATTTGACTCCCTACCCGCAACGTGCTAAGCCTTCCAAAACTTATTTAAAAAAAGAACAAGTTAGATTGCAGTGGGCCAAACAAATGTGGGAATTGGCCCGCAATCAACAAAATTGGTTAGCTAAATTTGATGAGTTGCAGGGGGAAGTGCAGCAAGGTGCGATCGCCCGCACACACATTCAATCTCAGTTAGAATGGGTTCTGTACCGCCTAGAACAACTAAACCCCGAATTGATTGTCAGCACTCTACTGCGACTAGAAGACAAAATCGGCGCCATACCTGAGTCAACTGCGGCTATCTCGGAAGTGGGGATGGACTACCGCCAACTGACAAAGCTATTAGAAACTGGAAAATGGCGCAAAGCTGATGAACACACTTGGGAAATCTTGCTGCAAATCGCTGTCAGGGAAGACGAAGGTTGGCTGAGTGCAGCCGATATTGACAGTTTTCCTCCTACAGACCTTCGCACGATCGACCGACTTTGGCAACAATACAGCAGCGGGCGGTTCGGGTTGAGCGTGCAGCAGCAGATTTGGGAAAGTACCGGGGCTAACTATACTGAATTTTGCGATCGAGTCGGCTGGCGAGTCAAGGAAAATTGGAAATATTACAGCGAGCTCTCCTTCAACGAAGATGCTCCCCCCGGACATCTCCCTGTCACCGCATGGAGACAGCGCGCCTGTTACGGTGCTGGTAAACTCACCGCAGCAGAAAACTTGGCCCGCATCGCTGCGAAACTCGCAACTGGCGATCGGCAATCATGAAAAAAAAAATCAAAATCGACATTAACTGCTATAATCAAAACGGTTTAGCAACTGGGGCTGTGGCTCAGATGGATAGAGCAAGCGCCTCCTGAAGAATCGGGCACCCTGCGAGGAAACTCTAGGAGTGAATGTGGTCAAATTTGGTGAAACCTAAAGAGTTTATGGGTTCCTATGACTCTAAGGCAATACCAAGCCAAGCCTGAGTTCAGGGCGATTAAACAATCGCCTATATGGAAATCAGGAAGGTTTAGAGACTAGACGGTCACCACCTAAAAGCTGCAAGCATATGGTGAAGGTATAGTCCAGAGAGTGGGGAAACTCACACAAATCTGAAGCGCTAGGTCGCCGGTTCGAACCCGGCCAGTCCCGTTAAAAATCAAGAAAAATTAACAGCAGGAGGGGAAAGCTTAAGTTTTGCCCCTCTTTTTTGCATATCCGCTAAGGAATTGGCTCCCAGATTTTATACCAACCGCCAAGGCGATTGGTATAAAATCTGAAAGCTAAAATCTAAAATCCCCCATTGAAGCCGCACCACAAGCGTAGAGTCAATCTAAAATCTAAAATCTAAAATCTAAAATCTAAAATCTAAAATCTAAAATCTAAAATCCTATGATCCGCCGACCCTTTTTTAATTTTTAATTTTTAATTCCTGTTAGTGGGCTATAGGTGCGGTATTTTTTGTTATGGTTCCTTTGTCAGTTACATAAAATTTTTATAGGTTTAGATGTGGTTAAGAATCAATTCAAACACGCAGCGTTACAAGCGTTTGAACACTTCACGCAGTTTTTGGTTCCTAGTAGGACTTTTGATGGCGTGTTGGTTGGGCTATCAGCAGGTTAAGAGCGAATTTCAGAGACCCCAAGCTTTGTTAGTTCTAGGTGGGGCTACTGAGCGAGAGGTGTTTGCCGCCAAATTTGCTCAGGATCACCCTGAATTGCCGATTTGGGTGTCGTCTGGGAGCAATCCTGAGTTCGCGGAATGGGTATTTTCAGAAGCGGGAATTGAGTCCGATCGCCTGCACTTAGACTACAGAGCGGTGGATACGGTAACAAATTTTACCACCCTGGTAGATGAATTGAAAGCTAGAGGGATTGAGAGCGTGTATCTGATCACTTCTGACGATCATATGCGGCGAGCTCAGATTATCGGCGAAATCGTACTCGGTAGTCGAGGCATTACCTTTAAGCCTGTGGCAGTTCCGTCTGGGCGAACCCCCGAACCGATGCAAAAAGCTGTTCGCGACGGCGCTAGGGCTATTCTTTGGCTGACAACCGGTTATACGGGTGCTAACTTCAGCCCAGCCAGAATGGAATAAACAAAGGAAAGCATTGAGCAAGTTTTAAATTTTTTCCATTCCCTCTGGTTTTAAAACTTGTCTCCTCTAGCGATTTAACGAAACGCGAAGACACTGATGACAAATGCGTAAAAGAAGAGAAGAGAAGAGAAGAGAAGAGAAGGAGTAGTTTAAAATTAATAGATGAAATTCAAAAGCTAAAGTTAATGACCGACCAAATTCTGCCGCAAGTTCTGGAGCAAATTTTGAGTGACAGCAAAACGCCGGATGCTGTTTTTTCGGCTTTGGTGCCGGCTTTAGGCGAGGTGTTAAATTGCGATCGGGTCTTTCTCTACCTCCGCAATCCTGAAACGCAAAGAGGCAGAGTACCTTACTGCTGGCGTCGTAACTCGAACTTTCCTGAGATTGGCGACGCGGAATGGAAAAAAGAACCCGAATCTTTAGGGGAAGAAGACCCTTTGTTTGCAGCAGCTTTGCGAACTGAACCGTCGATTTTTGTTGAGGATGTTGAAACAGCGAATCCTGAAGTTGTCAACAAAGATTTTGAAGCCAAAGAGTTCGGACATCGAGCTTTGATCCACGCTCACCTTTGTGCTGACGGCTTATTGTGGGGGGTTTTGCAGCCTTGTATGTTCGATCGCCCCAGAGTTTGGACTGACTTCGATCGCCAAGTTATCGCAGCGGTTACAGAAAAAATTTCCCCCTTAGCTGTTGCTTATGTCAGAGGCATCGTACAATCGCAATAAAATAGGTTTGTAACGAGGAGTCTTCGTTCTCACTACAAACCTGTAACGATGTTTTTTATCTATCAAACCAGCTTTCTTCGTAAGTTATACAAAACATCCTCCAAGCAAATCAGCGCCCCAAATCGTGCATCGCATTGATCTCGATCGCACATCTTTGAGTCAGCGCTTGCAACTCCTCGCGATCCGAGGAACCGGGCGCTTCAATTAGCTTGCCAATTCGCACCGTCAGCGGCACCGGACGCGGCACTGCCGAACCTTTCGACGAAATCGCGTGAGTTCCCCACAAACTAACAGGTAAGAGCGGCGCTTTTGCCTTAGCAGCTATCAGCGCCGCACCTAATTTCGGTTCAGTAATTCTGCCGTCTGGCGTGCGAGTTCCCTGCAAAAATACACCCGTCGCCCAGCCATTTTCCAAAGAGTTGATCGCCGAGCGAATTGCACTGCGATCGGCACTTTCCCGCTTGACTGGATAAGCACCGTAAAGCGTAATTGCCTGCTTCAAAATAGGAACTTTAAATAACTCTTCCTTTGCCATAAATGCGACCGGTCGCCTCATGCAATTAGACAAAATCGGCGGGTCAAAATCGCTGGCGTGATTGCTGACTACTACCACAGGCCCTTCTGTCGGAACATTTTCTGCACCGTAGATGCGGCCCCGAAAGTAAAGGTGCAGCATCGGGCTGACAATTGACCATTTGAATAAATAGTAGAGAAGTAAACTTTCGACTGGTTCGCGACTTTTGCTCACAGAAAAACCTTAAATTTTAAATTACATCGAATATTAGCCTATCAGTTCAGCAATCAAAAAAGTAGCACTACACGGATTTTGACACGGATACACGGATAGGTCGAGCGATCGGACTGTTTAGCTAATTGGCTAAGTTGACTATCATCACTGTATCCGTGTTTATGCGTGTCGTGCTGTTAGATGGTTTGGCGGTTGAAACCGCTTTGCAAGCTTCTGTAGCGCCCGAATTTATTCTGGCGAATTCTTTGCAAAGGCTCAATTTCCGGCCAGCATAGCTTTTTGTCCTTCCGAAGCAGTCGCGTAGCCCAAGAAATCCTTAACTGTTTGGCTAGGAGGATTTTTGTAGGCGTAGTATAACTGCCGCTTGTAAGGATAGTTACCCGCATCCGGCGTCGCACCGTTGACGGGAACAACGCGCACTGTTCTCTGATTGGCTACTTGAGCGAAAGTCGCATAGCCTATGCCGTTGTTGCCTAAAGCTTGCAGCAGGGGAGTTGTCGCATCTCGATCGAGGGTGGTAATATTTGACGCCCGGCCAAACTCGCCACCTCCGAGCACTTGTTCTTTAAACGTTTGGTGAGTGCCACTAACTGCCGGTCTGTTAATTACTTTAATCGGACCCGCCGGGCCGCCGACTTTCGACCAGTCTTGAGTATTTCCCTTAAAGATATCTTGAACTTGAGCCGAGGTTAAACCTCCTTTGAAGGGGTTGTTAATGCCAACTACAAGGGCGATCGTATCTAGGGCAACGGGCACCGCTGCCAAACCCTGACCTTGTTCTTGAGGCGTCAAAGGCTGCGATACCGCAGCAATATCGGCTGTTCCTGCCACCAAATCTTGAATTCCCTTTGCAGAACCGTTAGCTTTGGAATCAACTCTAGTGCCAGGAAACTTGGCTTGAAAGCCATTCTTAAGATTGAGGTTGATTGTCACCATACTGGTAGAACCTTGAATCCTGACAGTCGTACCCGCAGGAACAGAAGCTGGAAGTGCAAAGGAACTAGCTGCAACAGGCGAAGAAGCACCGCCGACTACTGGCGCGACGGGAAGTGGGACGACATCGCCTGCGGGTGTGGGAGTGGGGGGATTGTTACTAACATCTTGCGACGCTGGTTTGTTGAGAAAAAAGAACCAGCCGCCACCGGCTAGCAAGAGAAATAACAGGATAAAAACTATGGGGGGAGGCCCGCTCTTAGCCATAAAATTGTCCTTAGCTGGGAAGTTCTTTGTTGTTGGAGTCGTCTAACATTTGTAGCCTGCGATTAACTTCATCGTCTAAGGTCATATTTTCTAATTCTGCCTGAAGTCTTTCTTGGGGGTTCTCAGATATTTCTGCTAAAGCTTGCTGTTTGAGGTTGCGGCCGTGGACGGCGTTTTTGGCTTGCTCAAATTGCGATCGAGCTGAATCGATACTGAGGTCGTTGTTGACTTTGGATATGGCTCAGAGGGCTTCGTTAATCTCGGCCATATCTTTCATATTTTGCATATCGGTTTTGTAAGCTTCCAGACCCAATGCTGACAAGACTTGAGGCGATATTTAGGGATTTGATGGAAAAATGACAGGGAAGGCTGGTAGAATTCAATGGGGAAAGCGATCGTGTTCATTTGTTGTTACAGTACACTGCACAGACCGAACCAAGTAAATTGATTAACAATTTAAAAACCTTGTCTAGTCGGTACTTGAGAACATATTTCGCTCCTGAAATCAACCAATTTTATTGGAAGGATGTGTTATGGACAAATGGCTATTTCATCGCTTCATATCAAATCCTTTAGCATCGGAATAGTAAATTCGAGTTCACTGTTCACGGCGTTGACTGTCAACCGTCAATCGATTTTAGATTTTAGATTTTAGATTAAAGAATTGACTTGCGCGAGATAAATGCGGGGGGCTTGAGGATTTTCGATTTGCGATTTGGGATTGATTCCACGGATAAATCACGTGGCGGATACCACCTTTGAAATTCGTGGTCAACAGTCAATATCATGTATGAGTGTTACGGGAAATTATATCATGTGGTGGCGTGACTGTTGAACAATTGAAAAAATACATTAATGAGCAAGATAGACCTGCTGAATAAAGAGACTTCTTGTGCTTTGATGTCGTCATCCACCCGTTCATAACCTCATATCAAATCCGTTAGCATCGGAATAGTAAATTCGAGTTCACGGCTTTGACGGTTGACGGTTGACAGCGTTGACTGTCAACCGTCAACCGTCAACCGTCAACATCATGTATGAGTGTTACCGGAAATGAGATCGCAAGCATAGCTTTGAGGTTATGAACGGGTGCAATCAGGAGTCTTGCGCGCCTTTCATCCCACACTAACCTTCGCTCGGTATAGTGTGGGGATTCCCGTCTGTTTAGCTAAAAATAGATTAAGCGGGCAAATCTGCAAAACTGCTCACATTTACCAGCGCTAAATCGGGACAAGTCCGTTTGATCAAACCTGTGAGAACTTTGCCGGGGCCAATTTCTACTACGCGATCGATTCCTTGTTGGGGCAATTGCATGGAAATTTCTCGCCAGCGCACGCCTTTGGTCATCTGCTGAGTCAACCGCTGCTTTAAAGTGGCTGCGCTGGTAGTGGCTGACGGTTCTGAGTTCGAGAGCACCAGCATTTTAGCATCGGAAAACCTTGCAGACTTTAAGGCTAGTTGAAACTCTGCTGCCACTCCGGCCATCAGGGGAGAGTGAAATGCACCGGAAACATTCAATTTAACGGCGCGTTTGACTTTGATTTTGGCAAGCAAATCTTCTACTGCTGCGGGCGTTCCAGAAATCACGACTTGTGCTTCGCTGTTGTCGTTTGCCAGCACTACGTCTCGGCTGTATTGAATTTGCAGTTCTAGTTCCTGCCTGTCGAACCCGATCAAAGCCACCATTTGACCGCCGGAGGCAGTGTCCATGAGTTCGGCGCGGCGTTTGACTAAGCGCAATCCGGTTTCAAAGTCAAAGACGCCTGCTGCGTAGAGGGCAACGTATTCTCCTAAACTGTGACCGGCAACTACCGCTGGTCGATCGCTTTTTTCTCGCACTAAGTCGGCCAAAATACTTTCTACTACGAACAAGCAAGGCTGAGTGTAGAGCGTCCGAGATAGTTTTGCTTCTTCTTTTTGGCAAACTTCCGGGACAGACCAGCCTAAAATTTCTTTAGCGAGCTCAAATTTGGCTTTGGCTGTTGGCAAGTTTAATAAGTCTGCACCCATCCCGATCGCCTGGGAACCTTGTCCGGGAAATACCCATGCTGTTTTAGTCATTTTTCCGGTAATCTGCTAATTGGTGGTTGCTAATTGGTGATTGCAAAAATTATTTCTTTCCCGCTTCTAACTTCGCTCGCTGGTATCCGCTATCTTTCGGTTAACGAACTATCTACTCGCGACTCACAACTATAACATATAATTGCGATTTTAACCAGGTTTATATTTTTTTTGCTACTTTAATTTAATTAATAGCCGTAACAAAATTTTTAACCTTCAAGCCGGGGAAAGTCGATCGAAGAATAGAGGATTTTCAATCTCAGGGCGGGCTTGTCAAGAACTCCTGTCCCGAGGGAGTACGGCTGCGCCCCTTGCCCTATGTATGGCTTGTTAAAGGATTTGTATTATGCAACGGTCGCACTCCCCACAATCATTAGCCAAAGTTTAAAGCCGCCAAACATTATACCAGTTCCCAAAAAGAATGAAACTGCTTTACCAGCTCCAAACCCATAGTTCCTCAGTAATTCCCCATCTAAAATCGAAAATCGCCAATCGAAAATCAAAAATGGTATTACCATGATTCCCCAATCGAAAATCGCCAATCGAAAATCGAAAATCGCTTTACCTTCCCCATTGAAAAATCGCAGCCCCCCAAGTCAAACCTGCACCGAAACCAGCAGCAGCAATAGTATCGCCCGCTTTAACTTTACCCATACGCACGGCTTCGTCTAAGGCAAGGGGAATTGAAGCCGCTGAGGTATTGCCGTAATTCGCCAAATTGCTGATTACTTTTTCGGGGGGAATCTTTAGCCTTTGGGCAACTGCATCAAGAATCCGCTGATTGGCTTGGTGCAACAACAGCCAGTCAATTTCGGCGACGTTGACATTTGCCCGAAACATAGCTTTTTCTATGACTTCCGGCACTTTTCTCACGGCAAAGCGATAGATTTCTTGACCATTCATTGTGATGGGTTCAAATCCGCCAACTCCGACGCTGACGCCCTCAATTAATTCTTTTGACTCGGCTTTGTAAGCCAAATTGAGAGACGAATTTTGTGTGCCGTCGCTGCGAATTTCAAATCCCAAAAAGCGATCGACTTCTGAAGCTTGTAATACCACCGCACCTGCACCGTCTCCAAATAGAATGCAAGTACCCCGATCCGACCAATTCACCCAGCGAGACAAAATATCTGCTCCGATTAGCAAAACATTTTGATACACCCCTGTGCGAATGAACTGCGAGGCTGTCACTAAACCAAAAACAAAGCCCGAACAAGCTGCTGTCAAATCAAAAGCCACAGCTTTTGTCGCGCCCAACTGATATTGAATTTTACTGGCAGTGCCAAACAAATCGTCAGGACTGGAAGTTGCCAAAATAATTAAATCGATATCTGTCGGCGAAATTTCTGCCATGGCGATCGCCTTTTGAGATGCCTCTGTGGCTAAATCGCACAAAGAAGTGCGATCGTCCGCCAGCCTGCGGGAGCGAATACCCGTCCGCGCGCCAATCCACTCGTCATTCGTTTCTACTATCTGACTCAAACCGTTATTATCCAGCGAAACCTGCGGTGTACAAGAACCGCTACCCGTGACGGCAATTCCGAACCCTGATTGCTGCAACATTCCTCTCCATTTACTCGCTGTTCGATAGAGAAATTAAAAATTAAAAACTACCAATTAAAATTATTTTTTAAACTGCTGAAATTACTTTTTTTTAAGCAAAACAGTTGGTTTAAGCTGACATTTTTAATTTTACATTTTTAATTTTTAATTCCTACTTACTGCCTCTAGTTCACAGCTTCTTGTTCCAGAGCGCTTTGGTTATTGGACGATCGAATTCGCTCCAGCACTTGGTTGTCAACAGCCTCCTTCGCCAAACGAATGGCATTGAAAATTGAAGCAGCTTGAGACGAACCGTGGCTGATAATGCAAACTCCAGCAACGCCCAACAGCAAACCGCCGCCGTGTTCAACGTGGTCTACCCGCTGCTTGAATCCTTGCAAGCTTTTTTGCAGCATAGGGTCGTTAATTTGATGTTGGAGTCCTTTGACCAACTCTTCCTTAAGCACCTGGACTACGACTTCGCCCACTGCTTCCGCAAACTTCAACAACACGTTGCCGACAAACCCGTCGCAGACAATCACGTCGAATTTCCCCGACAGCACGTCGCGGCCTTCGGCATTGCCCACAAAAGGAATGTTCGGGTTGTCCACCAATAACTGGTGAGTTCGCACTGCGGCGTCGTTGCCTTTAGAAGGTTCTTCGCCAATGTTGAGCAGGCCGATTTTAGGTTCGGCGACGCCGAGAACGCACTGGCTGTAAATAGTTCCCATAAGAGCGAACTGCTCCAAAAATTTGGGGCGGCAGTCCACATTAGCGCCAACATCGAGAATAAGTACAGAGCTGCCCGGTATCATTGTCGGCAAAACCGCACCGATCGCAGGGCGATCGATTCCGGGGAGCCGGCCCAATCTGAGCAGGGCAGCAGCCATTGCCGCGCCGGAGTGACCGGCGGACACCACAGCATCAGCTTGCTGCTGCTTTACCAAGTTCATCGCTACGTTAATCGAAGCGTTGGGCTTGCGTTTGAGGGCACTCAAAGGTTCTTCGTGCATTTCCACCGCTCCTTCAGAAGGAACGATTTCTAGCTGACCTGTACAGACGCGGCCGATCGCGTCTTGTTGCCGGAGCGAGTCTTCTATTTGCTGTGGGTCGCCCACAAGCAAAATCTCTACGCCTAATTCTTCTTGTGCCTTAAGCGCTCCAGCTACAACTTCGGCGGGGGCATGATCCCCACCCATAGCGTCTATTGCAATTCTTGCGCGTGTCGATCCCATTGACCAATGTTTGAGAAACACTAAAAATTCTACCAGGAATTGAACCTCCCCACGTCTAAAGCCGGGGGATTCTTGCCCACCAATCAAGGCGACAACGGGACATTCAAGTATCCCTCTACTCACTCAAACAGCTTAAAGCTGAGATTGCGTATACTTTCTGAGTCCTTCCTATGTTTAAGTTTGAACGCTCCATACCCTGCCATTATTTGCCCTTTAACTATTCCAAATCAAGTTGGATCTGTCCGTTGCTGGGATTGCTCCATACTAGGGTACTTCAATGCGCTGCTTCGTAAAACTTACCCAAACTTGACTAAAGCCATCTTTAGTCGCAATTCAGAACTCACTTCCTGCGCTGTTGG
>NZ_JAUBVD010000054.1:0-44462 GCF_036705675.1 Microcoleus sp. AT8-A3
GCGATCCTGAACAGATTTTTGAAGAGTTTCTCGGTGCGGATGCTAATGAAGACCTATTTTGGCAGAAGGTTAAAACTAATTTGCAAGCGGGTAAAGTTCGCTTAGTGTTTGTAGCTGACGAGATTTCCGCTGAAATGCGCCGAGTTGTGGAATTTCTCAACGAACAAATGGACCCCGTTGAAGTTTTGGCCCTGGAAATTAAGCAGTATGTAAGTGAAGACGGTTTGAAAACGCTGGTTCCCAGAGTGATCGGTCAGACAGCGGAAGCACAGCAGAAAAAATCCAGCGCAACGCGCGAAAGAAGGCGCTGGGATGAATCTTCATTTTTTGCCGAAATCAAAGCTAGACGAGGCGCGGACGAGGCGCAAATGGCAAAAGCTATTTACCGATGGGCAAAAAGTCAAGAACCCGAAGTTCAAATCCACTGGGGAACGGGGGATGCCTACGGCGGTTTCGCCGCTCAATTGCCTCAAAAGGGAAGAAAACCTTATCAGTTATTCACTGTAGATATTGCTGGCAGAATGGAGATTTCTGCTAACAATTACGGTTCCCAGCCGCCGTTTAATGCGGAACAAAATTGGCTGGAATTGAGAAGTAAGCTGAGTGCGATCGGTCTGTCGCTACCTATAGAACCGGGTGAGAGAAGGTCGCCGAGTCTGGCTTTGTTTACTTTGCAAGACGAATCGGATCTCAAGCAAGTTATGGAAACTTTTGACTGGATTACTAATGAAATTAAAAAAGCGTAGTTATTGGGAATTGGGATAGGGCATGGGGCATGGGCATTGGTGTCAACTTAAGCTTTTGGTCCACCAGTCCTCCCGCCCACCCGTCAGTCCGCCAGGGAATGAATTCCACGGGGCTTATAGCTAAAGTCCTCTCAAAGAGGACTAATGAGTTCTTCAGTCCTCTTTGAGAGGACTTTAGCTTTGAGGCAGGGGTTTAAACCCCTGCCGGACTATCGGTTTGATGTTAAGTTGACACCAATAGGGCATGGGACGCCGCCTACTTACTTCACTTTCTTGAGAACCGCTATAAATGGTTTCAGAGAAAAGTTAAGAGCGTAGAATGGGAAGTTCCGGTTAAAATAGCTCACCAAAACAAGTGGATTAAGTTTATGATGGTGTTTGAACTTTTTGCACAACTTGTGGGAATTGAAGACCCATTTTCTATCGGTTTTTCTTCTGAGGAGGATGAGGATAGCGAAAACTATAATTATTTTGTTATGGAAAGAAATGAATTTTATAAAAAAGCTCCTCCTCCTAACCTAGGATGTGTTTACTGGGAGATAGACGATCAGTGTTGGGGAGAATATGGAGGAATTCAAGAAGTTACTTTAAGCCGAGATCGATTAATTGTTAGTTTCGATCCTTCAAGACCCAACTCCAATACAGATTACGATGAGGCAATAATTTATTTTTCTGTAAGTGATTCAGAATTTCAGAAGTTGCAGAACACCTTGCAGAAGATAATGCTGGGTTATGAGGATAGGTTGAATTTAATTAATTAGTCACTTGCCTCAAGATTGTACTTGAAAGTCAATGCCCAATTCCCATGCCCTATGCCCCATGCCCCATGCCCAATAACTAATATCGAATATTAGCTTGTTTCAAACGCCGCAATGCTTCTCCCAGTCGATCGCAATCTGCAATTAAACTAATTCTCACATATCCTTCGCCGCCCGGCCCAAAAGCATTGCCAGGAGTCACCACAACACCCGTTTGCTGCAAAACATTGAGGGCAAAATCAGTCGAACTCATGCCCGGAGTGCAGGGAACCCAAAGATACATTGCAGCCAGAGGTTTAGGAATATTCCACCCTAATTCTGCCAATCCTTCCACCATGAAATCCCGGCGAGTCCTGTAACGATTCTGCACTTCGTGCAAGTAACTATCCGGCAATTGCAGTGCTGTTTCTGCTGCTGTTTGCAAAGCGGAAAATATACCGTAATCTAGGTTAGTTTTTAATGTCCGCAAACCTTGAATAATTTTGCTATTTCCTACTACAAAACCGACGCGCCAGCCGGCCATATTGTAGGTTTTGGACATGGTGTGAAATTCCACCCCGATTTCTTTACCGCCGGGAATTTCTAATAAACTTGTCGGTTGATAGCCGTCAAAGGCTAATTCCGCATAACACAAGTCGTGAACCAGCAAGATTTGATGTTTGTGTGCGAAAGCAACAATATCTTTGTAAAATTCGCGGGGTGCTGTTGCTCCAGTCGGATTACTGGGATAATTGAAATAGAGGATTTTGGCTTGTTCGGCTACGCTGTCGGGAATGTCGGCTAAGTCAATTACCCAGTCATTTTCTGGTTTGAGGATGATGTTGTGAACTTTTGCACCGGCGATAATTGGGCCGCGAAATAATACGGGATAAGCGGGACTTGGTACTAATATTAAGTCCCCTGGATTGATGTAGGCGATCGCAAAATGTGCTAAACCTTCTTTAGAACCCAACAGAGGCAATGCTTCGCTTTCTGGATCGAGTTCAACGTTGTAGCGGCGGCTGTACCATTTAGTAATAGTACGGCGGAAACTGGCTGTTCCTTCAAAGGGTGGATAGCCGTGATTGGCAGAATTTTGGATGGCTGCGACAGCCGCTTCTACTACTGGTTGAGGAGTGGCCCCGTCGGGGTTTCCCATTCCTAAGTCTATTAAATCGAGTCCTTGTTCGCGGGCGCGGGCTTTGAGTTCGTCGAGACGGGCAAATACGTAGGGCGGTAGTTTTTGCAACCTGTCAGCAGGGGTAATCCAATCCAAGGTCATTTATTTTTTGTCAGTTGTCAGTTTTCGTGGTTTGTAGTAAGGACTTTCGTCCTTGCTAGCACAGCCTTTTCAGGACTTTAGTCCTTACTACAAACTGTTTTAATTCTTAATCTTTAATTCTCCCACAGGTGCGGTGGTAGAAACCATCGCTGCCATTAATTGTTGGGGAACAACTTTAAAAGGCAGTCGGTGGATGTCGGAATTGGGATTGCAGGCTATGTCGGCGGCGCGCTGCAATTCTGCTATGGTAATGTCTCCGAGTCCGAGGTTTTCTAAAGTTTGGGGTAATCCAATCTCGGCGTAGAATTTTAGCAGTTGCTGTCTGGCGCTAGCGGCGAGTTGATTGTTTTGCAGCATTTCTTCTAGTCGCAGTTGTACTAAAATGCCGTAGGCGACTTTTTCGCCGTGCAATGTGCCGTGACTTGCTAATAGATGAGTTAGGCCGTTGTGGACGGCGTGGGCGGCGACGGTGCGGCATTGGGCGCCACCAATTCCGCCGATTACTCCTGCTAGCAATACCGCTGCATCTGTGACTTCTTGCCAGGTTTCGCTACCGGGTTCTTTGAGGGCGGCGGCTGATTTTTGGAATAAAATATCGCGCAGTATTCTAGCTTGTTGAACGGCGGAAATTATCAGGGTTTGTTCGGAGTGTCCGCTGCTGACTGATGCTTCGTACCATTTGGCGATCGCATCTCCAATTCCTGCTACTAATGTCCGCTGCGGTGCGGTTTGAATTAAGCCGTAGTCGAGTATTAATAAGTCGGGACATCTGGCTAATGTGACATCGTATTGGAATGCACCTTGTTCTGAATAAATGTTAGAAAGGGCTGTCCAAGCGGCACAGGTGGCTGCTGATGTGGGTATGGTGACGATCGGGATTTTGCACTGATGGGCGACGAGTTTGGCTGCGTCTAAGGCTTTGCCGCCGCCAACTCCGATGATGAAGTCGGCTTGATGGGTTTTGGCTGCTTCGCGGAGGGTTTCGAGGCTGGTTTCGCTGCAATCCTTGCCGTATGCTGTTTCGGCGGATTTTAACTGCTGCTGTTCGAGGATTGGTTGCAGGTAGGGTTGGGCGGCGGCGAGGGAGTTGCTGCCGCCGACGATTAGCGGCCGCTTTCCGAAACGGGCGATCGCATCTCCGGCTTGTGCTAAGGCCGATCGACCTCGCAATACACAGGCGGGAGCAATTGTCAAGGAATAAATTGCTGGTGCGGTGGCGGTTTTGGTGCTTTGGGTTTGAGTCATCGAACCACTGGATAAGTGACGAGAAGGTTGACGCTTTGCAGGATTGCTGGATTTTCTAGGATAACTCTAATCTATGCGGAAATGGTAAGTTTTATAAAGTTTTTATTAAGTATTGTTGGGCTGTTGGGGGATGGGAGGACCCAGTTGAGGGGCGATCGGTATGATAAATTTAGGAATATAAGCAATTTCAAGGATAGGGCAATGCTGACTAAACAAGATTGGGACTGGTTAGCAGTGTGTTCTCATTATCAAACGGCTGTCACAGTCCAGACACTTCTCAAAGAAGGAAAATCTATGGAAGCAACGGCAGGTTTAGAATCTTTAATTGAAGCAATGGGGAGAACCGAAAAACGAGCATTAAAAAGCCAGTTAATTCGTTTAATGCTTCATATTATTAAATGGAAATCTCAACCTGAAAAACGAACAGCTAGCTGGGCTATTAGCATTCTATCCGCACGCCGAGAAATAGAAGATATTCAGGAAGAAGTTCCGAGTTTAAATCGTGAATTTATTGCATCTATTTGGGATAAATGTTTTCAAGCAGCCGTGAAAGAGGCTAACACCGAAATGAGGAAAGTTGAATGTCAATTGACTTCCCTTTCTTGGTCTGAAGTTTTTGAGGAGGAATATACTTTATCTGATAACGATGAAGAAAATTAAAGTTTAGATCGATACGAAATCTGGATTCAACCGCCGATTGCCATAACTATTGATTTATGATAAATTTAGGAATATAGGCAATTCCAAGGAAATAAGAATGCTGACTAAACAAGATTGGGACTGGTTAGCAGTGTGTTCTCATTATCAAACGGCTGTCACAGTCCAGACACTTCTCAAAGAAGGAAAATCTATGGAAGCAACAGCAGGTTTAGAATCCTTAATTGAAGCAATGGGGAGAACCGAAAAACGAGCATTAAAAAGCCAGTTAATTCGTTTAATGCTTCATATTATTAAATGGAAAAATCAACCTGAAAAACGAACAGCTAGCTGGGCTATTAGTATTCGTTCGGCGCGGCGAGAGATTGAAGAAAGCCAAGAAGAAATGCCGAGTTTAAATCGTGATTTTATTGAGTCTATCTGGGATAAATGTTTTCAAGTTGCGGTGAAAGATGCCCAGGATGAAATGGGTAAAAAATGTCAATTAACCTCACTTGCTTGGTCTGAAGTTTTTGAAGATGAATATAGTTTGTCGGATGGCGCTTTAGAAGATGGAAATTTTGAGTAAAGTGCGCGATCGCATTTTTGGGACTGACGTAGCCACCTGGTTTCTCAACCCAACCTGTTTACTGATCGGGACTTACGAAGAACCTTATATATGTTAGAATTGAGGCTTAACGTACAACTCCCAGACTTGTTTCACTGCTGCTGCATCTGCTTGAGAAATTGGCCCGATTTTCGCTAGCAACAAAGACTTTTTCAGACAATCTAATCTAGACAAACGTACTGTAGTCATCATAAAGTCCTTCGTCTTCGGGTGCGTAGCCTTTCAAAAAAGCGTCGTGGCTGCGAGTGTAACATTTCTCAATTAAATACTCCTCGCCATCGAGTACGGAAAACTCGGTTAATTCAGGATATGTCAAAAAATCTTCGGCTGTAGCAGGTATAAATGCTGCTAGTATTTTATGGCGTTCTGCTATTGGCAGGCTAGCAATTTCTCTAAGTGATAGCTTGAGAGTAGGTTCGGTTATTGACGAACTGTTAGACTCAGAACTTTCGCTGGATAACTGCTTTTTATGTGACGCTTTTTGCACCAGGAATTGTGCAAAGTCGAGAACTTCTTGTTGTTTCTCCGTTGGCAACTGTCGCAGATTCTCTAACACGGATTGCTCAACATTAATTGTTTCTGCCATTTGAATTACCTCCTTAAGCGTTTATCGGTTGATTTATTACGCCGTCAAGTTTTGTAGTTTCATGTTTGCAAATCACACAGAGCATAATTTTAATCGCTAACATCCTATCCCACCAGCAGTTATGTACAGTCATCCAGCCTTTCATAATCATCCAAGCAATTAGAGGCTGTATTCATAAAACTTAGTAAACATCATCATGAGAGCCAAGAGTCAGCAGTAAAATCTCTGCTTCATCTGTATCAGAATTATGAACAAATTTAAACACAATTCGATTGCTATAGTCAATGGAACAAGACCACCGATCTGATAAATCTCCTTTAAGTTTATGAGTCCGTAAAGTAGGAGCAAATGGCTCTTCAGCAAGTTGTTGTAATGTTTGCTCAACTAAAGAGCGCAATTGCGGATTTTGGCGAACTAAACGCTTGAGCGCACGAGTAAAGGCTGAACTCCAAATTAAAGTTTTCACTCATCTAACTCCGCCATCAAGTCGGCAACTGTACCTCGACGCACATTGCCTATTTCATAATCTTTTTCTGACTCGGCAACTGCTTTCAATAGTTCATCGCGATGCTGTTGCTTAAGACGGTTTTGAATGATATCGATCAGCATATTCTGCTCTTCAGGCGAGAGAGCTTCTACGGTATCTATTGCTTTTTGAAAAATAGAAGTCTTTTCAGCTTGAGTCATGTTTAGGTTAAGGTTGCAATCAGTCTATTATAGCTTAATTTGATTTAACACGGAAAGCATAACTTTCGTCTTTCCCTATTACTTCACCCCTCACACCGCCAAATTTTGATACTCTCATCATTACTGCCACTAACTATAGTGTTTCCATCTGGGCTAACACAGACAGAATTAACCCCGGATGAATGCCCAGCGAGAGTACGAATTTCCTGTCCAGTTTTCAGATTCCAAAGCTTGATTGTATTGTCTCGACTACCACTAACAATAATTTGTCCATCCGGGCTAATAGCTACAGAGTTAACATAGTCTGAATGCCCTCTGAAAGTGCGAAATTCCTGTCCGGTTTTTAGATGCCAAAGCTTGACAGTATGGTCATAACTGCCACTAGCAATAGTTTGTCCATCCGGGCTGATTGCGACGGACGCAACGCAGTTTGAATGCCCAGTAGGAGTGCGGATTCCCTGTTTGGTTTTCAGATTCCACAGTCTGATAGTTTTGTCCCAACTGCCACTAGCAATAGTTTGTCCATCTGGGCTAATGGCGACGGACGCAACGCAGTTTGAATGCCCAGTAGGAGTGCGGATTTCCTGTTTGGTTTTCAGATTCCACAGTCTGATAGTTCTGTCATGACTGCCACTAACAAGAGTTTCTCCGTCTGGGCTAAAAGCAAGAGACCGAATTAAACCTGAGTGACCCTTTAGAGTGCTAATTTCTTGTCCAGTTTCCAGATTCCATAGCTTAATTGTTTTGTCATAGCTTCCACTAGCTAAAATTGTTCCAGTATGGTTAATAGCAACGCAATAAACCGCATCTGAATGCCAAGATAAAGTACGAATCAGCTCTCCTGTATCCAAATTCCAAAGTTTGCTGCAATTTCCCCTGCTGTCACTAGCAAAAGCCTTTCCATTTGGACTAATAACTACGCAATCAACAGATGACTTACCTACGCGATTAAGAGTTTGGACACATTTGAATGACTGAACTTTTTTAGTGAATACTTCTTCTATTTGTTGTTGGCGTTGGGCTTCTGCTTTGGCAGCTTCTTGTATTTGTTGTTGTTGGCGTTGGGCTTCTGCTTTGGCAGCTTCTTGTATTTGTTGTTGGCGTTGGGCTTCTGCTTTGGCAGCCTTTTGAGATTGACGTTCAGCCTCTACTTGCTCAATCAGCTTTTTCAACTCCTGTTCATACTGTTCTCCCTGTCGTCGCTGAATATCCTGAAGAATATCAAAATAAGGTTTCACCCATTCTTCTGCCAACCCATATTCAGCCAATTCATCCTTTAAATTAAACAACTGAGGTTCATAGCCAGGGTCAATATTGAGATAATACAAATCCGCTAAAAATCCAGCCAGTAACTTGTGAATCGCCACAATCAACTGCCGAATCATGCGGAGGGCTTTTTTCTCACTTACTCCCGACGCTAAAAGTGCATCTTTGGCCTCTTCCCAGTCAAAAACTTTGGTAGAAAACAGGGAGACTTCTTGATTATTCAGGAATCCCCAAAAGCCGACGCGAAAAGTTACGGCATAGTCGCTGATATCGCTATATAAAATTGTAGTCGGAACCGGAGATAAAATTCGCTGCAAGCGTTCCACATCAATATCACCAATCGACTCAGTGAAATAATCGCTATAAAACTTAACTGGGCGTAAGACATCCTGTTGAGGATAATGCTGTCTGAGAAAATCTCCCACACTTCTCATCTCAATTGGCAAATCTTCACAAAAGGTTTCCGGGCATCGCTTGCTAATTTTGGGCGGTGATAGTAAGATTAAGAGGCGATGTTGCTGCTGGAGTAAAATCTGCTTAGTTTCCTCTCGATTCAACTTAGAAAACCAAGTATCTTTATCCCAAATTGTTTGAATTTCAGCCAGCTTGACCTGAATATCCTTTGCTTGCAATTCCCGCATCAAATCCCGCTGCAAGGCTGCCAGCTTCAGTCTGTCTTCCTGTTCCTGTTCCTGCAACTCAAGGCGGCGTGCTGTTTGTGCTACTGTTAGCTTTAACAATTCCCGGTCTCTGGTATCTTTCGCCTTCGCGTATTCCAGCATTTCCTGGGAATAACGCTGTTTTGCTTGCTCTATTTCTGTCGAATCAGATGAATTATTAGGATAGGGAATCAGAATATCTCGGTAATTTTGAGAGTTATGGCCGAAGGCTTCTCCTAGTTTGTGGCCGATATTTCTGGCGATGGGTGAGAGCACTGCCGAGATGTAGGGAGCGATAGCGGCGATGATTGTTGGAAGCATAAATGTGGGTGAGGATGCGGTTATTAATAGTGTAGCAACTTGTTGAGATGAAAAAAGCAACTACAAGCGCGTTAATACTGTAAGAGGTCTATTATGCAAGGCTGACTAACCATTGCCTTGAACTTCTATGCGATAGTTGTAGCCCTGTTCAGTCAGAAACAGTTGGCGGTGTCGGGCAAAATCTTCCTCGCAAGTTTGTAGCGATACTAATGTATAAAAACTCGCAGTATGTCCGTCGGATTTCGGGCGGAGAATTCGTCCGAGGCGCTGCGCTTCTTCTTGGCGAGAACCATACTTTCCCGATACTTGAATCAACACATCGGCATCGGGTAAATCGACGGCAAAATTGCCCACGCGAGATAGAATTAATCCGGGAATTTCTTTGTGACGGAATGCTTCGTATAACCGATCGCGATCTGCCTGTTTTGTCTTCCCCGTAATCAGAGGCAATTCGGTAATTTTGGCGATCGCATCCAACTGTTCGAGATACTCACCAATAATTAAAATACGGTGTCCCGCCTCCTTTTGCAACAAACTTTGTACCACATCCAACTTACCCGGATTTTCCGCAGCAATCCGAAACTGATTGCGGCGGGGCGCTAGGGCATATTCCATTTTTTCCGCCTCATTTTGGGCGACGCGGATTTCCGTACAATTGGCAGTGGCAATAAATCCCTGTCCTTCCAATTCGCGCCAAGGTACGTCATAGCGCTTGGGCCCAATCAACGTGAATACATCACCTTCTTTCCCGTCTTCGCGAATCAATGTCGCAGTTAAACCTAACCTGCGTCGTGCTTGTAATTCAGCAGTGATCCGAAATATCGGTGCAGGTAATAGATGGACTTCATCATAAATAATCAGTCCCCACGATTGGGCGTTAAACAACTCGAAATGCGGGAATTCATCATCTTTATTCGATCGATAACTTAGCATTTGGTAAGTCGATAGGGTGACAGCAGCCGTCTGTTTGGTGACACTGCTGTACTCAGCGATCGCATCCTCAGTTAAACTCGTTTTGTCTAATATTTCCCTGCGCCACTGGTGCACTGAAGTCAAACTGCTGGTGAGGATGAGTGTCTTTTGCTTTACCAAACTCATCGCTAACATCCCGACTATGGTTTTACCAGCCCCGCACGGTAGGACGATCGTCCCACTTCCACCTTTTACCTCCCCGTCCTGATAGAATGCCTCTGCTGCTTCTTGTTGATATGCACGCAAATTAAAGGGCAAATCCCCTAAAGTACGATCGCGCAAAGAAATCCCTAATTCGGCACCCTCGACATATCCAGCCAAATCTTCTGCCGGATAGCCCACCGCTAGTAAAGCTTGCTTGAGTACGCCGCGATTCCCGGCATCGACTTGAAAGCAAAGATCCGAGATGCGCTTGCCCAACATTGGTTTAACGCGATCGTCCCGTACCAGCAATTCCGCTAGGGGCAAATCGGCAATTCGCAGTTGTAAATCCGGGCTAGCCGCATCGATTCTTTCAATTACAGTTAATCCATATCGCGTCCCCAACAGTTCAATTTCCTGCGCTACGGACTCAGGAATGGCATACTTGGCATACTTTCGCAAAGCTGCGATCGCGTCTTCAACTGGCATTCCCGCCGCCCGCGCATTCCACACGCTGAGGGGCGTGATGCGATAGGTGTGGATGTGTTCGGGACTTTTGATTAATTCGGCAAAGGGGGCGATCGCTTCTCGCGCCTGTTGTGCTGTGGGGGCGTGAACTTCTAGTAAGATCGATCGATCGCTTTGCACGATCAAAGCATTTTCGAGAACATAATTCATAGGTTGTTTCGATCGCAGATAAAAGGCAGAACAACTTACCACATTACATCTTGCAACATTCTTAAGAACAGGCAAGATGCCTGTTCCACAAGAAATTAATTCTTTGTGGAACAGGCATCTTGCCTGTTCCGAATTAATTTCTTGTGGGGTGGGCCAGAAAGCCCGCCCATAAAAGCCTTATTGAGAATGATGCAACATCTCAGATACCACCGGACACGATCGTACTATTTATCCCGCTGGGGTAAGACGTAGCCGACTTGCCGCAGGGCGTTGCGAAACTTAGTTTCCTGGGATAATGGAACTGCTAAAGTGCGATCGCCCGCTAGCTGACAGAATTTTTTGGTACGGGAATCATTGGCAATCAACACTGCTAAATGGGCGTTAGCACATTCGATTAACTTGACAGTTCCTGCATCTTGCAAACTATTCGATCGTTCTGTAACATCCGTCAGAAATTGCTGTACAGTTTCGGGTAGCGGTTCGATACTTCTTGTCTCTAAAACTTCTTTAAATTCTGCTAGCGGGTATCCGGCTTCAATGGCGGTAAATAGCTTTTGTCGATCGAGTTGCCAGACGACATCTGAAACTTTTTTAGCATAGAGATCGAGGACGATCGCATCTGATGCCGCAATGCCTTCTCCTGCTACAACAATATCTAAATTGGGCAGTACGCGGAGTGTTTGACTGAACTCAATTGCTGGTGGGGTGTAATTGTCAGTCAATCCCAAACAGTAAGCCCCCAAAGCTGTCAGGCGAAAAGAGATTAAGCCGTCGTAGCGGCTGAGAAATCTCAAATCGTCCGTTCCCCAAAGATCGTCAAAATCGCTGGGTATGAGGGACGGATCGGCATAGGCAACATCAATTATTCCCAGGGTAGCAACATACTCAAACAACAGGCAGCGCATATATCTTTCTTGCAGAATATGCCAATCGTGACTGCCAGAATATCCTAAGTTACCATACCCAAATTCAGAAATATAGAGATTGTCGGGATCGCGCGTTACTTCAAACCGATTCCCCGTTGCCAACATATACCTGCTAAATTCGCTAAACAGAATCCATTTACCGACAGGACATTCTGCTAGCTTTGAGGCGATCGCCTCTCTCCGCCCCGCCACCGCTGTCATGCCCCGCGCGCCCTTGCCGGTTTGTCCTTTAATCGCATCAATGCGGCGAAATTCATCAAAAGTGTTTGTTTTTAACCAGCGCTTCCATGCTGTCTGTAATCCTTTGGCAGGTGATTCTTGCAAAGCTTTCTGTCCCGCTTTGGTCAAAGCTAGCTTTTTGCCCGATAGTTCGGCGAATTTGCTTGCTTGGGCGATCGGGGCCCAAGCAAAGGATTTGATGTTACCAACCTCGTAGAATATATCGCCCTTTTCCAAGGTAGCTTGGCGCTGTTCGTCGTTATAAAAATCACCCCCTTGCAATACAGCGGCGATCGCTTTGAGAGTTGCGGCACCAGGTAATGCGGTTTTCTCACTAACGGCAACTTTGCCCGACTGAATCAGACGCAAAACTGCTTCCAAATCCTTTGGGGCTGCCCGTTCCATTTCACAAATAGTCAAAGGAAGTTCGTACTCGGATACCTCTCTTTGAGATGTACGAAAGTTACGTTTTTCTACACGAACCATAAAATTATCTGGCAGTACATCACCAACCAGATTTAAGGAAATTCCTTGAGGTTTTGGCACAAACTTCAGCAATTTTTCTTCAAGATCGTAGGGTATCACAGTGCCGTAGAAGAACAAGCATAGTAGGGATGGTTCTCGGTTGTATCCATAGCGATCGCTGGTTCCCCAGTTTGGTTGTTGTCCGTATTTCGCCACAAATACATCGGCATCATAGCCACCACCTGACCCATGTATAACTTCCGCTACGGCCGCTTTTTGCAAATCGTCTAATTGCGCCCAAACTTGCTTAAGTTTTTCTCCCTGCATTTGCTGTTTAATCCCAGCAACCAGGTCAGCTTTGCGGGTTAATTTACGATCGCCCGACAACAGTGCATTCAGCTTTTTTAAATCTTCAACAATTATTCCTTCCAGTGCCTCTTGGAGGGTAGGAACATCATCTATGGTTTGGTATCGCGGCATAATTTTTGGCAATTCGCCTGCTGCAAAATTGTTTGTGCTACCAAATATAACAACTTTCCCCGATTTGTAATTTGAATTTTTGTGACAAAAATTCAAATTCTGGTTTAATATTTATTTTTAAGCACGCAAATTTATCTGCTCAAGTACAGAAGGAGGCGTTCTAAACAACTCGGAATTACACAACTATTCTTGCACACTTTTAGGTAAATAATCTTAATTTAAGATTTGAGATTTGAGATTTAACTCGGAGTGTGAGATAATTATTTACAATCGTGAGCGAAAGCATCCAGGATACAAGCCCCCGGATTCATCCGTGGAGAAATAAAAAACCTGTATCCGATAAACTTGCCCCCCCAGTTTATCCGTGGGGTCAATGCTTCAATTCTTTAATCGAAAATCGAAAATCGAAAATCGAAAATCGATTGACTTGTATTTTACTGAGTCCGCCGACGCGGTAAAACAGCAGTGGCAGTCAGCATTCTTAAAAAAAATCCCAATTCCTAATTCTCACAAACCAGACGATATGACTCAAAAGCCAACCGCAACCTATCGCACCGAAAGCGACTCGATGGGAGACAAACAAATCCCATCTAATGTCTATTATGGCATCCAAACTCTAAGGGCTATTGAAAATTTCCCGATTAGCGGCATTAAGCCTTTATCAACATACGTTGATGCTTGTGTTTTAATTAAAAAAGCAACGGCGATCGCCAATGGTGAACTAGGCTGCATTCCCCAAGACATCAGTCAAGCAATTGTCCAAGCAGCAGATGAAATCCTAGCTGGCAAATTGCGCGATCAATTTGTAGTTGATGTCTACCAAGCCGGCGCCGGAACTTCTCACCACATGAACGTTAATGAAGTTCTTTCAAATCGCGCTTTGGAAATTATGGGCGATGAAAAAGGCAACTACAAGCGCGTCAGTCCTAACGATCATGTAAACTACGGTCAATCGACAAATGATGTGATTCCGACGGCGATTCGGATTGGCGGATTGTTGGCGTTAGAAAAAACTCTGTTTCCGGCTTTGTCGGATGCCGTAGTCGCCCTAGAAAACAAAGCAGAAGAATTCAAAGATATCGTTAAATCCGGCCGCACTCATATGCAAGATGCCGTGCCGGTTCGACTCGGCGACACCTTCGGCGCTTGGGCGCAAATTCTCAGAGAACATACCTTGAGAATTGACAGGGCATCCGATGATTTGACATCCCTGGGATTGGGGGGAAGTGCGGCAGGAACCGGGTTAAATACTCATCCTGAATACTGTCAAAAAGTTGCTGAAATTCTCTCCGAATTAATTGACCACCCCCTGAAACCAGCAAAGCATTTAATGGCTGCTATGCAGAGTATGGCACCGTTTGTAAATGTCTCCGGTGCACTGCGAAATCTCGCTCAGGATTGCGTTAAAATGTCCCATGACTTGCGTTTGATGGACTCCGGGCCGAAAACGGGTTTGAAAGAAATTCAACTGCCTCCTGTGCAACCTGGTTCGTCAATTATGCCGGGAAAATACAACCCTGTGATGGCAGAAATGACATCGATGGTTTGTTTTCAAGTTATGGGTTACGATAGCGCGATCGCCCTTGCCGCCCAAGCGGGACAATTAGAATTGAACGTGATGATGCCCCTGATTGCCTACAATCTCATTCACAGCATCGAAATTTTGGGCAATACCATCAGCGCTTTGACTACACAATGCCTCGCCAAAATTGAAGCTAAGGGCGATCGATGTCTCGCCTACGCAGAAGGCAGTCTCGCCCTCGTTACCGCCCTCAACACTCACATCGGCTATCTCAACGCCGCCGCTGTCGCCAAAGAATCTCTAGAAACCGGCAAATCTTTGCGGCAAATTGTGCTAGAAAGGGGTTTAATGAGTGCAGAAGACTTGGCAAAAGTTCTAGATTTAGAGAAAATGAGTGCGATGCCAACATCTTCTGCTAACGTATAGGCGATCGCAGGAATCAGCTATAAACTAGAAGGCTGAACTCGATTTAATTCTGCCTTCAGTCTTCTGAGTTCTGCCTCAGCCCTGTCACAGGTTAAAGTTAAACAATTCAGAATTCAAATTTTTTAGATTTAATTCTGATTTTTTTTATAGTCTAAAGTTGGGGAGCAAAATTTATGCGCGCCGGTTCTTTTGCCAAATTAACTCAAGATAAAGAGAACACAACTCAAGTGACATTTCATTATGTGGAAGGTCAGGCTGAAACTTTCACTATTCCGATACCTGCACAAGAACTACAAGAAGAACTGCTGAATTTGTTAAATCAACCTTGGTTGACTTTCCATTTAGCCGATCAAACGGTTTTTATCTGCACAGCCAGGGTGGTAAAAGTAGAAGTAAAACCTGCTATCCCTGAACTGCAAGGTCAAGGAATATTCTCTAACTCGCTGCGAGTTAGTACCATGCAGCGGGCTGCATCTGGTAGATTGCCGATGAATAGTTAGGGTTCATTTGTATTGAGATGATTCTTGATAACGCAGGCGCATATCACCCTGGTTAGGGTGTTCCGTGCCTGCGTTACATTGAGCTTAAGCTGAAGTGCATTGGGAGCATCTCAATGAAAGCAGGCCTCCGCTAGAAATTGGAGTTTTGAGGCAGGAGTTTTGAGGCAGGAGGGAAGAGGGAAGAGGAAGAAGGAAGGACCCAGAAGAAGTGTTTTTACAAATATGAGATGCTCCCAGTGCATTTAAATTGTATAGTCAAATTTAAAAAAAGTCTTGTGGGGAGTAGGGTTTGGCACTCTTAGCCCGCCCCAAAAATACAATTTAGATGCCCAACAGCTTAGACCTATTGTAAAATAATTTTATGATATAATGAAACATTTTGCTTGAGTTAATTGAATCCCAACTCGTAACTTATTTTCACTCTTGTCTTGCCATAGACAGGATAAGATGCTAGAAAGTTCTGTTGTCATTACACAATAAGTAAATCACGAAAAATCAATCTTATATAAATTTGCAATCTTGTCAATTTCCACGTTGATTTGGTATCAACATTCAAACCCTCAAAGCAATAGTTAACGCCAAAGGTGAACTTTGCTGTAGAAAATAATAAAGACAGAAGAGGACTTCGCACCATCCTAACTCTCGAAGAAGATGTCTTAGTCGCCTTGGAATATTGGCAACAATATCGAACATATTTTGGTATTTTTTTTTGTAAAGGACAGAGAAAAACAATCGATATTGTTATGCAATCCCCATTTTTTTTCTGACTTGTTGGTTATATTCGTGGATGACGTTCCAGATTGCCCCGATCTGATTTTATAGCTTTTTCGAGAATGATAATGTTTTTCTCACTAATATCAATTCACTATGAACCTGCACTTAATATAGCTTCAAGGATATAGTCCCAACCACAGAGAGATAAAACTTCTTCATTCGTGAGAGATTTGATAATTATATCTACCTGTTCTTTGAGTTTATCTAAACTCGAATAATTTTCCCACTTGAGGTCTTTTTTTGTATGTTCCCACAATCTTTCAATCGGATTCAATTCAGGACTATAGGCAGGTAAATATATTGGCATTACATGGTCATGCCAGTCTAATAAGAGAGCTTTATGAAAGCTACCATTATCCATGATAATTAGATTGAAATAGTCTGAGTATTTTTCAGCAAATTTATGTAAAAACTCTTGAAAGCAGTTGTGATTGAGCTGAGAAAATTATTGATAATATAGTTCACCTGTTATGGCTATACAACTCCATACACATAGAATTTTCCTCGCTTCCATTGCTTTTTTCCGACTGGTTTTATCCCCTTCAATGTAATCATCATGCCCTGCATAGTAATCAATCCAAATCTACTCTCGTCCTGACACCATATCCTTACAGGCTGTCCTGTTCCGAAATATTTAATCATTACTTTGATAATCTCCCACAGTTTTTTTTTTAAAAGTTTGTCTGTGCAACTTCGTTCACCTTATTGCTTTGGGGTCTTGGGACGAGAGAGGTAATATTTTAATTTATAATGAACTAGGTCATGTACGACTTTATAGCTCACTTTGATTCCGCATTCTTTTTCTAGCCATATCTGTAATTTGCCATAACTTGTTTCCCCCTCTGGCTCTTGCAGTTTTTTGATTAATTTTTATCTAACTTCGGGCGGTATATGTGGAGTCTTACCGGGAGCTTTTTTTTACTGTGAGTAATGAGGTAATTCCACCTTATTTGTAAGCTCTTAACCAACGATATATTGTTGATTCGTCTCGATCGGTGCATCGTGGCTAATTCTTCTCTTGTTTTGATTTTTTTGGTGGCAATTCAGTATAATAGCAGTAATTTTTCTTTACTTACTGCGGTTATAGCCCGTTCGAGTCGATGCTCTAGTTCCTCAACCGTTTCCGGGATTTCTACCTTAAATTTGTTGCCCATATTGCATCTCCTCTACTTTTAGCCTACATGAGCGTGTACCTTCATAGTGAATTGGTATTAATACAAAGCGGTATAATTATAACGTGATTAAGAATAACCATCCACGTGTTGAAATAATTTAATAAGGTGAAACTCCTTTCTTTGGTTCGTCTCAGCTTGACTGTAGCCTGACCAAACAAGCAATAGTGAATTATTGAGCGTACCTATCTGGCGTTGTGATGGACTCTGAAAGCATAAACAAACAAACAAAATATACGCAAGGCTTGGATTTGTGCAATCGCTGAGTGGGTAGAGGTGCATTGATAACGCCTTTGAAAGTCCCTTTGTGGTCTTAATCAAGAATCCCCCCGATTCATCGGTGGGGAGTATCAAATTTCCCCCCTCAATCCGCCTATGTGCCAGTTGAGAGTGCCGAATGTGGGTTGGAAATCATCGGTGATGGGCAAATCCGAGGGGAACTCGAAGCTCAAACAGCTCGCTTAGGCATCGACAGCAGCGTTGTATTTAGTGGCTGGCTGTCTCAGGGGGAGTGCGCCCTCAAAATGCAACAAGCTCATGCAATGGTTTTCCCCAGTGTGCGGGAATGCGGCCCGGCAGTGGTGATGGAGGCAATGGCAGTGGGCTTGCCCGTCATAGCAACGAACTGGGGCGGCCCGGCAGATTAGGAATGAGAATTAAATAACTTACAATGCGTGATGGTTCTTGTGGGATGGGCTCTTATAGCCCGTCCAGAAAGGGCGGGCTATCAGCCCATCCCCTACTCCCCACTTTCAAGAGTGTAAATTATTTAATTCGCGATCCTTATCTGAATTCCACTTGCGGTATTTTAGTAGAACCCGCTTCCAGAGAAGGCTTTGTCAAGGGACTGACAGATGCGATGCTCAAGCTCGCTCAGTCACCAGAATTGCGGCAGAGTATGGGTTGTGCGGGACGGGAACGAGTCCGGCAGCCTTTTGATTGGGAACGCAAAGTCGATCGAATACTTGAAATTTCTCAACAAACGATCGACGATTGTCCTAAGCATTAGGAAGCCGACCATTAAAGGATAAAGCAGCAGCTTTCAGGTTGAAAGCTGCTGCTTGGGAGTGCTAAAAAAGTATGTGGCGGCCCAAAGACCCCCCTCTACCTCCTAGCGATCTAAAAACGGGTTAACCCGTTTGTTTGGTTAACCCGCGAGCTTGGAAATATGCAGTTCAATTAGTTTTGCACTACCAGCTTAACGTTGGCATTTTGCAAACCGCGCTGCTTGACTGCTGCCAAGGTCTTGTTGACTGCGTACTTCTGGTTGATGGAGTTGATTAACTCAGTTTGATTGTGCTTTTTGGCGACGCCCCAGAGGTCGGCAATCAGGTCAAAAGAACCATCGCTATTGCGAGACCAACCCAGGTCATATTCGCCTTCCAGAATCGCCACGATGTCGGAGCGAACGCGCTGACCGTTATAGCCACGAACATCAGCTTCTGACTTGACTGAAATGCCCAAGTCGCGCAGGGAAGCTTTCAGGATTTCGGCATCGGTGATTTTGGTACGCAGTGTGCTAAAGTGAGACATTGGATTTCCTCCTAATAAAACTGAGAGAGAAACAACAACGGTCTGGATTTAACGGTGCCGCTTGGCGGCTCTTGAATCGAACTGCTAGCTGTTGCTAGCCTTTGCTCCTGTTTGGACCAGGAGAAAGCTTTTAAAATTCCATTCGCTGATATTCAGCGACGGAAGACGCAGCGGGCCGTGCACGCTGTCTAGCCCAATCTCGCAGGGCGGTGACCTGTTCGGTCATTGTTTTAGACAGTGGCATTGTGGATTTAATGGCCGCGATGATGTCTAGCTGCGTAAACTCTCGATCTTGAGCGAAGGCTTCGTACATTGCGGCTACTAGCGCTTGCTCAATCTCTGCACCTGAAAAGCCCTCGGAAACATTGGAAAGTTGCTCTAAATCGAAGCGAGTAATTTCCCGACGGCGCTTTGACAGGTGAATCTTAAATATATCTTGGCGTTCTTCTTTGGTAGGCAGATCAACAAAGAAGAGTTCGTCGAATCTGCCTTTCCTCAAGAATTCTCCCGGCAACCGCTCGATTCGGTTGGCTGTTGCCATTACGAAGACTGGGGAAGTCTTTTCTTGCATCCAAGTGAGGAACGAACCGAAAATCCGGCTGGAGGTGCCTCCGTCTGAGTCGGCCGAACCAGTGCCTCCTGCAAACGCTTTGTCTAGTTCGTCGATGAAGAGGAGGGCTGGAGAGATGGATTCTGCGGTTTTGAGGGCATTGCGGAGGTTGGCTTCCGATCGACCCACCATCGAGCCGTCGTAGACTCTACCCATATCTAGCCTCAGCAGGGGCAGTCCCCAGAGGCGGGAGGTGGTCTTGGCAATCAGCGATTTCCCGCATCCCGGTACGCCGAGAATTAACATCCCTTTTGGTTGGGGCAGACCGTATTCTCTCGCCCTTTCTGTAAAGGCGTTGGAACGCTGTCTCAGCCACCGCTTCAGCTCTTCTAAGCCGCCGACTGCATCCAGGGTTTCGTCTTCTTCAATGAACTCTAGAATGCCGTTGCGCCGAATTAATTGCTTTTTCTCCGAAAGAACTATGTCTACTTCTTCTTCTGTGAGGCGCCCAGTCGAAACTTGAGCTTTGCGATAAACTTTTTCAGCTTCGTCCTTGGTCAATCCCAAGGCTGCTTTTAAAAGTTTTTCTCGCCCTTCTGTGGTAATGCGTCGCGATTTCGTTTGTTCCAACTGACCAGACAATACTTGGTTTAGTTCCTTCATGTCTGGCAACGCGAAGTCTAATACCACTACTTCCTTTTCTAGCTCGATCGGAATTTGCTGCAAAGGAGACATCAGTATAATTGTCTTTTGCGTTCCTTTGAAGTGGGCGATCGCATCGCGCAACCACCTCGTTACCGGAGGAGAATCTATAAAAGGATGCAAATCTTTGAAAATGTAGATGCTAGCGTTACTGTTGGGTTCTCGCTGCCTGATCACCCATTCAATTGCTGCCTCTGGCGAGACGGTGTTGTGTTGGGTGGTGGTGCGGGGTTGACCATACTCCACAATGCCGTGAGTTACAGTCCAGATAAATACTCGTCGCTGTGGTTTTGCTTGAGCTATTGTCGAAATTGCTTGCTCACACCGCTCTTCCTCGGATGTCACGAGGTAGATCAGAGGATATTGAGCTTGGATTAGAATACTGATCTCTTCTTGCATATTCCTCGACCCACTAGAGACGGTGCTATCTTTGCTGAATCTCAATGCTGCCATTAGCCCTCTTACTGAAATGTTCAGTTTTAGCTTTTTGGGGAAGCAAGGCATTCTTAGCAGGGAACCAATTCTTCCTCTCCCGGTTTTGCCGTGCTGGCACTGACGCCCGACACCTGCTTTACTGGAAGATCCTGTTCAGCCAATACGCTCGGCTGACTTGTTACGGATGCCAGTTCTCCATCTCGCATTACTACTGAACCCGTGCATTCTGGACAGTTGTATACCCGATGGGTTTGTCCGTAGGAGGCTTCTACTTCGTCAACCAGTTCGGGATTTCCTAGGTAGAAGACAATTGCCCTTTCTGCAATTGATGACATCGGTTCAGTTTCGACTGCGGCTCGGATTTTGAGCTGGCGATGCAGTTCTGGTGGAAGATACAATGTAACTTTTTGCTTTTCTTGCATAGGACAGTGAATTGACTTACCCGGGTATGTATATCAGATTAGCCGCTTAATTCTTTGCTGTCAAGCCTCTATGCTGCTTTAGCGTCATCTTGTAATATTTCGTTACATTTGAGGTAACTCTGGGGCTGTTAACAACGAAAAAGTTAGGGGTGTAGCTGATGAGGCCGAGGTGCAGCGGCAGGTATGGGTAGCGTCAAGGACGATCGACCAACTATAAATATGAACAATAGATATATAGGAGTAGGGCCAACAAATTCTTTGAGTCGCCATCTGGGGTAAGGTGCGCCATCAGTGCCCAGCCCGCTCATGAGTGCGCCGTCATTACTGACAAGTTAAGCTAAAACCCACATTCCGCAGATGTGATGATATTACTGGTATTTTTCAAAAATCAAAGCCATCAAACTTTTTTTAGTCTAACTTTTTTAACTTTAATTTATATTTTTTATGAAAATTAAGTAGTCAAGCAAAATTAATTACATAATTATCTCCAAATTCTTTAACAATAGTCCGGACAGTTTTTGGAACTATACTACAAGCTTACGCGGGGCAAGGAGCATAAAAAAGTCGAATTAAATGTAAGTCAGGGGTGGAGCTGACATTGATTTAATTATCCACAGTGGCTCAAAGTCAAGCGAGCATAAGCCATTGGGCCAAAAACTGTCCGAACTATTGTTTTAAGTCTCCTGATTCGTTAAAATTATCCCAGCTCATCCGATCTAAGAATACATACCCTTCAAAGCAACTAGCTGATAGTTTGGCTCGCCTCTCTACGCTTTTTCCGGCTTTTCCTCTGACTATCGGACGGATGTGGGGTTGGCTTAAACTTACTATTCTATCCTCAATACTCTGTTTATTATTATCAAATAACCATTGCTGTTGGCGATAGACATCTGTAAGGACTAGCAAGGTTTTATATTGCTTTTTGTTCAGGCATTCTATGGTCGCACCTGCATCGATTAGCTGTTGAATATGAGGTAGATTTCTTTTAATATATTGGAGCTGTTTTTTTAGTGCCTGTTTTCTTTTGTTTCGGGTGGGCTGTCTTTGTTTAGCTACTGCTAAGTAGTCTTTTCTTGCTAGATTACGGTAGGTTGTTGGTTTTTTACTGGTTTGATATTTGATCTGTTTATACAGGATGTCTATAATTTTTTCGGTATGAACTCTGGCTTTGTTTAATAGTCCTAAGTCGGTCGGATAGGTAATGTCGGCTGGGGCACAGGTAGCATCTATGATTAATTTTCCGCGATTGGGTGACTCATTTTTGGCGTCCGAATCCTTTTTTTTTATGGTTTAACTGGGGTGATGGAGCGGATTTTTTCAACCATTCGTTCGTTAAGTTTATTAATTAGATTCTGGCTAATTCGTTGCCGAAAATGAACTAATAGAGAGGGGTCAAAGGGTAGCTCGTTACTGTAGCTTGATTGACCAATAAAGTATTGTAGATAGGGGTTTTCCCTAATCTGTTCTACTCTTGGACGATCGCTAATTCCCAGTTTTTTTTTAATGATTAATACTCCCAACGCCATCCGAAAAGATTTGGCTGGTGCACCATGCGCTGTCGGGAAGTTAGCCGCATATTCTGATTCAAATTCATCCCACGGGATTATTTGGGCCATTTTTACCCAACGGTTGAGGGCTGACAATTTACATCCGTTGGTTAGTTCAAAGTCTAAGGGTTGGAGGGGAGCAAGCTCAGCTTTTCTGTACATGATCGCAGGTGGCTATGCACGGGTTTTGACCTATTTTACCTGTTTATCACGGCGACTTTACTCTCGCTCGCGCGATCGAAACCTTTCGCCACGCAATATGCGATCGATTATTCAGCAAGCCCTAATATATTCAGATCATCTCAGTGGGATGTTAAGAACTCGCGATTTGGATAGCGAACTCTTAACCTCCCACTATAATTCCGATGTCAGCGGATTTGATAGAAGTTTTTTTGAACAGGCGATCGCACTTGCACCTCAAAACGATTAGTTACGATGTGTTTGCTTTTTTAGCTTTTACTTGCGATCGCCCATAATTCACCAGAAACGTTTAAATTTCAACCATATAATACTTCTTCTACAGGCGGCGTGGCGTCTGTGGGGTCGAACTGTTTGATTTTCAAAGCTTGTAGCAAAAACAGCCAGATATAAAGCGGATTCAAAAAAACATACCGCTGCCAAAGGCGCCGAGGTTCCTTAATCATCCGAAACAGCCATTCCAAACCTATTTTAGATAAAAAGTCAGGAGATTTAGCCAAATTACCCGCATGAAAATCGTAAGCAGCACCTACAGCAATCAACGGCATTGATAAGTCATCCCGGTATTCGTAAGCCCAGACTTCTTGTCGCGGACACCCTAAACCGACAAAAGTAATTGCTGCACCGCTGTTGCGAATTTGCTGTGCAATTTCTTCTTTCTCTTGGGGCGAAACCTGCCTAAATTTAGAAGGCTGAGTTCCAGCAATAATTAACTTGGGAAAACGCTGGCAGAGATTGCGAGATAAAGCTTCCAGTACAGAAGCTTGAGAGCCGTACAAATAGATAGGTAATCCTTCTTCTGCCGCACGTTCGCAGATTTGTAACATCGCATTCGGCCCGCAAACTCGATCAGGCAATTCCGTATGGTATAGCCAATTTAATGCCCACCTGACGGGCTGTCCGTCTGGCAATACTAAGTCAATGTGATTAATCCGATAACGATGAGTGCTGTCGAGAACCCCAGTCATTACCCCGTGAACCGCTAGGGCAGAAACTGACATTGGTTTTCCGGCGCTGGCTGCCGCAATAATTTTGCTAACCGCCGCTTCATAATTAACGGCATTTACTAATATGCCCAGTACATTCTTTTTCCCTTTATCAATCATGGAGCACCTCTTTAAGTCAACGATCGCAGTTACACTCATAAATCTCCCCTAAGATTTGTTTAACTTTGTATTCTTCACTCGTTTACCGAAATTCCCAGCACATTCTTTTTGCCCCACTCAATCATTGGAATCCTCTTTCAGCCAACGCTCGCGGTTACATTCATAAATCTCCTGTAGGATTTGTTTAACGTTATATTTCATTTTCCAGTTGGGATAGTGACTGGAAAATTTTGAATTGTCGCTAATCCACCAAATGTGATCGCCAATGCGATTCCCTTCAGCATAAGTCCAATTAAACTTGCGTTCCGCAATTGCCTCGCACATCTGGATAGCTTCTAACATCGAACAATTGCTGTACCGGCCTCCTCCTGTATTATAAACTTGGGCGCTTTTGGGAGCTTTATAAAATTCATAAAATGCCGAGATTAAATCAGCACTATGAATGTTATCGCGAACTTGCTTGCCTTTGTAGCCAAACACGGTGTAAGGAGTTCCCGTGACAGCACACTTCATCAAGTAGGCTAGGAAGCCGTGCAATTGAGCTCCAGAGTGATTGGGACCTGTCAAACAGCCGCCGCGAAAACAAGCGGTGTTCATATTAAAATATCGACCGTATTCTTGTACTAAAACGTCAGCAGCTACCTTAGAAGCACCAAACAAACTGTGCAGGCACTGATCGATTGACATATCTTCACGAATGCCACCTTCGTAAGTATGCCCGGGTTCAATTTCCCACCTGTGTTCTAATTCAATTAAAGGCAAATTGTTAGGCGTATCGCCGTATACTTTGTTTGTAGAAGTGAAAATAAAAACCGCTTTGGGACAGTACAGGCGAGTTACTTCTAGAAGATTGAGAGTGCCGTTGGCATTGACTGTAAAGTCTATTTTCGGAGCACGGGAAGCCCAATCATGGCTGGGCTGGGCTGCTGTGTGAATTACTAATTCGATCGACTCGCCGTACCGCTGAAAGATATTGGTAATCGCTTCATAGTCGCGAATGTCCACATCTAAGTGATAATACTTGGTACCCAAAGACTTTTCGAGCAGTTGGCGGTTCCAGTTTGTGGAACCATCAGCACCAAAAAAGAACTGGCGCATATTATTGTCGATCCCAACTATATCTAAGCCTTGTTTGGCAAAGAACTGACACGCCTCAGAGCCAATTAAACCCGCCGAGCCAGTAATGATTGCAACGCCCACGTTTCACCGCCTGAAAAAATATAGTTTTCTTTGTTTTGCCCGATCGAACCCATCAGAAGTTATCCTGATTTTCCATCGAATACATCTTCGCACAATTGGGCAAAGAATAGACCTTTAACATCCCAATCATAGATTTCCCTGACGCGCGTTTGGCCCGATCGACCCAAGCGATCTCGCAATTCACGATCTTGGGCTAAACACACTATAGCTTCTGCTAGACCTTGCACAGTGCGATCTGGGTCAGTAGCAGCCACTTTAATCCCCGTTTGAGCCGTTACTTGAGTAGCCGGACCCCCCAAATCCAAACAAATCGTCGGACGACCAACCCCCATCATTTCCGTGCAGACAAATCCGCCAGAGTCATGCAAACTCGGATGGAGGAGAACGTGAGACTCCCCCATTTTAGAAAGAGTTTCACTGCGAGATAAAGTTCCCCAAAAAAATACTTTATTTGCCAGTCCCAATTCTGTTGCCAAAGCTTCCAAACGCTGCCTTTCCGGGCCGTCTCCCACAATCCAGTATTCCGATTGTTCCAGCTTCGCCTCCGCAAATGCACGGAGTCCCAAGTGCACCCCTTTCCAATGTAAGAGACGACCAACACTGATGAATCTAATTGGTTGCTCCGGCGGGGTAGGAAATTTCTCTAGTTCTTGAATTTCCTGCTGCGATAAACCGACTTGCGAGAAAATCTTCACGTTTTTTGCTTTAAGAAATCGCAGTCGGGCTGCGGTTTCTTCCGTAGTCGCCAGTGCCACGGCACTGCGGCGCGCCGTCAGACCCACAAACGGATCGCGTTCTCCTACGCTTTGAGCCAATGCCCGCAGCGTTTCGTAAATTTTCCCCCGGCGGCTAAAATCTTGCCAAAAAGGCTTTGGTGCTGCTTCTGCACCCCCCACAGGCCCCCAAATAAAAGGATGCGGCAACAGCGCCAGGAAACTGGGAGACCAATGTTTGACATAAGTCACGTGATGTACTATGTCAAAACCAATTTCGCGATCGAGCTTCCGAGCGATAAAATAAGCCCAGATTTGCCACAGATAGTAGTGAAGTTGCAGCAATCCTTGTTTCCCCTTCCAATCTTCGCTCCACCCAAACGGATCAAAATAAACAAAGTGCAGGTTGGGCACTGGGTTCCGCTCTAGTTCTGCTTCAATGTACGATCGACAAAACGTGCGAGTAAATACCCAGCTTTCGTGATGTTTAGCAGATTGGATAACAGTATTCCATCCTACTCCCTCTTCGGAACCCAGATTCGGTTCGCAAGCAAACGCAGATAATAAAACTTTCATGGCTAAGTGGTAATTGCTAAGTGGTAATTGCTAATTTTTCCCTCTACCCTCTTCCATCCCTCCGTTAAATCATTTAAAAAATCCGTTGCCGAACTTGCTTCACCTATTCTCCATCAAAAAAGATGTAACTTCGACGTAAGCTTTAGCTGCTGTTTCGGGAGTTTTTTGAGAAATTATCTGTCGTGACTGCTCTCCCATCGACTCAATCAAATCAGGATTATCTAGAAAAATTTGCATTTTATCCGCTAACTCTTTAGCACTGCTAGGATCGAAAATATAACCGTTCTCACCTGATATAATTAGCTCACAGGAAGCTGCACCATTTGAACACAAGACTGGTTTCCCGAACACCATCGCTTCGGGTACAACCATTCCCCAGACATCCTCAAAAGTAGGGAAAACAAAAATATCAGCTTGCTGAAAATAAGCACCTAAATTTCCATATTCTACCCATCCCGCCCACGTTACTTGCTCTTCAAAATCGCACTCTTTAATAAATGCTTCCAGTTCTTCGCGCTGATCTCCCTTCCCAATAATCAACAGCGAATAATCAACATAACCTTGATTTTTAAGAATAGCGCAAGCTTCTAAGAGCGTTTTAATTCCCTTTCTTGATGTGATCCGCCCTACATACAGAAAAATCGGGCGCTTTAACGGCAAGTTGGGCGGCTGAGTTTGATCTAATAGTTTAATCAAAGCTCCCGCATCAGGTACTAGATAGGTTCTGGTAAAAATTTTATCCTCCGGTACGTTGAGAACTTCTATCAGATATTTTTTACCCGCATTGCTATTGGCAACAAAAGCATCGGCAAACCGCACAAGGATGCGGCGCACAAATGTCCTAAAACTGGAATCTCGAAAGTCTGTATTGGGGGAACTACCATCGTAAATAATGGCAATTTTCCACCTCAGTAGCGGTTTTAAAAACGCAACAATTACAGTCCACAAAGAGAAAGCTTGGGGAAAGACCACATGAGGTCTAAATTTTAGCAAATAGCCGATAATACTAGGCGATACTACAATGAATCCGCGATCGTATCCTGTTTCTATCTTTTCCGTCTCGACAAATTTAGTTTCCCCTACCAACTGAATTGCCGATGCTCCCGGCAGTGTAGGATCGAACCCAGACCAAACACGACCAGTATAAAATACAGTATTCTTAAAAATTTTTGTAAATTCCCTCAAAACAGGCTGCCAGTAAGCTCCCAGTTCCACTTCCGGGACAAGCCAAGCAATGCGGAGTTCATTTCTATCAACCATCCTATTCACCTTGAGTTTTGTTTTTAGTCAATCCCAGTTTGCTCAACACTGAAAGCCAAACTAACCTGCGATAAGGTAGCAGCCAATAAATTGGCCACAACCAGCCACCATGCCGCTGAGTAAATACTTTCCACTCTTGAGCCGGTTGCAAGGTAGTATCTTTGAATGATAAACCTTTCGGTTTGCTCATTTTATCCAATCCTTCACTTAAATTATCAGCAGCCGTTTTGGTCACCTGGGGGTTGAGAGAACAAGTTCCTAAATAGCCAGGAGCAATCCAAACTGTACATCCTTTCTGTCTGGCTCGTAAACCATAATCCCAATCGCCAATATAATGGACAAAAGCTGGATCGAGGTTGCCGATATTTTGCACAACGCTGCGGGGAATTAATACGCAGTTGCCGTGCATAGTATCGCACATCTGAGCCTCTTTTGTTGGTTCGAGGATAGCATATCGGAATGGGTGCAAAGGGTTATTTCGTACCATACCGCCATATGTTGTTTGACCCGTTTCAGGGTCGCAGGTAGAACCGCCAATGATGGCTTTTGTTTCTCCTTTTTCTGATAACTTTTGAGTGGTTTCTAGCAAGACACTTACGGTTTCTGGATAAATAAGAGTGTCATCATTTAACCAGAGGTAGTAGTCGGGATTATCTTTCATTGCTTCGGTGAAAGCCCCACGCATTCCCCCGTTCCAAAATAAGTTCCCATCGCCGGAAAAAATATTGACTTGAGGATAGATTTGACGAACTGCCTCGCTGGTGCCATCGGTACTGGCGTCATCGACTAAATAGGCTAAAATATCAACATCGGCTGGAAGTGCCTGCTTAAAAAGAGCCTCTAAGCAAGCTAATGTTTTCTCTTTACGGTTGAAGCAAGTTAAAAGGGCCGCGATTTTAGTACGGTTCATTATTCGCAATTTGGTGGCTTTTAGCGATAGCTAAGTAAAATTTACTACGTAAAATCTGATGTTTACTTTGGAATGGACACAAGATCGTTAAAAACAGACAAATAGCGATTTGCTTGTATGTCTAAAGTAAATTCTTGTTCCACTTTCTGGCGGGCGCGAATACAAAGTTTTTGATGCCGATTGGGATCTTCTAAAACCCAAGCAATTCCTCGCGCTAAGTCTTCTGTTTCATAAGGTTTAGCTAAATAGCCATTTGAGCAGTGTTCGATCATATCGGGCAGTCCCCCAATATTAAATGCGGCGCTGGGGATGCCACAAGCAAGGGCTTCCATGACTGTATTTGGCAAGTTATCTATCACGGAAGGGGCGACAAAAATATCTGCTGCTGCATAAACCGTTGCTAGGGAAATATCATCTGCGAGTCTCCCCAAATAGTTAGTTTTAAAACCAAGTTCAATGGGATTTTCTGGTTCAGAAGAGCCAAAAACCAGCAACTCTATCCGATCTTTCCAGCCTGATTTACTGAGGCTTTGTAAAGCTGGTACGAGCAAGTTAAATCCTTTCCAGCGATCGCCTGTTCCACTTGCACCTCCAAAGAGTACAATTTGTTTATCTTGAGGCAAATTCAAGATTTCCCGCGCCCACTGACGATTTATGGGTTTGTACTTTTGAGTATTGATGCCATTAGGAATTATTTCAACTCGAAAATCTTTGAATAAAGAACTAGAATGAGCGCATTTAGCTAACCAAACACTAGGGCTAACCAAAGTTAGTTTAAGCTTATCCCAAGCTTTAGCTTTCCGCTGCCACACCCACCGCGACAGATCCGAATCTTTATTACTGTGGAGTTGCGGACAACTACCACAAGATTGAGTATAGCGATCGCAATCTTCACTATAATGACAGCCACCTGTAAAAGGCCACATATCATGCAGCGTCCAAACTAAGGGCTGCTTAAACTTGGGAATACTTTCAACTTGTAAATAACCCCCACAAACCCAGTGTAAATTAATAATATCAGGAGCGAGTATATCCAGTTGATTCGATAGAGCATCTGGCAGCACTTCTGTAGAAAATATAACTGGGTTTCTCTTAGGGTAGAGCCGCAATGGTGCGTTAGATAAAGTTGAAATAATCTTATCAAACTTATTTGCAATACTATGTGGTGACGAAATTACATTGCGATCGCCACTACTCTTATTTTTTACCAGCATTTGCGAAGACACACCAATCCCCTGGAAACCTTGGTGCAGTCGATAAGCGGCGCGGGCAGCCCCCCCTTCACTATCAGAACTATTGAGAAGTACAACCTTCATTTCCCATGCCTCTCCTCTAAATTTCTAGCTGACTTTGCCTGATTTTTTCAAAATTTTATTAACCTTTTTTTGCACCTTTCTTAGCAAGGGGGGATCGTAATCAAATAAAGTTTTTTGTGTAAAATTATCTGCTTGCGTATCCCTCATTGCAAAAGGCGGGTGTTTCATCGGAAATGTTATAGCTTCTACAGGCATATTACTGTAAGGACTGTTGACATCCTCCGTATTAGTTCCCCCTACACCATGTCCGATATTAGAAACTAAATTGACATTGGCAAGAATATTCGTACCCTTTTGAATAAAACTAGCAAAAGTCCACTGACAAGCCCAACTCTGTAATTTTCTTTCATAACAAAGCTGAAAAATATTTTTCCAAACTTTTGCAGTATGGGAGTCTCCCAGTACATCTATCAAAAAATTACCATCGCGAATTTCTGGCCACAGGTTCATATCTAAATCATACTGCTGCCAAGCTCGCCTCCAACTCGCCCAGCTCCAGCAGTGATTATAGCGAGAAAAGTAGTAACTATAATCAGTTCTTTTTCGCCCAAACTGAACATTTTGACCAGAGATTGACAGCATCCGCCGATCGTCTCGGTAACGATCCAGCAATTCTTCAGCAAAGCGGAAAAAAGTAGGATCAGGGAGACAGTCATCCTCAAGAAGAATTGCCTCTTCAACTTTATCAAACACCCAATTCATACCACTAGAAACCCGCAGGCGACAACCGAGATTTACGTCTGCGTAATTCTTCAAAACTTCGCAGTCCCAATCTACTTGGTCAATAATAGCTCTAGCGGCAGCACATTCTTGATCTTCTCCAGGCCTATCTGGACGTGCCCCGTCAGCAATTACTAGCAATTTGGGAGGTTTGGCCTGACGAATTGCCTCAAATACTCTAGCCGTTGTACCTGGGCGTTTGAAAATGATAAAAGCGACGGCTGTTTGGATTTGGTAATTGAACATTTCTGCAACTCTAATTTTTATAGTAGTGTTCAACATCTGAATTAACAATATCAGCAGTCATATCCGATTTAAAATTAAACCACTTGTGAAGCATCACAGCCGCTATGTATGCCAGTGTATCATTGCTCGTCTGATAGGGCAAAAATCTATAGCGAAAACTAGCCATTCTCGGGTCACGTTCTTGGTATAAAATATCTTGGGCAAAGTTACCCCAACGCTCATCTATCAAATCAATTGTCATACCAGCATGAGCCGAAGGTAGCAACATATTAGAGCCGTGAAGACCAATTACTAAGCGGCTTTGTGAATAAACACGGCATATTTCCCTTTCAACTTTTTCATTAAAACTATCCACTCTGTAATCTTCAATCCATTCTGGAAACTTAGTTTTTGTCCCCAAACCAGCGACGGCAAATTTTGCTTCTGGTACTTGCAACCTGATTTTCTCAAATAAGTGCTGAATTTTTAAATTTTGCAATGGCAATGCCCTTTCTCGTTGATTTAGCTTTTTCAGAACTCGGAACAGCCCACTGTTAACTAATAAACGATCTTCCCGCCAAATAAAAGTAATTCTTGTTTCTGGTTCATCAAATTTGTGTTTGGGAACTCTAGTAAACCGCGTGATGTCAAACTGACTAGGGTGAGAATGGGCTTCGCTGACATAAATTTCCTCAAAGCGTTTAGTTTCTTCATCCACAAACTCGGCGAAGCTGGGATAGTAAGTTTGACCATTTTTTAAAGAAATAGGTACTGTCCAGACTTCTGCAACTTCATCAGGAACCATCCACCTTAGAAACTTAGGAACTATCACAACTAACCCGTAGTCAGAGTTGCATTCTAAGTGCCTTTGTGCATTTAGCAACTTCAGCAGGGAATGACCATAAAGATGATCGATACAGTTTAAGATAATTACCCGCTTGCAGGGTTTAAAAATCTCTTTTACAATCTCAAGTTTTTCTGGTTGAGGATTTTGGAGTGAATTGAGTAATGGTTTGCCTAGCCATTCTTTTATGTTAGCAACTTTTGCAAAAACTTCACCTTTGGCTGTATCAACTTGGACGGAGTTTCTGACTCCATGACCTACTCTCAACTCGTCGATTATTTCGCTACCACATCCCACGCACTTACAATCCAGAACAATATGTATCCCTTGCCACAAAATTTTTTGGGCCTTGAGTTCCGTGTCGCAATAGGGGCAATTCGATCGCTGTTCGATTTTAGGTTTAATTTGAATCACTTTACTACTCCTCTGATTCTACAAGCTGCCTTGTATAAGTTAAGCGAGCGCCAGATGAAATTTGCGAATGGGCGCAATTCCTTAATCAAGAAGTTGACTAATATAATTACGTAAAAATAAGTTATCAGAGTAGCTGTGGTTGCTCCAAAAGCTCCATACTTAGGAATCAGCAAAAAGTTCAACCCTACATTTAAAGTAGATCCGACTACAGTCAAATAAAGACCGTAGCGCAACTGACCTTCTATGTTTAAATATGTACTCCGTGCTACTCCAAAGTTACTGCCAAATTGCGCCCAAACATAGATTCCAAGCACCGCTGCTGACTGTGCATATTTGTCACCGTAAAGTAGATGCACTATCCAGGGAGAAAGTAATGATATCGGTATGGCAACTCCCAACCATAAAAATATCATAATATCAGAATAAATTTGAAATTTATTTAGATATTCCTCATAATTGGTCTTTCTCAAATTCGCTAATTTGGGAAAAATAGAGCTGGATATGATCATCGGCAAGAAATCGCAGATTTCCGAAATTTTAACAGCAGCAGCATAATAGCCCAGTTCTGCATTTTTATTCATCGCACCGAGCATTATCTGATCGGTTTTTGAGTACACATAAACTGCAAATCCCGACAAAATTATCGGCCAACTCTCCGATAGCAGTTCCTTACACTTTTCCCCACTGAAGTGCCAATCCTTAATTTTATTCCCCGTAAGCTTATAAAAATATACATAAGCGATTCCTACCAATGCCACCTCTGTCAATCTAACCCAGGCGAAGGCAAGCAGGGGGGCTTTAATTGTCACTAACCCAATTCTGACAGCAGCAACTAAAAAACATACCGAATTTTTAGCCAACACTGTATATTTTGACTGGATTTGGGACTGGAACCAAAAATTGATAGCCTCAAAAGCATTAAAGATAGTTCCAGCAGCGATGATACCTACCAGCCACCGAGTCAGAGTGTCGTTGGGCTTGACTAGCGTAATCACGGTGACAGTTAACAACAAAGTGATGCAGCCACCAGTAAATTGCAGTCCGAAGGCAGTTCCCAGGGTCTCATTTTTGCATTCAGGGTCGCGAGCTATATTCCTCACTACCAGAGTACCCAACCCCATCGTTGCCACCGAACTAAACAGCGACACAAAGGCGATCGCGTAGTTGAGCAATCCAAATTGTGTCGGACCAAGATAGCGAGCCACCCAAAGGCCTACAAACAGACCTAGACCCATCTGCAAGATTTGGTCAGTGAACAGCCAAGCTATGTTACTTAGTACCTGGCGCAGACCCGGACCAAGCTTTTGACCTATACCAGCCAACTTGTCTAACATCGGCAATTTTAAATTGTTACCAAATAAAAATACACTTTTTGAACTTTTTGCAATCTAGCTAGAGTAGTAATGCTTTATAGTCTATCATAAGACTAGCACTTATGCAGCATTTACACCAATCACCCTAACTACAACTTTTCCCACTATGTATTCTAAAATTTCAAATACCATACGATTCGTTTAACCTAAACGAGTATTATTACTCATTTAGGTTTGTTTAGCTCATTTGCTAGAACAACTGAGGAGATTGGTAGGTGTGGTTTAACCCAACTCCTATCCCTACAAATGCAAAGGTGAAAGCATAATCCCTAGTTTACTGGGTATGATCCACTATGCTAAAGCAGGATTAAAAGGCAGAACTGAACTACTGATACCCAAACTTGGTAAATGTTGAGCAAGCAGTCTAGGCGTAGCGAAAGCAAAAAGGATGATAAGTTGGAGTTTAATATATGAAAACACCTGTGGCTTTTTTTGGATTTAATCGCCCTCATACAACAGAGAGGGTATTTGCAGCGATTCGGGAAGTTAAACCGCCTAAACTTCTACTCGTGGTTGATGGACCACGCTCTGATAAGCCAGAGGAAGCTGAAAAATGTGCTGAGGTAAGGGCTATAATTGAAAAAGTGGACTGGGATTGTCAAGTTTATAAAAATTATGCTGAGGCTAATATGGGCTGTAAGCACAGGGTAGCTAGTGGGTTAGATTGGGTATTTAATACAGTAGAAGAAGCAATTATTGTGGAAGATGATTGCTTGCCAAATCCATCTTTTTTTCAATTTTGTGAAGAAATGTTGGATTTATATAGAAATGAACCCAGGGTAATGATGATTAGTGGGACTAATTATTTGGAGGAATGGAAATTAGATCTGCAAAGTTATCATTTCTCGTATTATGGAGGTATTTGGGGCTGGGCTTCTTGGCAGAGGGCCTGGCAATTTTATGATATTAATATGCAGGCTTGGATCAATCCTGACGTGAAAGCAAAAATTAAAGCTATACTGGCTGATGAGGCTCAGTATAAAATTAGAGCGCGGGATTTAGAAAATACTTTTCAGGGTAAGGTAGATACGTGGGATTTTCAATGGAGTTTTGCTCGCTTGGCTCAAGGGGGCTTGTCGATCGTGCCTTGTGTTAATTTGGTGGCTAATTTAGGTTTTGGGTTAGCGGCTACTCATACTGGAACTCTCAATAAGGAAATAGCAGAAATGAAACAATTAGATTTAAGGTTTCCTCTTGAAATCAATGATAA
This sequence comes from Microcoleus sp. AT8-A3, assembly GCF_036705675.1. Taxonomy (NCBI): domain Bacteria; kingdom Bacillati; phylum Cyanobacteriota; class Cyanophyceae; order Oscillatoriales; family Microcoleaceae; genus Microcoleus; species Microcoleus sp. AT8-A3. The sequence continues at coordinate 34,323 of NZ_JAUBVD010000054.1, forward strand.
TCTGATGGTGGATCGAGAGTACGATCGATTAATGTTTGAAAAATTATTTATCAGCCATGAAAGTTTGATTAATAAGGTGATCAAACACTTAAAAAAAATTCCCGATAAACTCTGGTTAAAATGATTTTTGCCAATTCCAATGAAATGATACGAAATGTCACTGTCAACTTACTCAACTTAATGAAAAATAGGCTATGAAAACTATCTCAGTCTTGGATACCTCAATCTGTAGCTCTAATTTAGGAGACCAGATCATTATGGATGCAGTGAATAGCATTTTATATGAGATGTTTCCTGATCGACTATTTATTAATTTTCCTACTCATGATGTCATATCGAGCGATTCTTACCGCTTGATGAGTAAAAGCAGTTTAATTTTTGTCGGTGGTACTAATTTATTGTCCTCTAACATGAACTCATATAATCAATGGAAGGTCAGTTTAATGGACTCTCTATTTATTACAGATATTACGCTAATGGGTGTGGGATGGTGGCAATACCAAAATCAGCCTAATTTATATACCAAAATTTTGTATGAACGGCTATTAAGTAAAAAATATCTGCACTCAGTGAGAGACAGTTACACAGAAAAACAGCTAAAATCGATCGGGATTAATAATGTAATTAATACTGCTTGTCCTACTATGTGGAAATTAACAGAGGAACATTGTGTCCAAATTCCTCAAGGTAAAGCAGAGTCAGTATTGGTTACTTTTACTGAGTATAATCAAAATCCTAGTTTAGATAAGCAGTTAGTGGAATTACTGAAACAGGAATATAAGTTAATTTATTACTGGACGCAACAGCCCAAAGATTATCAGCACATGAAAGATATATGTGGCGAGGGAGCAATTTATCTTAATCCTAGCTTATCAGCTTTAGATATGGCTTTGTCTCAGTATCCGGTTGATTATGTAGGGACACGATTACACGCTGGGATTAGAGCTTTACAATATAAAAGGAGAACTTTAATTCTGTCAGTTGATAATCGCGCTACAGAAATTTCTAAAGATACTAATTTGCCAGTCGTACAAAGAGATGATTTAAACAGTGTGGCTAATTGGATTAATGCTAAAGAAGAAACTTTAGTAAAAATCCCTTTAACAGCCATTAATGAGTGGAAAAAGCAATTTTTAGCGACTGTCAATAATTATTAGCTAATCTGTTAAGCTGTTCATCATTTAAATTTTCCAGGCTATCTAAGCAAGTATTGGGTTTCAACCTCTGAAACACGCAGTTTAAATGCACAACAGCTTACGCATTTAAACTGTATATTCTAGCAAGCGAGGATGCTTACACTGCAAGGATTTCACGGTCACCCAATAACCTATTTATATGCTTAATTAATTATGAAAGTATTAGTGATTAATACATCGGATATTAGTGGTGGAGCGGCGAGGGCTGCTTACCATTTACATGAAGATTTACAAGGTCTAAATGGGGAGCATCCCGATTTTGCAAGTGCGTCAGTTGTTTTTGCAAGTGAGGCAAGGTAAAATGTTGGTAACATTTATTTTTGGGATAGGCAAGTGTGTAACCATTTTGCTGCCTATCTTTTTTTACCATAACTCGGCTGAATCTTTGCCCAGTCGTCAGGGTTTTGGGCGGGTTATCACCCCTTCAGGTCTACGTCTTAGCTTTCATGTCACCCCTTCAGCTTACATTCAGGACATTCCATTGATTTTAATTCTCGGTTGATGTTTTTTGTTACTCTCGATCTCTCTGTATCATACCTCAATCCAGCAACGCCGATTTTCAGTGTTTAGAAAATATAAAGGCGGTTGTGGAACGCTTGGCTATCGAGCAAAATCAGACTCGTCAGATGATATTATCGCACAGCTTGGCACATCTTCGATCCGCCCAAGGAACTTTACTTCAGTCGAGAGTGCGAGCTACAGAAGGCCTTTGAGGGTTGCTGCTGCTACTGTTGGAAGTGTTACTAGTATTGTCTATGGCAAGTCTAACTGTCAACATTACATAACTCAGCCAAGCATTTCCGATTCCCAGGATCTGAGTTTCTGTGATGTTGCTCATAATAATAGACACCAGAAAACAAATAGGGATTCCCGCGTCTTCCAGCTTGCTACGACTCAAATACCGGACTGCGTAAGCCAAATTAAGAAGCAGGGAAATCATCATTAAGATTAATCCTGGCCAACCGAAGGCTAACAATATTCCGATCGCGCCATTGTGAGGATTTTTCGGTTGAAATCCATTAGTAGTATAAATAAAATAAGCAGGAGTAGCGGGGCCTAACTTATCTTGTTGAAAAAATCCCTCGTATCCGTAGCCAAACCAGGGGCGCTGATTGGCCGCAGCTATTAACTGCGGCCAGAATTCGGTCCGCCCAGTTAGAGTCAAGTCCTTGCCTAACCCACCTACAACAATATCCTCTAGGTTGTCTACTACAAAAACCGTCATAATTATGCTGACCACCAGGAAACATATAATCGCAGTAAATGCCCACTGAAAAGTTAATTTTTTTAGAAAGTTTAGTGAGGACACTGCAATTATTAATATGATAGTAATCACTAGAGCCGCTCCCGACTTATTAGCTCTCACCAGGTAAAAATAAAAGAACATCATTCCCAAAGAAATCCAGCGTTCTTTCTGAGTTTTAGCTCCTTGAAAATAATGCAAATACCAAAATGCCGTACATAAAGCTAGGATTCCACCGAGAGAATTTTTAGCTTGCGTTAGGCCTACAAAATCGCCTGCTCCCGGTGGTTTCATTATAAAACTTGCCAAACCCAGTGCCGTGTATCCCCACCGCCAAAAACGAGATAGATCATCCCATTTATATTGCGCGGCCAAGTAAAATCCGAAAGCAGTAAATGCTGAAAAAGCTAGGGCTGCTCTTAGCGTTACGTCAGGAACTAGAGACCATAATGTAGACAGTGATGGCAGTAATATGTAAAGTAAAAAGAAAGGATTCATGATCAATACTTTGGCAAAAAAATCTATAAACTTGCTACCAAAAGCTTTGACCCTAGAAAATAAAATTAATACTATCCACGGGTAAAAAAAATAAGGCAGCATACTTAAAATACTGCCAGATGTATCTTGCAAATTAGTAAGATGCAAGTAATTAAAAGGAGGTTGTGTGAGAGAGGGAGAGATGAAAATATAAAAAGAAGCAAAAGTTTTTTCTAAAGCCAAACCTATTTTTTTGCTACTGGACAATTGAAATAATAGCAAAGTCGCGATGGCGATTATAGCCATTAGCATCCATATAAATAAAGAATTACCTAAAATCAGCTCTTTCAGCATAGCCGCTTTAGACACTGGTTCAGTCATAATTGCTTTCCTTTATCACAAACAAGCTCAAATTATCTAGATATAAAATATAGGCGTCAACCCGCAACCACGCTAACACAGAAATTAGGCATAAAGCAAAAATACAGCACCGTTTTTTCGGCGATCGCTTAAAATAATGAGCTTTTTGCCCAGCACTAAAAAGGCTACACTTATATAAATCATAGTCAATAAAATTAGGTTGTGTATGGTTAACACCCATTTTCCAAGACAGATAGCCCCGTCGGTTGTGGGTGTTGTCTTGTTTGCTTCCACTGTCCTCGCTGACGCCAGAAGCACCCCGGCACAACTTCCCATCCCGCTAGGCGCAGACCAAGCCCAGACCGTTGCGCCCGTTAGGAGATCGCCCGAAAGCTACAAACTCGGCGGCGGCGATCGCATTCAACTAGAAATACTCGAAGTACCCGAACTCAGCCGCGGCTACGAAGTCCTTTCCGACGGTTCAGTCAACCTGCCCCTGATCGGCTTGGTCTCCATCCGCGGTCGCACCTTAGTAGAAGCCACCAACATCATCCGCAACGCCTACCGCCGCGTCCTCAAAGACCCCATAGTCACAGTCAGCCTCGTCGCCGCCCGCCCCCTCAACGTCGGCGTCATCGGAGAAGTCACCAGGCCCGGAAACTTCACCATTACCCTAACTCCTGGCCCGGGAGCCGCGCCGAGTGTCCAGTACCCCACTGTCACCCAAGCGATCAGACTCGCAGAAGGCGTCACGGGTGTGGCCGACATCCGCAACATCCGTGTCCGCCGTCCCCAACGAGACGGCCCCGATCAAGTGCTCAATGTCAACCTGTGGAAATTCTTGGAGGAAGGAGACATCTCTCAAGACATAATTTTGCAAGACAGAGACACAATCGTGATTCCCACAGTCGCCAACTTCAACCAAGCAGAAGCTCGTCAATTTGCGACGGCAAACTTTTCGCCACCCCCAGAAAAACCTCGATCGATCTCCATCGTTGGTCAAGTCACCCGCCCCGGGGCTTACGTCGTGATCGGTGGCAATACCACCAACGACCTCAGCCGCGAAGGTTTCCCCACCGTCATCCGGGCCATTCAGCTAGCTGGTGGCATCACATCGGATGCCGACATCCGGCAAATCCAAGTGCGGCGCGTCACCAGAAGAGGTGAACAAATTATCCCAGTCAACCTGTGGCAGTTCCTAGAGTCCGGCGACGGCGCTCAAGATACCATCCTCCAGGAGGGAGACACGATCATTGTGCCCAAAGCCACGATCGTTAACCCAGCAGAAGCTGGCGTACTCGCTAGCACTAACTTTGCCCCCGTCGGCATTAACGTTTTTGTAGTAGGAGAACTCAGAACATCCCTCGATCCCTTGAGGCTCCCAGCTAATGCCACACTGAATCAAGCTTTAGTTTCCAGAGGATTTTTTGGCTACGAGAATACCAGAGCTAGAAGGGATAAAGTTGAGCTAGTCCGCCTCAATAACGACGGTACAGCTACTAAACGGACGATCGAAGTCAATTTAACTCAAGGAATTAACGAAGAAACCAATCCTCAACTTCGCAACAACGACATGATTATCGTATCTCGCAGGGGTCTCGTCAATTTTGTCGATCGCATGAACGCTGTAATCGGACCTGTCGGGCCTGCGACGGGAGTGTTAAATTTTATAAACGTTCTCCGATTTTTATTCAGGTAAGAAGGCGGCGGGTGAGGTGAATAATTCCTGGCAAAGGCTAGAATAAACTAAACAATAAGATTACCCAGCCGCGACCTGGCCGCTTCAAAAATATCAACCTCAAAAATATCAACCTCAAAAATACCCAGGCTGAATATGGATAGCAGACAAGATTACCAACCCTTCACACCTAAATCGAATGGCAAACTGCCGGAGTTATCTGCTCAGAACTACAGAGATCACTTTGTTGAGGAGAGAGAAGAAGAAAAGCTAGACTTGTCCTGGCTCTTAGGCGTCGTGCGCCGTCGCTTCCCGGTCATGGCAGCCGCCACCATTGCTTTGAGCGCCCTGGCAGGAACAGCGATCGTCGCCACTTCTAAAAGCATAACGATCGAGTATGAAGGCTCCTTTTCCCTGTTAGTAGAACCCGCCACTGCTGAAGGTTTGCTGTCCAAACAATTAAACAACACCCAAGCTGCCGACTTAGCAAGAATTAATATAGAAGGAATTAGCTTAGTAGACTACGAAACCCAAATTAGGATTTTGCGTAGCCCCAAATTGATGCAGCCCGTGCTTGAGGAATTGCGAGCGTGGTATCCCAAAATGACCTATACGGAACTGATCTCAAAAATGTCCATCAACCGCATCAGCTACACGAAAGATGGCAAACAGCAAGGCACAAAAATTTTACAAGTTCGCTACAAAGATGCAGACAGAAAAAAAATTAACAACGTATTGGACAAAATTTCTAAAGCTTATCTAGACTACAGCTTGCAGCAACGGCTGATGGGCATTAATCAAGGTATTAAATTTATAGATACGGAGCTTCCCAAGCTCCGAGAAAGAGTAGAAGTTCTGCAATTGCAAGTCCAAAGACTGCGGCAGCAGAGCAACTTATTTGAACCTCAGATAGAGGGAAAATCTTTGTCTGAACAAGTTCAAAGCATTCGCGGCAAGCAAGTAGAAATCAGAGTTCAGCTAAAAGGGATGCGAAACCTCTACCAAAGCTATGAAAAACTACTCAAGGAAAATAATCCCCAGGGGCTGCTGATTACCCAAGGACAAGCTTACGGCGGACTCTTAGGTCAAATTCAGAGAATAGACTCGGAATTGTCAATGAAATTAGCTCAGTACAGAGAAGACAGTTTGCCAGTTTTAGCGCTGCGAAAAAGTCGGGAAGAACTTATTTTAACCGCCACTCAACAAGCAAAAGAAGTGGTGATGGGAAATTTAGAGACCCAAATCAAAGAAATTGAAGCGCGCGATCGTGAAATGACCGCTGTGCAAAATGCTCTCAACCAAAAAATTAGAAACTTTTCAGTTACAACCCGACAATACGACAATTTACAGCGAGAACTGCAAGTAGTTACTAAGAGTTTGTCGGACTTCTTGGCAAAACGAGAAGCCTTGCGAATTGATGCGGCTCAGGAGCAAATACCCTGGGTGCTGATAAATCCTCCGGAAATTCCGCGAGACAAATTCGGCAACCCTATAACAGCTACCGTCAAACAAACCAGAAAACAGTTAGCGCTGGCAGTAATTTTAAGCAGTCTGCTGGGCATAGCCGTCGGCTTGCTCGTAGAGGTACTAAATACTGTGTTCCACACTCCAGAATCACTCAGAATGGCCACAAGATTGCCAATACTCGGGGTGATTCCGTTTACCAAGAAAGTCAAGCGCAGACCGCCAGCCAGACAGAGAAAACTAACATCGGCTCGATCGAACTCGAAAGTGGAAGTAGTCGAACAGGTCGAAGCTAGACCTACTGGTTCGATGAGCGGGGCACCAAGTATTTTGAGCGACTTGGACTATCAATTTTTAGAAGCATTTCGATCCCTATACACGAACATTCACTTGCTGAGCGCAGGCACGGCAATTCGATCGCTCTTAGTCGGCTCAGCCGTAACCGGAGACGGGAAATCTACAGTAGCTTTGCACCTAGCAGCCACAGCAGCAGCCGTAGGACAGCGAGTATTGTTAGTAGATGCAGATTTGCGTTGCCCCCAACTGCACGCTAAGTTAGGACTGTCGAACGTGCGTGGCCTGGGCGATGCCATCTCCACAGATATCAGCCTCAACGACGCGATTCAACGAGCCCCGAACCAAGAAAATTTGTTTGTACTCACCGCAGGCCAAATTCCCCCCGATCCGATCAAGCTTCTTTCTTCCAAAAAAATGCAGTATCTGATGGAGCAATTTCAAGCATTTTTTGACTTAGTAATTTATGACACCCCGCCACTAGCAGGCTTGGCAGACACCCACTTGATCGCAGCTCACACAGACGCTACGATTATGGTCGTCCAAATTGGGCAAACGGACCGAGCGCAAGTTCGCAAAGTTTTAGAAGAATTAAAAATTTCTGGAGCTTCCGTTTTGGGAATCGTTGCTAATGGCTGCAAAAACACCGGTCACAGCTACCGCCAACGCCCGGTCGTTTTAGACACGCTCTACGACCAAAAACTATCGGCTTTAGGTACGAAAAATCCTAATTAGACAAATGTTGATGCAGGCGGCCGAGGGCCGCCGTCCTCAACGGGAAACGCACAACCAAGCTATACCCTGATTTTTTGATAATAGTACCATTTGAGAAAGAAAATGATAGACTAACGGACATAGCCTCGTGTGTCAACCGAGATTGCGCGGATATTTAAATTTTGCGGTAATTACTCAGAAAATGATTGAGAAATCAGCAAAAGTGGGTAAACTACATTTAGCAGAGCGCAATCTCAATCAGGAAAAGACACCTTTGAAGGTGAACGTTAGTGTAAACGTTAATGAGAACGTTTCAACCCAGAAACTTGGTAGGGATTATTCTATGAGTACAGTTATGGTTGTTGATGATAGCGTCACTCTGCGGGAGATGATCGCCGACTTGCTCAAAGGTAGAGGACTAAACGTCACGGTAGCGAGTGATGGCGTAGAAGCTCTAGAGCAAATTAAAGCTAACCGCCCAGATTTAGTCGTTCTGGATATCGTGATGCCCCGGATGAACGGCTACGAAGTCTGTCGCAGGCTCAAAAGCGACCCTAAAACCCAAAATTTGCCTGTAGTAATGTGTTCGAGCAAAAGCGAAGAGTTCGATCGCTATTGGGGAATGAAACAAGGAGCCGACGCTTACATCGCCAAGCCATTTCACCCTCAAGAATTGGTCGGGACTATTAAGCAACTGCTGCGAGGTTGAGGTGGAGGAGTAGGGACAGGAAAAAAATTGTCTTCAGCGCTGATTATTTCTGCTCCCGCAGCCTCTCTAAACTACTCGATTGACAATAGTCCAAACATCCCCGTCCGATCGCACGTAGGGAACAGAAATACTCTTAAAACCAGTAATAAAAGGCTTGTAATAAACTTGCCAGTAGCTGGGACTAATTTGGTCGGCGATGGCCTTGAGTCCCTTCACTTCCGCCGCCAGTTCCGCCGCCAGTTCATTAATCCGTTCCGCGTGTCCCTGAGCTAGTAGTCTTCCTTCTTCAACTTGCTCCTCCATCGGACTGATTCTTTGCAACTTTACCGACTGCTGTTGTTTCTGACTCAGTTGAGCAGACAGAGCCGCGATCGCGTCATCTATACCCTTGACTTCTGCCGACACTTGTGCTGTTTCCCTGGCGTGACGCCGATAAGCATCGGCGATCGCTTGGGGCGAATCACCTGCTGGGACAACATCGGCAATACTAAGCTGCTGGCGTTCCAGGCGCAATTCCTCAATTTTAGAGTAAATTGCTTCTATATCTGTCTGAAGTTTGTCCACCTAATTATTACCGCGTGGTTGTTTGATATTTTAGCATATTAACACAAACCAATGACCTAATCGCCCTATAAATAGCATACAGCACTTCCGGATGTTATGAGGTACAGTAGCAGCAATTAGTAAACCAGTTTTTAAGATGTTTCGGATTAATTAAGTCAAGAGCCACAGAAATTATGGTGTCAACCATTTTAGTGGTGGTTGGTGACAAATGGATCGAGAAAGATTTGAGTTGCGACCACCATAATTCAATTGGATTAAAATCAGGAGACTATGGGGAAAAACACAAGATAGAAGCACCCACCGCTTCAATCTACTGGCTTAATTGAATCTACTTTATGCGCGGGTAAATTATCAATTCACGTCTACTGCTCCCGACCACAATTGTGGCACTAAACATTGCTCAATAAATACCTCAAATGCTTTGCCATCCATTGAGTTATCCATTGTCATGAGTGCCACTACTCGCTTCAAACTAATTGCACCAATTACTGTGACTTTTTTCCCTCGGTAAAAAGGTTTAACCGCATAGACTCTCGTTCCTCGTTGTGAACGTGCATGACTTCTGGTTAAACAAGCGTAATACTCCAGTATCATCTAAAAAGACTATATTTTTTGGGTCGATATGCTTGAGTTTTTACCAATAATCTAACCTTAACTTCATGACTCTTTCAGTGCCGGCTTGGCTACCGATCACTGTTTTTTTTTACGATTCTTCTGGGCAAATAACTCACACAATTCTAGTAAGGTTGCATCGGGATGTGCTGCCACTATTTCTCTCAAAGAAGCTGTGGAATTATTCAAATGACTATATCTCGGTTTCCCACTCTCGTTTCGGCTGTAAATTCCCCTCGATTTTTTGTTGCTTGACCAGTTTTTGAACTAAGCTTTTACTGACGGAAAATATCGCTGCTGTTTTTCTGATCGACAGCTTCTGATATTGATGGGCTGCTACTATTTTTGGAAAGCAAATTTACTGAATATGCTTTCATTGGTGTATTTTTTAATCCCACATTCCGCACCCCCAACTGGCACATAGGCAGATGGAGGGGATAAAAGTGAATCATCCGAGATAATAGTGAGTAAAAACACCCAAAAATCTGTGCAACGCTCGCATCACTCAGTTAGGAATTCCTAAAAATTGACATGAGGGCATTAATTCAATCTTCTTAGCCCATTAAAAGTCAAAAATCAGACCATTAATAACTATTAATTCCCAGCATATATCGCCCGCATTATGACAATAATACATCACTGCTGAATCAACAATTATTTAAATGTAAGTCAGTTTTACCAATCAATAATAGACTTCTTTTCACAACAAAAAATAATAAGACCGACAGGTGACTGGAAATAAATTTAAGATAGCTAACCGTTCTGATGTCAAATTAGAAACTTGCTGAATTCCTTGAATACACACGGCATGAATCGATTGAAAACTTTG
>NZ_JAUBVD010000055.1:0-40812 GCF_036705675.1 Microcoleus sp. AT8-A3
TAATAGACCGAGGGCTTGACCTCTCTTTCTACATGGTGATGATGATGACTTAATTCTCTGCAGTCTTCAGGGTTTTTTACCCTTATTTTTTTTCCGTCTCTACAAAGACGCAGTGGGATCACTGGGATACTATTCCTTTTTCCGTTGTTAAAACTCCGGGTTGCTAATCTGAGGGAATAGGAGCTGATTGCGTCTAATTTTCATCAATTCCGCAATAGGTGCATGGCAAAGCTCCCTCCCTACTCCCTCCGCTTCGCTGCGCCCACGATTTACCGTATAATCATTCAAAAGCTACTATGACGGCGTTGCGATCGCCTCGACGACCGTAAGGCTACCGATCTATTTCGGAATTCCCATAAGCTTGAGCTTGTGTCCTTGTAAAATCGCACAACTATCAGCAACTCTAAGCTAAAGCTATTAAAAATATTAAAGTTTTATAATATTAAAGTTTTGAGAAAGTTTTGAGGCGGTCGTCACAAGGGTAACTTTTTTCAAGATTATAGCCTCCTGTTTTACAGTCCTTAAACATTGCTTCGATACCACTGCGACATTTAAACGCTGTTACAGCTTGTTTCAATTTGGCGATATTGGTGAGTCAATACCAGTCTTCATCTTCGCCACTATTTCGATATTTTCGTTGCCCATAACCAGCGACATCAAAACAGCCCAATCCTTGCTGCTGATTTTAACTCCTGTCACATAAAAGCTCGTACCTGCGACTAAACCACCCTCACTCAACCGCTTAAATTCTTCTCCTTCTTCTTGAATATAGCGTCCCTGTTTTACTCTCAAAACACACCTTATGTTCTTTTCACACAGCCCACTTGCCAGCTTAACGATCGCAAATTCAGGCGTTTCCTAAAAGGACCATTTTATATTTTTTTAGCAGACCAAGAATGGGGCAGATTAAGCTTTGTTGTTCTCGGATGTTGCTACAGCCACAGCGAAGGCAATATCTGCTACTACAACGGTAAAGCTCTCTTGTCCCCAATCAGGCTAATCATCAACATATTTTATCTCGCCACTGCGTTCTATCAATGGCGACATTCAACTCTTGTTTCTTTTTAAATTGAGTTCTCCAGATATATTTAAGCACAGGAAACCAAAGCTTTTCAATCTTGAGGATAGGTAGCTTGAGAAACCGTTGAATAGAACGTCGTCGGCTCTCAAACATGATTGGGTATGGCATCAATTTCGCCAATAACTCCATACTCACTTGTTTATGGGTTGGGAGCAGAAAAACTCAAATAGTCACAGTCAAGTATTCGGTGTTTTTGAGCTGCTGTTGGAAACAAATTTGGTATGATTGAGGTAACATTTTTAACTGATGGGGCTTCTTAACAAGACTGACCCCATATTTTTTTACCAAAAATCGGTTCTAGCCCCGTCATCTGTATTGGTTGATATATTTTACCATAAGCTCAGGAGAGCTAGAAACGTTATATATTCCTGCGTCTCGGATTGATATAAAAAAAGAAAATTAATAGTGTAGGTTTTGTTTCTCAACCTAACCTACACTATTAATAATTTGTGTAAGGGGAATGTTTATTCCTAACTCTCATTCTTCACGACACGGAAGTTACGGAAATACGGATAACTGTTGTTTTCCTGATTCCTTCTTCTTTTTTGCTTATTCCTTCTTCTTTCAACCTCCCAATTCCTCGTTACTAATTCCCAAATGACTCGCTTAGCCACAACAATAGAAGCCATACTTTACCTAAAAGGTCAGCCAGTGTCGATCGCAGAAATTGCCGAGATTGCCAAGTGCGATCGAGCCGAAGCCGAAGACGCCATCATCGAACTCATGTCTGACTCGTCCCACCGCGACAGTGCATTAGAAGTCGTCGAAACCCCCACAGGATACAGCCTGCAACTCAGAGAAGAGTTTGCCAGTTTAATGCAAACTTTAATACCTCCAGAATTAGGTGTGGGAGCTTTGCGAACGCTGGCTGCGATCGCCCTCAAAGGCGGCATCGCTCAGCCAGACTTAGTTAACTTGCGAGGTTCAGGCGCTTACCAACAAGTGCAGGAACTTGTAGAGATGGGTTTCGTCCGCAAACGGCGACCGAGTGAGGGGCGGTCATATTGGTTACAAGTTACCGAGAAATTTCATCGGTACTTTCAAGTAGACCAACTGCCAAAACAATTGCAACTTGACTTTCAGGCAAATTTGTACCCAAGCAATGACGAGTAGTTTGAAGTAGAATGTAACCAGCCAGAAATTAAGAATCGCCAAATGGTTTTTCACCCTGACTTTGACACATCCAATGCCCAACAAACCGCAGTCAATCCACTGCTGAAGTACCTCCAACACCAATCCCCGGAGGTTCTAGCCCGCGTCGCCAAGTCTGTGAGCCCCGACATCAGAGAAATAATCTCTCATAACGTTCAAGGACTTGTCGGCGTTTTGCCTTCCGAAAATTTTAACGTCGAAATTACCACGGATCGCGAAAACTTAGCAGGTTTGCTAGCTTCAGCGATGATGACAGGCTATTTTTTGAGGCAAATGGAGCAAAGGATGCACCTAGAAGAAAATTTAGCAAGCACCAGCTCGATTAAACCAAACTCACCCAAAGACAAGTAAAAAAATCAACGGGTTGGGGAAGCAAGAAAGATGAAAGTTGTTCAGAAAAATCCATAATCCTGAATCATGGAGGCACAGGGAATTAAGAAACCGGGCTGTTAACCGGCTATCCCTCGCGCTACACCGAGGATTTTGGTAAAAAAACCCGGTTACTGCTTCTAGGACTATAAAGCATCAGATTCATCTTCCATCCTCCACCCTTGCAACTAATACCAATTTAAAAAAAGAATGCAACTGCTGATAAGCTCCAAATCCTTATGCAGTAAGTCATTCTTAATTATTTAATCGAAAATCGAAAATCGAAAATCGAAAATCGAAAATGGTATTACCCACCGGCGGAGCTACCCGATAGGGGAAAAGCACCCGGACGTACTTTAATATTCTGAACTTGACCCAAACGGTTAATTTCCAGTTCGAGTTCTTTGCCCACAACCGTGTTTTCCACCCGTTCTTGCACGTCACCGGGAGTGTTAACCGCAATTCCGTCAACTTTTTGAATGACATCTCCGGGACGCAAGTCTGCTTTTTGAGCGGGGGAATTTTCCACGACTCGCGCCACGGCTACGCCTTGATCGAGGGTAATTTTATTATTATCGAGCTGTTTGTTGAGTTCTGCCTTGGTGGCGGCAGTCAAGCTGACCATTTGAATGCCGAGATAGGGATGTTCGGCTTTACCTTTGGCGAATAGCTGATCGGAAACTCGTTTGGCGGTTTCGATCGGAATTGCAAATCCCAAGCCTTGAGCGTCCGCGCGGATAGCGGTATTGATGCCAATTACTTCGCCTTGGTCATTCAGCAGCGGGCCACCAGAATTGCCGGGGTTGATGGCAGCATCGGTTTGGATGAAGCGGACTCGCTTGTCGGGGATGCCGACTTGGGAACTCGATCGACCCGTAGCGCTGATAATGCCCACAGTCACGGTATTGTCGAGACCTAAAGGATTGCCGATCGCGATCGCCCACTGTCCCGGTACAATATTGTCCGATCGACCCAAAGCCACCTGCGGCAGTTCCTTAGCATTAATCTTAACCACAGCCACATCCGTCAGCGGATCGACTCCCTGCACCTTACCCTCAAACTCGCGGCCGTCTTTGAGCGTCACCTTAACAGTATCAGTCCCGGAGACAACGTGAGCATTAGTAACGATGCGGCCGTCAGAAGTGAGAATAAACCCGGAACCGGTACCTCTCTTGACTCGTTCTTCCGGCTGTGGCAAATTCTCCCCAAAAAACCGACGAAACAAAGGATTTTTGAATGCTTCCGGCACTTGATTCGCCACCTTGCTTGATGCGTCAATCCGCACTACAGCCGGGCCGACTTTTTCGGCTGCTTCAGCAATAAAATTGGGATTGCTGCGATCGACTGCCCGATTTTCCAGAACTGGAGGAGACGAATAGGGGGGGATTTGCTGGCGTACTACTGGCAAAACCAATCCGGTTTCCAGATTGTTTGAGCCTTGCAGATAGCGATTTCCCAACCATCCCATACCTCCGCCGATTGACAGCAGAGTCACATAAAGGGTCGCTTGCTTAAAAGATAAACTCATTTAATAACTCCCGCTAAATACCTCATCCCCGCAGACAGGTTCCGAATCAAGCATTTTTGTCTTGGCGACGGGAAGGAAGCGGGGCGGGGCGTACCGCTTCCTCAAGAACATAGCTGTTAACAGGCCGGCGCCCATCGGCATTACAGGCAATTTTGCCGGATTTGCCTAGAGCGAATCAAACTAATAATTCTCATCCTAACTTGGCTTAGCCTGGGATTTACACTCTGGGGGGTGGCTAGAGCTTTCAAATATGCAATTTTACAGGATTTTAAAATTGTCAACTGTCCGAAAGGAATACTTTTTTATGTACATAATGACTTTTAAACGCTTATTTCCGCTGATTTTTGCACTAATTTGGTCGATCGCACCCGTTGAGAAAACGGCGGCAAATACCGAAATCCCACCTGCAAATCTTCCTTTAGGTACACCTGTAGAAAACCCCGACCCCGCCCGCGATTGCCCGAGTCCGGCTATGTCTCGGTTGCGTCGCCACACTGTGGCCCAGGGCGAGACAATAGAAAGCATCGCGCGGCAGTACAATGTGATTCCTGCGGCGCTGATCGGGATAAATCCGACGTTGCGGGGCGGTGGAGTATCTGCTGGAAGTGCGATCATCATTCCTCCGTACAGTGGCATCGAGGTAGAAGTGCCTGCAGGCTCGAATTGGCAAAAACTGGCAGAAGCTTACAAAGTGCCCGCAGATTTGCTATTTGAGGCGAACGGGTGCAGGCCGTTGGGGAAAACGGTGTTTGTGCCTGCGGTGAATAGGTCGATCGGGCCTTCTATCAATCCCGATGCAACGCCATCGGTGCAAGGATTTCCGCTGCCTGCCCCAGCAGTAGCAGCTTTGCGTTACGGGCGGCAATTGCATCCGGCGCGGCGCGAATTTTTTTTCCACAGCGGCGTAGATTTTTTGGCGTCGGAGGGTACGCAGGTTTTGGCTGCAGGCGAGGGGACTGTCGCCTTTGCCGGGCCGCAGGGGGATTACGGGAATTTAGTGGTGGTGAACCATGAAGCGGGGAAGCAAACGCGCTACGCTCATTTGAAAGATATTGCGGTCAAAGTCGGTCAAAAAGTGGAGTCTGGAGAAGTTTTGGGAACTGTCGGGACGACGGGAAAACGGGACATTCCGCCATCTCATTTGCATTTTGAAGTTCGGTACAATTCGGGTTTGGGTTGGGTTGCTGAAGACCCGCTGCTTTATTTGCAAGCGACTATTAAAAAATAGGATTGTTAGTGTGCTGGGGGGTGACAACCCGCCCCAAATCCAGACTGGATAAGGATTGATTTGTGTTGTGGTTAAAAAAGATAGGCAGCAGAATTATTACACGATTGCCTATCCCAAAAAATATTTTACCAACATTTTACCAGGCTCAATTACAAAAACAACTGACGCAAACCCCGTTTATTTTACTCACAATCTTTTTGAACCTGATACAATCTGAGAAACAAGTAACGATCGCACTAATCGGGTTTCCATTAATCACTTATTGGTGAACAACTTATTGCCCGATCGCACATTTCTCTCAAATTCGATCGCCCATCAACCAAAAACTCGATCGCCCGTTTCCCAAAAAGTCGATCGCCCATAAACCAAAAATCCGATCGCACATTTCTCTCAAATTCGATCGCCCTGAAACCGAGTGAAAATTTGTCTGCTTTGTGACACAGCCCGCCGGGGGTTGAAACCCCCGTCTCATAGCTAAAGTCGGTTGAAACCGACTGAAAATTCGCATGAAACCGATACACATCAACTAACTCTTCAGTCCTCTTTCAGAGGACTTTCGCTATGAGACAGGGGTTTCAACCCCTGGCGGACTCGGCAACGAACCAACTAGCCCGGACTGCGCGGAAAAACTAAGGGACTAACAAATCAAATTCGATCGCACATTTCTCTCAAATTCGATCGCCCATCAACCCAAAAATCCGATCGCCCATCCACCAAAAACTCGATCGCCCTTAAACCAACTCCACATCACACTGAAATTCCAAATGATGACTGTAGGGGCGGTGCCCCCGTGCCCGCC
This sequence comes from Microcoleus sp. AT8-A3, assembly GCF_036705675.1. Lineage (NCBI taxonomy): Bacteria > Bacillati > Cyanobacteriota > Cyanophyceae > Oscillatoriales > Microcoleaceae > Microcoleus > Microcoleus sp. AT8-A3. The sequence goes on from NZ_JAUBVD010000055.1 coordinate 6,158, forward strand.
CGACTATATCAATTATCGCCGCCGTGTCAAACCATCTACCGAACTAACCGTATAGACATTAGGCAAAAAGTCAACATTTGGACCTGAAGCTTCTAGAAGATCGAATGATTGTGGACGATAATTAACAGTATCAAATAGTTCTCCTCCCCCTACAGTCCCAATCGAAACCTCTAATAAATCCTCCCGGCTTGCACTACCCGGTCCTCCTAACTCTGTACCGATATTGGTCAAAGTGAAATTTAACTCTCCTTGACCTTTTTTATCATCTGGAATTAGAAAACTGTTAAGTCCAAGACCTTTTTGAGCAACACCTGTGATATCTATATTTGTGCTATTGTTGTCTGGATTCGAGTATTTGACATTCAGGTTAGCAGTCCCCTGATAAGGAATAGCAGAAGGTTTTACCTCTATTTTTAAGAAGGGAGTGGATGGTGTTGGTGGAGGTGTTACAGGAGTAGTCGAAGGTTCATCACAGAAATCTAGTCCAAGACTCTTTCTGAGCGTCTTCATTCCATCCCCTTTGCTAAATCCAACTGTATTAGCAACCTTGTCGTAAAGCTTGGAAGTGAAGTTATAAGCAATATCTTTTGCTGCACCCCCCACTTGCCCAAAAAGATCATTAGCAGCTATCTTACCATATGTCTTAACTACATTACCAGCCAGTTCGCTTCTTTCTGTAACAAAATTGATTGCCTTTCTCGTTACTTTCAATACACCAGCTTGGAGAGGACGCGCAGCATTACCGAGTGCACTACCTTTAGCCAATAGTTTACCGAAAGGAATTAAACCAAAGGCTTCCTCGGCTATATCTCCATCATTACCATTGAGAACAAGGCAAACAGTATCGAACACTTTGACACCAGCAGCGGCTATTTCCAAAGCACCACCTACTGTTGCTCCTATCAGTGCGCTCGTCCCTAATGTCGCTGGAGCCGCCACAGTTCCAACTCCTACCGCGAAAAGGCCTCCAAGAGCAAGGTTATCAGAAACATTATTATTTTCTGAAAGAGCGCAAAGTCCCTTAAATAATTCGCAGGGGGTTATTGGTGTTGGTGTGGCTGGGGTAGTCGGCGTAGTTGGTATTGAGGGGTCACTTGGGCCAACTACGGTACCAATCGTCTCCTCACTACCAGCCCCATTTTTTCGCTTGGCAACGATTGAACCATCATCTTGGCGATCGAAAATTGATTTGCTGGTCGAACCCTGAACCTGAGCCTCCATCCGCTTACCATCAGCACTCATGTTAAGGGTGTGAGCGGGCATACTGCTTTGAGGGCCTGGTTGGTAGCGCAACTCACGAGCGCTGATTTCATCACTCGATTGCTTAATGTTGACAACATATTGACTGCCATCGCTGCCGTTCAAAATGAAATCATAGGTATTCGACCCGGTACTGCGGACAACCGGCGCGTCATAGGTCACAGTCTCTTCTCGGAGGGCAGGGTTAGCATCCAGATTAACGAAGCGACCGCGTAAATCGTCAGGTGCCGCCCCCTGAACAACTCCCAATACTGAATTGGTGGTAGCAACACGGACAATTGTACTTGATCGATTGTTGGCGACCGTTGGTTGAAGAACTAAATCTGCCTCGGTGAGATCGAGATCGATACCAATGAAATCTTCGCTTTTATTAAAGTCTGTCAGAATATCTGCCTCGCTCGCGACAGATGTACCAGTATTAGAGCGCAGCACGAATGTATCGTTTCCAGAGCCACCCGTTAGTGTATCAATGCCAAAATCGCCGATGAGCAGATCGTTACCAGCCTCGCCGTTGAGAAGGTCATTTCCAAGACCGCCCCGCAAAATATCGTTACCTTCGTCCCCAAACAGCGTGTCTTCCCCCTGATTGCCATTGAGAGCATCTATGCCTGCTCCACCGCGCAGTAGATCGTTGCCCTCGCCACCGCTAAGAACGTCATCGCCCTCGTCACCCGCGATCGTATCGGCACCGGCACCGCCGGAGAGCAAATCGTCACCAGCACGACCGGAAATGAAGTCGTTTCCTGCGTTACCACTCAAAAAATCTTCTGCGACAGAGCCTTCTAGTGTATCGTTACCCCCCAGGCCGAGGATACCCTGGATATATTGACCTGACTGATCGGATGTCGCCTTAAACAAGTCGCCACTTTCAGATAAGCGAAAAGCCCGACCATCGCTGAGTTGAGAACTCGATCGCCCGATATCCCCATCAACACTACCGGAGATAAAGTCCTTTCCCGTGTTACCATTCAAAAAGTCTGGCGCGATCGAACTTTCTAGCGTATCGTTGCTTCCCAAGCTAAAGATATTCTGGATATTCTGAGCATTCGATACCGTCTCTTGAGTGGTGGCTTTTTTCGAGCCACAGCCACAATCCGCTTGATTCTTGGCGCTGCTACCGTTCAATATGTCATCGTTCTTGTCCAGCAAAGCTAAATTGTCAGGCATATACTGTTGCTTTGTGTTGGTGATTTAAGAAATCTACCTCACCTGTCTCATCTATGTCATGGCTGAAAAAGCCTGAAAAAGACTGAAAAAGCCCGAAGTTTCCTTAACTTTATATTTCTTCACTTAACCCATGCAGCCCAACGACGATCGCCCGTTGCAAGCCGTCCCTGACGATAACGAATTGCTGAAATTGGTCGATGGTCTAATATTTGAAAAAACAGGTAAACATCTCAACACGCTACAGCAGTTAGTGTTGCAGGGAATGTATGATGGCAAAACCTACGAAGCGATCGCCCGCGACACCCGCTACACTACAAAATATGTCCGAGAAGTCGGCTACAAGCTACTCAAAAGTCTCTCCGCAGTGATGAATGAAGAGATGCAAAAAGGCAATCTCAAAGCTGCGATCGATCGTAGAAATATTAGCAATACCTCCAGTAATAACTCAAATTTCGGTAGAGATTATATTCATCAATACGTTGAATACGTTCAGACACTAAACTTTAACCCCTGTCCTTCTGGGCCTAGCAAATCTGACAACAAATACGCCACTGAATCCAGATTCAAAACTCAGATCGAACGGCTCGAAATTGATGTTGCTGATGTCGTTTGTAAGTTGCACAGTCAAGGTATCGAACCATGCCAAATTGCTCAGTTGCTTGGTCTGCCAGATGTGACGATAGAAACAATATTGCGTGAATTATCATAGTTGTAGGGTGCGTCGCTGGGAGATTTTCTAGTTGATTTAGAGATTGTCGATCGCGACTAACCCTAGGATATAAAGTAAAATATAATTAATTATCTCGAAGTTCTTTTTCTTGCAAAAGTTGGGTAGCCCAAACCCGATCTTCTTCCGATAGAGACGGTACGGGTTCTCGCTCGTAATCGATCCGATAATCATAGCCAGCGCGATCGTAAACACCTGCAAATAATTCTGGTAAGTTAACAATAGGTTCTACATCTTCCTCGCGCAAGGGAAGCGGAAATATAGGTAGAGAATCGCGAAGATTAAAAGCATAAAGTTCGGCAAACGGACGGCGATTACTGGGACTGACCAAAACCCGATAATCGCTTTGAATAGAATTATTAAGAATGGGCATATATTCCCATTTTCGTAGTAAATCAATTTCCACTAAATTGGTTAAGCTACCTAAAATAGTCTGGCGTTTTTTGAGATAAGTAATTCTTCCTTCTCCACTACGTTTGTTCACAGGAGAAAGAATTTCAATTGCAGTGACAACTTGTTTCGTTGCCATTTCTCGCACTTCCAAGTAAGTCTGTTTAATTTTTTCAGGAGCAGGCACTTTAACAGTAGTCGGAAGTGTTATACTTACAGTGGCAACTGAACCTGTAGGAATATTCGGGTTATTAGATTGACGCTTAATCGCGACATCGGGGATACCTACTAAAAGGGAGTCGCTGTTACTGTCATTTGGATCGGTAATTTCATAGATTCGTTTGTCGATTGCAACCTCATATTTAGGCCGAATTTGAGGCATGATGGTATCAGCGATCGCGATAATCAATCGATTGTGAGTTTCCTGCCAGAAATCGGGGTGTTCTAAGTAGGGGTCCATTCCAGGAAAAGGTGAAGGCATAGGACTGTTCTCCGATGTATTGACTCTCAAATCATTTTAGCATTTTAAATTTTGTAGGGTGCGTCGCTGCGAGATTTTCGAGTGTCCCTCAAAAGTAGGGACACGGCAATGCCGTGTCCCTCCAAAAGCAATGCCGTGTCCCTACAAGAGCGACGCACCCTACGGTATCTACAACAATGTCGTAAATATCAACTACAAAACAGCCGCCACAGTAGCCATCAGCAACCCTTGAAACAATTTGACCCCATCAGTTTCGCCCAACATCGGATCGGAAGCCCTCTCAGGATGCGGCATCATTCCTAATACATTGCCTTGGCGATTGCAAATACCGGCAATATTATTTAACGAACCGTTGGGATTCCCAGCATCGCTAATTTTGCCCGCCTCTGTGCAGTAGCGAAACAGCACTTGCTCGTGCTCTTCTAGTTCTGCTAATGTATCCGCATCAGCATAATAATTGCCTTCACCGTGGGCGATCGGCAAATCGATGATTTCACCCGTAGTATAAGCCGCAGTCCAACGAGTATTACCGCGTTCGACTTTCAAAGAAGCGCGATCGCAAATAAAATTCAATCCCGCATTCCGCACCAGAGCACCGGGCAACAAACCAGCTTCAGTCAACACCTGAAAACCGTTGCAGATGCCTAATACAAGCTTTCCTTGTTTAGCGTGTTCCGCCGTAGCCCGCATCGCCGGAGAAAAACGGGCGATCGCGCCGCACCGCAAATAATCTCCGTAACTGAAACCACCGGGAATTACAATGATATCAATATCCGAAATATCGGTATCTTCGTGCCAAATCATGCGAGTTGGTTGGTGCAGTAACCCTTGAGTCACCCACACCACATCGCGATCGCAATTTGAACCCGGAAAAACAATAACTCCAAATTTCATAAGCTCAAGGAAGAAGGAAGAAGGAAGAAGGAAGAGGGAAGAAGGAAGAAGGAAGAAGGAAGAAGGAAGAGGGAAGAAGGAAGAGGGAAGAGGTGTAAACTTAAGACTGAAATCTTATGTTTCTCTCGCTTGTATCTAAGTCTCGATCCCCCTAAATCCCCCTTAAGAAGGGGGACTTTGAGTGTTCCGAATCCCCGCTTTTTAACGAAGACTGTGAATGCTCTTGTCCCCGCTTTTTAGCAAAGACTTTCAGAACCCTCTTGTCCCCCCCTTATTAAGGGGGGTTAGGGGGGATCGAAGAGCTACGGGCGATCGAATTTAGGCCGCCGCTGTCTCCACAGCAACAGGAATTTCAGTCAAATCAAAGCGATAATTTTCAATCACTGGATTGGCCAAAAGTTGGTCGCAAACGCGATCGAGTTGTTCGCGGGCCTGGGACTCACCAGCAGCAGTCAGCGTCAATTCAACGTATTTCCCGATTCGCACACGCTCAACATTGTCGTATCCCATGTGTTGCAAACCAGACTGTACGGCAGTGCCGGCGGGATCTAAAACAGAAGGGCGGAGGGTAACATAGATTTGGGCAAGATATTTCTGAGTCACGGGAATGTTGCGGTAGGTGATGTGAAAGTTAGCCCCATTGTATTCTACAACCGAGCTGCGCGCCGATCGCCATTTGGTTCGCCCAAGTAAGATAGCCTAGAAACAGGGACAGATGTGATTCCAGCAGATTACACAAAAAAATTATGAGAACCAACCGCACCCGCAGTCAGGAGCGTATTTTACACTTGCTCAAGCACTTGAATCGATCGCTCTCAGCGCAAGATATCTACTTAGAACTGCGTAACAGCGACCAAAGCATGGGCCTAGCAACCGTTTACCGTTCCCTCGACGGTTTAAAGCGAGAGGGGTTCGTTCACGTCAGAACTCTCGCTAGTGGCGAGTCTCTCTACGGTGCCGCCCACCAAGACCAACACCACCTAACTTGTCTGGAATGTGGCGCGTCCATTACGATCGACGAATGCCCCGTCCACCACTTAGAAAGCCAACTACAACAATCTCATTCTTTCAAGATTTATTATCACACTTTGGAGTTTTTTGGATTGTGCGATCGATGTACTTTGGCTCAAGAATCTTAGGAGCGCGAATTAAATAACTTACAATTTTAATTGTTATTGTGGGATGGGCGTCCCGCCCGTCCACTCATGACGGGCGGGACGCCCATCCCACTTTCAAGAGTGGAAGTTATTTAATTCTCATTCCTTAGAGAAGTTATTAGTCATGAGTGATATCAATTCCGGTTGCACGAGCGAAATGATTGTTGACTGTTGATTGCTGAGTGTTGACCGAAAGCATCCAGGATACCCGCCACGTGATTCATTCCGAAAGCAGACTCAGGACCGGTGAAATAAAAAACCTGTATCCGATAAAGGAGCCCCCGAATTTATCGGTGGGGTCAATGCTTCAATTCTTTAATCTAAAATCTAAAATCTAAAATCGATTGACTGGGTGTTAAACCGCCGAGGCTGGTTTTGTTTGTGTAGGGACAGATTTCAACCTGTTGTTTTATTAACTAGCTCAAGGATGCAAAAACTCTAAATGGTCTCCTGGAATCGATCGCAATTTTGCAGCCGAGCCTTGCATTTTCAACCTACCCCGTTCTAACATGATAATCCAATCGGCGCGATCGATCACTCGCGGCCTGTGACTGATAAAAATCGTCGTTTTCCCGTGCCGATACATCAACAACTGTTCTAAAACTTCCGCTTCGCTTGCGGGGTCAAGCCCTGCGGTAGATTCGTCTAAAATCAATACGGGTGGGTTGTTGAGAATGGCGCGGGCGATCGCCAATCTCTGTCTTTGTCCGCCAGAAATATTCGCTCCAAACTCCCCTAAAACAGTTTGATATTTATCCGGCAATTGGCTAATAAATTCATCCGCGCCCGCAATTTTACACGCTTTCACAATCTGTTCAAAGCTGATATCTGGACTGCCCAATCGAAAATTTTCTAGAATCGAACGGCTCCAAAAATGCGCTTCTTGGGGAACCAATACTACCTGCTGTCTGAGACTGTCAAGAGACAAATCCTGCAAGTTGTAACCGCCTATTCTAATATTACCAGCTTGCAGCGGGTACAGACCAGCAATTACTTTGGCTAGCGTACTTTTTCCGCAGCCGGAATGGCCGATTAAAGCAATTGCTTGACCGCCGGGAAATGTGACAGAAAAATTTTCCAGCAAATCAAGTCTGCCGGGGTAGTGAAAATTAACACTCTTGCAAACAATACCGTCGCGGTCTTGAATAGTTACAAAAGGTTTATTCGTATTGTCTTTAGTTTCCGGTTCAGCATCGATCACTTCCGACAGCCTTTGAGTTGCTGTCTGCACGCGAGTCATTTCATCAGTAAATCCTACTAGCGAATTTACCCAATTAGTAACGTTTTGATTCATACTAATAAACGCTAGCAACTGACCGATACTCAATACCTTGTCAATCACTAAACCGCTACCAAGCCACAGCAGAGTAATGCTGCCAGCAGAGGCAACAAAACTCGAAAATATATTGTTGAGAATGCCAATTTGTGTAGTGCGGAAAGTCAGCTTTGCTAAGCGACCGAAGCGGGTTTGAAATTCTTCCCAAAGTTGCTGGCCGCTGCTAGTAGTTTTGACCGTCAGCGCGCCTTTAAAAGTTTCTACTAAAACGCCTTGAGTTTCGGCTTCCAACACCAATAAACTGCGCGTTTTTTGCTGCAATGCGGGCAGAAATACCACTGTAGAGGCAGTCATTAACAGAGCTATAGCTGTAGCGGCTAACGTCAGCTCCTTGCTGTAAAATAACATAAAAATAAAAGAAACTACAGCTATAAAAAATTGACTAGGCAAGCTGATAGCGACTTGAGAAACTAATTTATTGATTTCTTGGATATCTTGTAATCTACTGACAATTTCGCCACTGCGTCTAGTTTCGTAAAAACTCAAAGGCAATCGCAGGAATTTGCGCGCGAATTCCATCACCAATCCCAATTCTAAACGCTGGGAAAACTGAGCAATTAAGTTCGATTGTACCAATCCTAAACTGCTGCTAAAAAGGTTCATAACTATAACTGCGATCGCCACGCTTGCCAGGAGTTGTCTGTCTCCCCGCACCAGGATGTCGTCGGTGAGCATTTGAACTAGAAAAGGCGAAGAAATCGACAGCAAACCCAACACCACATTCAGCAAAAATGCTTCCATTAAAATCGGGCGATAAATCCCAATCCGGCGCATCCATTTTTGTAAGGAATTGGCGGGCGGTTGGCCCTCTGCGGCCGCAAAAAAACGCTCAGCATCGGGTTCTACTAGCAAGCACAGCCAATCTGTCCAACCTGCTGCTAATTCTTCTTTGGAAACATAGCGCATACCAACAGCCGGATCGCCGATCGCATATTGGTTGCCCTGTTTTCCGTACAAAACAACCCAGTGAGAGCCGCTCCAGTGAATAATCATCGGTAGAGGGGCATCATCGAGCTTGTCTAAAATTGCAGCGGCTGCTCGCACCGATCGAGCATTAAAGCCGATCGCCTCAGCACCTTGTTTCAAGCCAAGTAAACTCGTCCCTTTTTGGTCGGTGCCCGCACATTCTCGCAAGCGGCTAATAGTAAAATTTTGTCCGTAAAATTTCGCGATCGAAGCCAAACAAGCCGCCCCGCAATCTTCTTCGCTCTGCTGGAGAACAACCTGATATTTCTTAAACCTGTTAACTTGTCCGAATAATGGCACTTTGCCGATCAAAGGGATGTTCTTTAACATTTTGCAAAATGAATAATGGTAGAGCATAAAGAAGATTACTCATCACCAACTACCCAATCAGCAAAAAGCACCCATAAAGTTATGGGTGCTTTCTCGATTCCACAGTTATAAATCTGAATTGACTAGCACTAAACTTTAGTAGTAGGCGTAGCGGACTACTCTTCTGTATGAACCGTCGTAATTCCGGCGGTACACGACCCAACTGCGCCGCTGCCGGTGACAATTGTATCGATTGGCATAATAGTGACCGCCGTTGACGCTAGCTGATTCTTCAGATGTAAGTTCAGCAAACAGTGAATTGTCCTTTGTTTCTTTCATGATTGGACTCCGTTTAACTTAATAAAATTGAAGGAAAACTAGAAATATTATTTAATTTCTAGACCCTAGTGTAAATACTGAGTAATACTTCTTGTGGTTCTGTACGACCTCCGGAATACTACTGATAAAATTTCAAAATTTACTCGATCGCACAACTTGACTCAGCTATCTAAACCACTAGGGTTGGGTAAGGGCGATCGCGGCTCGGATCGTACAGATAAAACTGCCTAGGCGGTGGCAGGAAAAACAGCATATTCAGGCCATAGCTGCTGCTGTTATCCGTCTCGCTGTTGTTATTAGCGCTACTAACACCGCTGGTAATGCAGCCACCGTTGACAGTAGCAGATTCTCCATCGGTTAGTTCGATGAAGAGTGAACCTTGTTGGTTTTCTGGCATAAATAACTCCTATTGATACCTATGTACTTACTTACTACCTACGCATACAGTAAAAACCCGGTAACAGCGCCAAAAGTTATGGCGGAAACGCCGTATTTTCATGACCGCGAATTTCTTCATGTGATACCCGCCACGTGATTTATCCGTGCAATCAATCCCAAATCGAAAATCCTCAAGAAAGAGCATTTATCTCGCGCAAGTCAATCCAAAATCTAAAATCTAAAATCTAAAATCGAATGACAGTAGCCCGCTGGCTTCACTCCTCTTGATATTTGGCGAACTTTGTGGGTGGGAACGGCAAAGCTGTGCGGATTTTTACCTTTACCCTGTGAATTTTGATTTAGACTTCTAAACCTATTCTTGGTTTCCGGAAAGGTGAGAGTAAAAGTGACAAAAGAAATCAGCGATCTCTCCCTCTTCCCCAACTCAAAACTCCAAACTCCAAACTATTCCCCTCTCCCCCTTGCCGCCATGTCTCTGACTCCCGAAGCCACACCCGCTGAAACCTTTGATAACGACCAGTTTTTGCCCCCTGTCAGCCGCTGGACGACTTTGGGGGGCATTTTGATGGTGGCGACCTTTGGCGGGGCGATCGCCCTTGCTAGCGTCACCAAATACAGCGCTACAGTCAAAGCAGACGCGATCGTCCGTCCAGCCGGAGAAGTGCGCGTCGTGCAAGCCGCCACCGAAGGAACCGTCGAAAGCATTGCTGTCAGCGAGAATCAGAGAGTACAAGAAGGAGATGCGATCGCAGTTGTAGATGCTTCGCGTTTGGGCGCTCAACAACAGCAGTTACAAGAAATAATTAATCAGTCTCAAACCACAGCACAGCAAATCAACCAGCAACTTCGCGACTTAGAAAATCAAATTTTGGCCAGCGCCCAATTTAAAAGCATCCAAAGTGAAACTTCCGCCCAACAGGAATTAATCGAATCCGCTTTAGTAAAAATCGCCACACCGCTGCCGGATGTCGCCGAGAGACTGGGCCGAAGTCGGCGGGTTTTGCTCGTCAAGCGATCGTCCATTCAACAACAATTAATTCAAGCTAAAAAAGAACTAAATCAAATTGAGTTAAAACTCGAAAATAGCGTGATCCGCACGCCCACGGATGGTACAATTCTCAGATTGGAAGTACGAAATACTGGTCAAACCGTACAAGCCGGCAGTGCGATCGCCCAAATCGTCCCCAGCGACGTACCCCTGGTAGTCAAAGCCAAGGTGACATCCCAAGACATCGCCCGCATCCAAATCGGTCAACCCGTACAGATCAGGATTTCGGCTTTACCTTTCCCCGATTACGGCACATTAAAAGGCACTGTCAGCGAAATCGCCCCAGATGCGATCGCCCCTCAAAATCCCACTAATAATTTAGGTACAGCTTATTACGAAGTGGCAATTAAGCCCGAACAAACTTATTTAACAAAACTCAAATCCGCCAAGGGCCAATTCTTCGGCAACCCCCAGGCTAATGTCCCCCGCCAGTATTCGATTCAATCGGGAATGGAAGGCAGAGCCGATATTATTACCGGCGAAGAAACTATTCTGACATTTGTTTTGCGGAAAGCAAGGTTGCTGACAGATTGGTAATTAGTCAGTTGTCAGTTGTCAGTCGTCAGTTGTTAGTTGTCAGTCAACAGTCAGCAGTCAGCAGTCAGCAGTCAACCGCCAGAAAATTAGTGGCTCTGAAATTGAAATAACGTGTCAATATAGAAATGTGAGTTCAATTCTATTCTTTCCTCATGGGCAAACAGCGCGTTCTTTCTGGAGTTCAGCCAACCGGCAATCTTCACCTAGGCAATTATCTCGGTGCCATTCGCAACTGGGTAGAAAATCAAAGTCAGTACGAAAATTACTTCTGCGTAGTCGATTTGCACGCAATTACCGCACCGCACAATCCAGCAACTCTAGCCTCCGACACTTACACGATCGCCGCACTCTATTTAGCTTGCGGCATCGATTTAGAATATTCTACTATTTTCGTGCAATCCCACGTCTCGGCGCACACAGAACTAGCATGGCTGCTCAACTGTATTACGCCGATTAACTGGCTCGAAGATATGATTCAGTTTAAAGAAAAAGCAGTTAAACAAGGCGAAAATGTCAACGCTGGTTTGCTAAATTATCCGGTGTTAATGGCAGCAGACATTTTGCTTTACGATGCCGACAAAGTGCCAGTGGGAGAAGACCAAAAACAGCATTTGGAACTCACCCGCGATATTGTCATCAGATTAAATCACCAATTCGGCACACCCGAAAAGCCCGTATTGAAACTTCCCGAACCCTTAATTCGGACTGACGGTGCGAGGGTGATGAGTTTGACAGATGGCACGCGCAAAATGTCGAAATCTGACCCTTCCGAACAAAGTCGAATTAATTTATTGGATTCGCCAGATGCGATCGCCAAAAAAATCAAGCGCTGCAAAACCGATGCCGTGCGCGGTTTGACTTTTGACGACCCCGATCGCCCCGAAGCTAGAAATTTGCTGACACTTTATCTCCTGCTTTCCGGCAAATCTAAGGAAGAAGTAGCCACAGAATGTGAAAACATGGGTTGGGGAGATTTTAAACCCTTGCTGACAGAGACGACAATTAATGCCCTCAAACCAATTCAGGATAAATACAAGGAAATAATCGACGATCCGGGATATTTAGAGTCTGTACTACGTCGTGGAAGAGAACAAGCAGAAGCTATTGCTAATCAAACTCTAACTAAGGTTAAGACAGCTTTCGGTTATTCTTTACCTGTTTAGTGGTTTGTGGTTAGTTGTTATTGGTTACTGGTTAAGAATAACAACTGCCAACTGTCAACTAACAACTGTCAACTGTCAAATAACAAATAACCAATAACAGAAAAATAATCATGAACCGTTTTCGCACAGCCTGCACCACCCCCGGAGAATTTATAATTACCGCCGAAGTGGCCCCGCCAAAAGGTGGCGACATGACTCACACAATTCAAATGGCCCAACGCCTCAAAAACAGAGTGCACGCCATTAATATCACCGACGGGAGTCGCGCAGTGATGCGAATGTGCCCCCTAGCAGTTTCGGCAATTTTAGTGCAGCACGGAATTGAGCCAATTTGTCAAGTTGCTTGTCGCGATCGCAATCAAATTGGTCTGCAAGCCGATCTCATGGGAGCCCACGCTTTAGGCATCCGCAATGTATTAGCACTTACAGGCGATCCCGTCAAAGCGGGCGACCATCCTAAAGCAAAAAGTGTATTCGACTTGGAATCAGTACGACTGTTGCAAGTCATTCAAAAAATGAATGGCGGCAAAGACTGGAATGACAAACCTTTAACAGACGGATTTACCGATTTATTTGTCGGTGCTGCCGTCGATCCGCAATGCCCCAGTTGGTCTGGTTTACAAAGTAGATTTGAGAAAAAAGTAGAGGCTGGAGCACAGTTTTTTCAGAGTCAATTAATAACAGATTTTGAACTTTTAGATAAGTTTATGCACAATATTGCTGCGGGCTGCAACAAGCCAGTTTTAGCAGGAATATTTTTGTTTAAATCAGCTAAAAATGCTGAATTTATTAAAAAATACGTGCCGGGAGTTCACATCCCACAAGAGACGATCGATCGTTTAGCAAAATCTCCAGAACCCTTGCAGGAAGGCATAAAAATTGCTGCCGAACAAGTCAAGCTAGCGCGGCAGATTTGTCAAGGAGTTCACATGATGGCCGTCAAACGAGAAGATTTAATTCCTCAAATTTTGGATTTGGCGGGAATCGAGCCACTGAGCTAAAATTAACCCACGGGGCGGGTTTGAGCAACCATCAATGTTCTAAAACTAACGATCTCGTAAACCCGCCCACCCCGCTACCATTTTGAACATCAATAAAAAAATCATGCTTCAAACTGTAGACAATCCAACAATTTCTCCTGCGGCCGAACAGCGTTTTACTTGGCGCGGTTTGACATGGCATCAATTCAAAGCAATTCAAGCTAGTTTTGAAGACGTGCCGAATGTACGCTTATTTTATTGTGATGGAGTTCTAGAAATTGTGGGAATCAGTAAACCTCACGAGGCAATTAGATGTCTGATTGCAGCGCTACTGAGCAATTTTTTTCAATTTAATAGAATACAATTTTTTCCGAGTGGCAGTTACAGTCAAATTGTTGAGGGGAAAGTCGAGTATCAGGCAGATTTGTCTTATTGTTTCGGAACAGATAAAGATGTTCCCGATTTGTGTATTGAGGTAGTCATTACTAGCGGTAGTCCGATTAAACTTCAGAAATATCGACTGATGGGAGTCCCGGAAGTCTGGTTTTGGGAAGATGGCACTCTAGAGCTTTACCATCTGCGAGAGGAAGGTTACGATCGCATTGCTAGCAGCGAAATACTGCCGGAGTTAGAGTTGTCTTTGCTGAAGCGCTGTATTTTGTTTGCTTCGCCTTTGGATGCGCTTGAGGAATTTTCTAGAGGAATGGGCGATCGGGAAAATTAATCGACCAACTACTTTTGAAATAGCTCGATCGACTAAACGGTTATTAAATAGGAGCAACTGGCAATGACTGACTCAGAAATACTTAATTCTGATACCATTAAAACACTAAATACTAGCATATCCGAAGTTACAGTTTACACCGATCGCGCTTTGGTGACGCGCCGCGGTACGGTATCTCTGACGGGAAACGAGCGAGAATTGGCGATCGCCTCTGTACCCGCAACCCTCGACACAGAGTCAGTCAGGGCCACGGGTGCGGGTACAGTTGCAGTGCGATTGCTGGGAGTGCGAACCGAAACAGTGTTTAGCAGCGAACCAGTGGGCGATCGCACCGCCGAATTAACCCAACAAATTCAGGAGTTACAAACCCAAAGACGGGGAATTAACGACAAAATAACCGCCAGAAAAATTCAGCTCAAATTTGTGGAAGGTTTGAGCGAAAAAAGCGTCGGATTCTTTTCCAGCAGCATCGCCAAACAGCAGGTAGGTTTAAACGAAACTGGCGAATTGCTCAACTTTTTAGGAACTAATTACCTAAAATACATAAGTGCGATCGCCCAACACGAAAAACAGCAGCGCGAATTAGACAAGCAAATAGAAGCTTTGCAGCAACAGTTGCGCCAAGTACAAACTCCCCATTCTCAGCAAAGCTTTAACATCATTGTTGCCATTGAACCCAGCGGCATCGGCAATTTTGAACTAGAAGTTTCCTATGTAGTCATGCGAGCCCGTTGGACTCCCCTTTACGACTTGCGAGTCAACACTAACAACAACCAAATTAATCTCAATTACCTAGCCGAAGTCAATCAAAATACAGGCGAAGATTGGACGGGAGTAGCGCTGACTTTATCTACAGCAAAACCCGGAATGGGAATGCTACCCCCCAAATTAGAATCCTGGTATATCGATATTCTTCGCTCAAAATCGCCTCCAGCAGAATTTCACAGAGCGGGAATGACAAGAAGTATGGCATCATACGATTCTAAATCAGGTGCAAACGAAGTAGCATTAGCCATGATGACTGAGCCTAGTGTTTCTGCAGCACCCGAACCCATAGAAGCTCAAACCGCCACAGCCCAAATATCGAAAGAAGGCGGCACCGTCTCATTTCAAGTAGGCGGAAATACCAAGATTCCCAGCGACGGCACACCGCACAAAGTTACTATTTTCGGCGAAAATTATCCGTTTAAACCTGAATATATAGCCGTCCCGCGATTAGTCAGTTTTGCCTATTTGCAAGCAGTTGTTGTGAATCCGCTGACAGGTGCAACTCTGCTTCCCGGTAAAGCAAATATCTTTCGCGATAACACTTTTGTCGGCAGTTTGCAGTTAGAAAATGTTTCCCCCGGCCAAGAATATAAACTGAATTTAGGAATAGATGAACGGTTAAAAATAGAGCGGGAATTAGTAGAAAGACAAGTAGATAAAAAACTGATCGGTCAGCAGAGGCGCACGAGTTACGCTTATCGCTTAAATGTGACAAACTTGCAGCAGGTGCAGGTACACCTGACACTACAAGAGCAATTGCCAGTCAGCCGCAATGAACAAATTAAAGTGCGATCGACTCTCACTAATCCGAAGATAGTAGCAGGTGAAATGGGACTGCTAGAATGGATAATGTCTCTGCCGCCGCAAGCAAAGCAAGAGTTATATTACCAGTTTGTTGTCGAACATCCTCCCGACTTAACTGTCACGGGTTTAGATATTTAATATTAAGTAGGTAAAAAGTTGTTTCTAATCAGGACTAAAGTCCTGATTCGTCACCACGTATGAGGACTGAAGTCCCGATAAACTATCAAATTTACCTGTAATTGGTAAACTGCAAAGCCATCGGATAGTCTTCTTGCTTCAAGCGTTGAATCACCAACTGCAACTCATCCTTATCCTTAGCCGAAACCCGCACTGCATCACCTTGAATCGAGCCTTGAATCTTTTTAAACTCATCTCGAATTAATTTAGTGATTTTCTTGGCAATTTCCTGGTCAATCCCTTTTTTCAGTTTGATTTCTTGGCGTACTCTAGTACCACTAGCAGCTTCAATTTTCCCATAATCAAAAATTTTCAGAGACAAATTGCGCTTGGCGGCTTTAGTTTGCAAAACAGTGTGAATTGCGTCGAGAGTAAATTCGCTGTCCGTATTGACAGTAATTGCTTCAGCGCCCAATTCTAGAGTGGTTTTTGTATCTTTCAAATCGTAGCGGCTTTGAATTTCCCGCACAGTTTGGTCAACAGCATTGACTAATTCTTGCCGATCGAACTCGCTGACAATATCAAAGGAATAACTAGCAGCCATAAATTAGTAATTGGTAATGGGGCATTGGGCATTGGGCATTGGGCATTGGGCATTGGCCAAACAGGGCATTGGGCATTAACAACTAACCAATAACCAATAACCAATAACCAATAACCAATAACCAATGACTACTGAAAATTAGCCGTTAACAGCCATTAAACTGAAATAGAATAAAGAAACAGTGCAAGAAGAACTAATCGCAAACATGAGCGATCGCCCCAGTGGCACATTGAGAATATAGAAAACCGAAAACAACAACCGGGCGATCGTAAAAGCGATCGCAGCCCAACCCGCCGGTTCCGAATCTACCCCCGTCACAAAAGCCATCAAAGCCGCCGCTGAAAACAGCATAAACGTCTCAAACGAATTTTGGTGAGCCCAAGTTGCCCGCTGAGCGTAAGCAGGCAACCTCTCAAACATAGCGCGGGGGGCTGCTTGGTCATAGCCTAGCTGCAAGCGGGCGAACGCCACCACCAAAAACGGTGCGTACACCAGCGCAGCCGCAGCAGCAATACAATCAAGCAGAATAACCGACACAGGTAATCCCAACAGCATCATCCGCCTCGCAGTTCAATCAAAATAGAACAGAGTAACCACCTTGCGCTGTTCCTCCGCATCCTGGCAAGTTTTCAGCAAAGTGTGGCTTTCGTGAAAAGCAAAACATATCAGTTGCTGGCAGCGAGAAATAATCTCCTGATTGCACATGGCGCTTGCTTCCGGGAGAGACAAGCTATCATTTTTGGGATTTTCTACCAAATGTATCACTTGTTCGAGTTGGTCGCGAGACTCCCGAGGCTGGCGACTCATGCTTTGTGGCAAAATCACCGTCAGCAGATTAGGATCTGCTCGCATTGCCCCCCGAATTGCGGCTGAATTGGTGCCTGTAGCGCCAGAAGTGATGAGCTGATTGCCTCCCAGAACTATGGCGTAGCTCAGCATCTCAATTAGCTGCTGGTGGGTAATAGGAACGTGGCGAGAACCCAAAAGAGCAATCCGCTTGGAGCCGGTTTGCTGGATCGCCGCAAGTTCTTGTAAAAAATCATCTACTCTGGGTAGCTCAATTGATTGACTCAAAGAATTTATTAAATTAAATAAAACTACGTTGTGGATTTTAGCAGACTCACTAGCCATTGCCGCCAAAAAGAAGTTAAGAATTGCTGATTTACGGGATCAGACTAGAGGAGCGGGAGAGTTGAGGAAGCCAGAGATCAAGGTAGAATTCAAGAAAAATTGAGAATTTAAGAATTTTACCTTTTTATTTATTTAAACAAAAAGTTCTCTCTGCCGAATACCTTCTTCTCTCAGCTCCGGCTCTCTTCTTAATGGACTCGATCGCCCAGGCCCAAGGATGCCATCATGCCATCAAGGTCAAAATGTTCTGCCATTAGCTGAGTAACGCATTCCACCTTGATCGGTTCGTGCAGGCGCACGCTGCCAAAGGTGCTGTCGATAATTTCTACCGTGGTTAAGGTATCCAAATCAACAGACAAAACCGGAATTTCCATTTCTTCTGCCCTGCCAATCACTAGGGGAGAAGGAGGCAAGTGGCCTGTCAAAATTAAGCACTGAGTCGAGCTCTCCAGAGCAGCTAGCTGAATGTCCGTGCGATCGCCCCCCGTCACCACCGCCATATTTCTCGCTTTGCGGAAATACTTCATAGCCGAACTAACATTCATCGCGCCAATTGTCAAGGTTTCCACCATCAAGTCCAAACGGTCTCGACGGCACAGCACATCAGCTTTTAATTGGTGCACCAATTCTTTGACGCTGACACTTCGCAGCAAAGCACTTCTCGGCAGCATTCCCAAAACTGGAATACCCGCAGCCTCCAGAAAAGGCCGCACAGTCGCCGTTACCGATTCGAGTTTGTCCGAGGGAACGTCATTGAGTACCACGCCCAGCAACCGCGAACCCAAACGCTGTTTAGCCGACAGCAAATCGTCTATATACAGATCGATCGGGCGAGCTACCAACAGCACAGAGGCATCAACTGTCTCAGCGATTTGAGCCAAAGACAAGTCAAACAGACTGCCTTCCTCCAAATTAGCTGGGCCTTCTAACAGCGCCAAGTCTCCGCTGGGAGCTTGCAAATATTGCGCTAAAGACTGGCGGTAATCTGTCTTGTCTTCTCCCCGCAAACGCTTGTGAACCGTCTCTTCATCCAAATACAGCAGTGTTGACGGCATCTGACTTTCTGAGAGATTCAGCGTCTCTACGGCGAACCGCACGTCTTCGTCCTCTATCCCAGCTCCGGGCGAGCTCAAACAGGTTCCCAGAGGTTTGCCGTAGGCGACTGCCAGTCCTTTTCCCCGGAGTCCGAGTGCCATCCCTAGGGCGATGGCAGACTTGCCACTGTAAGCTTTTGTGGAACCGATCAGCAAATATTTAGTCAATTTGGGTACGCCTTCAATCCTCAATGTGCACCTGTCTATTTCAATAAATTTAGTTTTTCAACAGTATTTCTGAACTGAGCCTCAATTTAGAAATAATATATTATACTCGATTATACTCGATTTTGTCGCTTTTGGGCAGATTGTTTTTTGGCGAAAATTTTTTATTTACCTGTTCGCAACCATTTTCTTCCCATTCTTTTTACTTGATTTTGGAAAACCAGTTTTTAAATTGTTTGTTTTGCCAGCAGTTTTTGATAATTATTTATCGCTGATATTTTTTTAATCAAAAATTTTAAATTATAAATTTTTAGTCATGTTTCTTGCTATAATTAGATATTAATACCGACTTTTATCAAATAAATATAACAGGGTATAAGTGGGAATTTGACTAGGAATAACCTATTAATAGGGCTTGGTGCAGTTTTTGTTGGGTATATACCAATCCTCGCATCATTTGTGAATTTCTTACCCCCTCCGCTTCGTAAGGGAGGGTTGGGGTGGGGTAAAAAAAATACGACTCCTGCAAGGATTGTTATAATACAGGTATTTTGTAGGAATCAAGCCCGGTGCTTGCCCGATCATTCTTGCATATAATCGACAATCGATATAGCAATCATAAATAATTCATGTAAATTTGTAGGGGTAGTGCTAAGAGTGCCTACCCCCTATCTATCGGGGCAACTGGGCGTGGGATTGCCCCTACAATAATTACGCGAATGATTTAGGGTTGCTATATGTATTATTAGTTATTCATTATTAGTGCGATCGCCCGCGTTAAAGCTGAACACTGGCAATGCGAGCAATAAGCTCCTTATAATCGGGATTCTAGCTTCTAAACACATAAATTGTCGGGCGGCGCGGGCTGGAATTTCGGCAGCCTTTGGGCTGATTGCGATGCTAGGCAGATCGCCGTCAAGGGCTGTAGATTAATTTTCCTTGGGCGGATCTACAGCGCTTTCCTCTCAGCTACCGAGTCGCAAAATTTGAACGAAATCGGACGGCGCGATTCGCCTAACGGCGATAGCTTCGCTCGCGCTTACTCGCACAGCACCCATGTCCGAAATAGACTTTTGGACTTTTACCAGAACAAAGTACAGTAGTTTTCAATTGGATGAAATACAGGTAGCGAACTCTGTATCACGCTCAACTGAAAACTGCGGTAGATTTACTTTAGCAATGGGGATAAGTGCTGACCCCCAAAGGGATTATTGAGAACGATCCAACAACTCACTTACTATTTCCGCTTCTCAAATAAAATTGGCTCCCCAATCATGTAATGTTGCCGTCGTGGCTTTACACTATTGGTGGGTCAGTTATAGCGCCCGTCAATCGATTTGAGATTTGAGATTTGAGATTTTAGATTGAAGAAAGCAAGCCCACTGATAAATCCGGGGGCTGGCGATCGGGATTCTGAGCTTTTTTCTCGATCCCCGAATCAATCCGGGGGCCCCGGATTAAATTGCTTGATTGTCAATTGCGGACTTTCGGGAGTGCGACTATCGATTTTAGATTTTAGATTTGAGATTTTAGATTGAAGAAAGCAAGCCCACTGATAAATCCGGGGGCTGGCGATCGGGAGCGAGGAGCTTTTTTCTCGATCCACGAATCAATCCGGGGGCCCCGGATTAAATTGCTTGATTGTCAATTGCGGACTTTCGGGAGTGCGACTGCGGTGAAAGTTATTCATCCATTCGCATCAGCTTGCGGTAAAACGTTTTAGAAAAATCGACAGTACGAGTTCGCTGAAAAGTCAGGAGAACCTCAATTAAGCAACTAACAAACTCAGAGCTTTGCATAGTCACTTCGTAGCTGAGATCAGCATTGCCGTCAAACAACACCCGACAGCGGGTTAAGTCGATCGGCAGCGACGAGATATTCCAACTAGCGACAAACGGCACGCTCTCCCCGCCGTCAATTTTTCTTGCTCCCTCCAAGGTTTTGAGCTTGTAGAGGCCAATAGCGTGCGGTAAAAACTTACGCCTGGGCTCTTGACAGAAAGGCGCGTAGACTTTCACTTCTTTGTCATCGGCTGGCTTGAGTTGAGGAATAGACATATTTCCACCTCAGACAATTATTACTAACAGATAGTTTAGATCCCCTGAAAAAACTAGCAGATATTCCAGGTCGATCGCAAGCAAAAGTCAAGCTAAATACTCTATGCAGTACCTGTTTACCAGGGCCGTACAATCACCGAACCCGCTGGTTGTCCTCCCGTCCGCTTTCGACAAAAGCCCAGAAACTGATACAGTAGATGCTTATATCTAAAATCAAAAACTATTGGTGGTTGAATCAAGTAACCTATGCAGGAGAGTTCTTGGCCAGAAAACGACGCTCGCAGCGAGCTTAACTTGGACATCTCTGATTTAGCTCAAGAAGAGCTCAAGAGTTTGACCTCGAACTCGAAGCTGAGCAAAGTATTTGCTATATCAGACATTGGCGACAGGGTGTTTGACGCGGAAACAAAAGCAGAGCTCCCGGTGGCGGTGTCTGTGCCGGGAACTCCCTCCTTTCCTCAAAATCTGTACCGGGGAAGGCGCGGAAAAGCTGCCGCAGTGCTGGCTGCGATTTGGGCCGGCACGATCGCCCTGCACTTGATTTCTTGGGGTGCGTGGGTAGTGTGGGGGTTGACGGGACTGCTGTGGATGCAAGCATTTCGAGTTTTGTTTGCCCAGCCCAAGCCCGCACTGCCGCCTCTTGCGGATGAAAGTCGAGAGGATTGGCCCTATGTGTCGCTGCTGGTAGCGGCGAAAAATGAGGAAGCGGTGATTGCCCGATTCGTAGAATCCATCTGCAATGTAGATTATCCGATCGACCGCTACGAAGTTTGGGCGATCGACGATCACAGCAGCGACGCCACGCCGCTAGTATTGGAACAGCTAACCAAAAAGTACCCCCAGCTCAAAGTATTTCGCAGAGGAGCAAATGCCAGCGGCGGCAAGTCGGGAGCACTGAATCAAGTGTTACCGCTGACTCGCGGGGAATTTGTGGGAATATTTGACGCCGACGCGACGGTAACGCCAGACTTGCTGCGCCTGGTACTGCCGGTGTTCGATGCAGAAAAGGTAGGGGCTGTGCAAGTCAGAAAAGCCATCGCCAATGCTTCGGTAAATTTTTGGACTCGCGGCCAAGAAGCAGAAATGGCTCTCGACAGTTTTTTCCAGCAGCAGCGGATTGCGATCGGCGGCATTGGAGAATTGCGCGGTAACGGCCAATTCATGCGCCGCACCGCCTTGGAAGGCTGCGGAGGCTGGAACGAGGAGACGATTACCGACGACCTGGATTTGACGGTGAGGCTGCACCTAGACCGCTGGGACATTGAATTTCTCTCTTTCCCAGCCGTGTCAGAAGAAGGAGTCACTAACGCTCGCGCTCTGTGGCATCAGCGCAATCGCTGGGCAGAAGGTGGCTATCAGCGTTATCTTGACTACTGGCGGCTAATTTTGCGGAACCGCATGGGAACTGGGAAAACTTGGGATTTATTTGGATTTTGGGTATCTCAATATTTCTTACCCACAGTAGCCCTACCCGACTTTGTGATGTCAATTGCGCTGCGCCGGATGCCGATCGCCAGTCCCATAACTTTTATGACCCTTACATTGTCGGTGGTGGGAATGTTTGTCGGTTTGCGCCGCACTCGCAAAGAAACCAAATTTGACGTAAGGCGAGTTTTTCTCACCGGGCTGCAAACGCTGCGGGGTACTGTGTATATGTTCCACTGGCTGCTGGTAGGGACTGTAACGGCTCGGATTGCGGTACGGCCCAAGCGGCTCAAATGGGTCAAAACCGTCCATCAAGGCGCTGTTAATAGCCTCAAGTAAACAATTCGCAGAAATATCTCGGCACAGTATGGCCGAAAGTCCGAAGATTTTGCGAGACAAAAAAACACCAACGCTCGCCAAATATCTCCCTGCCAGATCCTAAGAGTAAAATTTGGCAATTTCGAGAAAAAAACACTTTGAAACAGCTTAGGTAATAGGTAATCGGCGAGCGGTAATAGCGAATAAGTAATCGGCCATACAAAAGTCTAAAATTAAAAGATAAAAGCGAGAATTTTTAACTTTTAACTTGACAAAAAACCAATTACTATCTATTAATTATGAATTGCCAATTAGGACGAATTGCTTGTTGCCAACTACCCGTCACCCGTAATTGATAAATGGATTTGTTAGAGTACCAAGCTAAATCATTATTTCGCCAGATGGCAATTCCGATTTTGCCGTCGCAGCGGATTGACAATCCCGCTGACCTCAAAGGACTGAAAATTCCTTACCCCGTTGTACTCAAATCGCAAGTGCGGGCTGGGGGACGGGGCAGGGCCGGCGGTATCAAGTTTGTAGAAAATACGATCGATGCAGTAGCAGCAGCCCAAACAATTTTTAATTTGCCGATCGAGGATGAATATCCCCAAGTCCTGCTGGCAGAAGCAAAGTACAACGCCGACCAAGAATTGTACTTAGCGGTACTCCTAGACCCCGTAGCGCGACGCCCGGTGCTTCTGGGGTCGAGCCAAGGAGGTATGGATGTCGAAGGGTCGATCGACCAAATGCAGCAAGTTGCCGTAGATCAAGAATTTTCCCCATTCTACGCGAGGCGTCTCACGCTGAAAATGGGATTGCAGGGAGACTTGATTCAATCGGTGAGCACTATTGTCGAAAAAATGTACCGACTGTTTGTCGAAAAAGATTTAGATTTAGTAGAAATCAATCCTCTCGGCATCAGTCCAAGGGGAGAGGTAATGGCTTTAGACGGTAAAGTCACCGCCAACGACGATGCCTTGGGACGACATCCAGATTTGGCAGCACTCTCGGAGAAGAAGCTCTTGGGCGGGTTGGCACGGGAAAGAAGAAGTCCCCATGCTGGGGGCGATCGCTCCCATTCCCAGTCCAAGGTTCAGCAGTCGCCGGAGTTTGACCCCAAATCTAAATCCCCAATCTCGAATTCCGAATCCCTGCAATTAATCGAACTAGACGGGAATATTGCGATTTTGTGCAACGGAGTGGGCCTGACAATGGCAACTCTAGATGCTGTAACCCACCAAGGAGGAAAACCAGCTAATTTTGTGAATATTGGTTCCCTAGACCGCTACTATGCAGCAAATGCCCTGCGCGATCGCGTGGAGTTGGGTCTGGAGTTAGTCGCTCAGGATAAAAGCGTTAAGGTGATACTTGTAAATATTTTGGGCAGCGCCTCCAAGACTGAGGAAATAATCGCTGCAGTAGCCGGCTATTTGGAACGGAAAGCTCGCGCTAACCGCCACATCCAAGTTGTGCTGCGACTGGTAGAGATCGATGCTGATGCTGTTAAAAAGCGTTTGGGACAGTTGCCGGTGCAGCTAGCTAGCACTTTGGATGAGGCTGCGGCCGCTTCTGTATCCTCCGCCAAGTAGGGGCAGTCGATCGGCAAAAAATGAGATTTCTTTACAGATGAAGGCCTTCTGCTTTTTACAGATCGAGTGTCAAGTGGGAAAAAGTCAATCACCCGGCGCTGCTCGGAGTACCGAGACAGCGCGGGCACAGAAATTGCCTAGTTGACCAGTCTAAGTGGTTCGCCCACTACGTTTAAGGTAAGTGTTGAAGTACCTACCGGAGGATGCGTGCTAGTCTTCCGCTCTAGAACTTAAAAGTTAAACAGGTGTAAGGGTTAAGCCAGTGCTTTTAAGATAGTTACCGACCTTAAACATTGACGAAGCAAACATTACCCCGTAAGGGAGGACTTAAATGTCTAATTTGGTTTTTGTACTTGATACCAAAAAACGACCGCTCAATCCAATCCGCCCAGGATTGGCACGTAAATTGCTAACTATTGGCAAAGCTGCTGTCTTCAAAAGGTATCCATTTACGCTAATTTTGAAAGTAGAGGTAACAGTACCGCAAAAACCAATCACTCTCAAAATAGATCCTGGCTCTCGAACTACTGGAATTGCGTTAATACAAGGAGAAAACGTAATCTTTGGTGCAGAGCTAACACACCGAGGACAAGCTATTAAAGCCAGCCTTGAATCTCGCCTTTCATTGCGTAGAGTCAGGAGAAATCGCCATACCCGCTATCGTCGGGCTAGATTCTCAAACAGGACTCGCCCTAAAGGTTGGCTAGCCCCAAGTTTGCAGCACCGCGTCGAAACAACACTGACATGGGTGACTAGATTGATGAAACTCGCCCCCATTGCTTCTATTGCTCAAGAGCTTGTCCGATTTGACTTACAGCAATTAGAAAACCCAGAAATTTCTGGAATCGAGTACCAACAAGGCGTTTTGCATGGCTATGATATCCGCGAGTATTTGTTGAACAAATGGGAGAGAAAATGCGCTTACTGTGGTGAAATAAATACACCATTACAAGTCGAGCACATTCATCCCAAAGCCAAAGGCGGAGCTAATCGCATTTCTAATCTTTGCCTTGCTTGCGATGCTTGCAACAAAAAGAAAGGTACTCAAGATGTTGAGCAATTCTTGTCTAAAAAGCCAGAGATTTTGAAGCGGATTCTATCTCAAGCAAAACGTCCGTTAAAAGACGCAGCAGCCGTCAATTCGACTCGTTGGACATTATTTAATCGACTCCGTACAACTGGCTTGCCTGTTTCTACAGGTAGTGGTGGCTTAACGAAGTTCAACCGCATTCAATTAAATTTACCTAAAACTCATTGGCTAGATGCAGCTTGTGTCGGAAAGGTTGAGTCATTGAAGATTTTAACAAGCAAGCCACTATCGATCAAAGCAACTGGTCACGGGACACGTCAAATGTGCCGCACTGGCAAATTCGGCTTTCCATCTCGCTATGTTCCCCGGTTTAAGTTTGTTAAAGGTTTTCAAACGGGAGATATTGTCAAAGCGATTGTAACCTCTGGCAAGAAAATTGGTACATACGTTGGACGTGTTGCCGTAAGAACCAGTGGCTCATTCAATATTTCCGCCGAGCGAATTAGTGTCAGGGATTAGCCACAAGTATTGTTCAGTTATTCACAGAAAAGATGGTTATTCGTATGCAGCATAAACCTTGCCCCCCTTTTCCTCTCGCCGCTGACCTGGGTACAGGTACAGCGGGAGTCTCCAAGGGGGAAGAAAGATGAATTTAACTCCTGAAAGCAAAGTCCTAGTACAGGGCATTACAGAATCTCCCGCGTCCACCCGCGCCGCCCTGATGATGAAAGCATACGGCACGAATGTAGTCGCCGGTGTTAGTCCCGGTCGGGGGGGGCAGGAAGTGGAGGGAATTCCGATTTTTGATTTGGTAGAACAAGCAGTGGCGGCAGTGGGTCAGGTTGACACTGCGGTAATTTTGGTAGACGCTTACTCCGTGCTGGATGCTGCTCTAGAAGCGATCGCCGGAGGAATTCGGCAAATCGCGATCGTCACAGGGGGAGTGCCTCCTCTGGATATGGTGCACTTAGTCAGAAAAGCAGAAGCCACCGAAACTTTGGTAATCGGGCCCAACAGTCCGGGGATTATTGTGCCCGACAAACTGCTGCTGGGAACTCACCCCAAGGAATTTTACACTCCCGGCCCGGTGGGAGTGATCAGTCGCAGCAGCACTTTGACTTACGAAGTTGCCCTAGAACTGACGGAGGCCCGGTTGGGACAGTCGATGGCGGTTTGTATTGGTTGCGACGCGATTGTCGGTTCTTCTTTTATGCAGTGGCTGCAAATTTTGGACGAAGACGACAGTACGGAAGCGATAGTTTTGGTGGGGGAAGTTGGCGGGTGGAGTGAACAAGCTGCAGCTTCTTACATCGCCTCGGCGATCGACAAACCCGTGGTTGCTTATCTAGCCGGCCGCTACGCTCCCAAGGGGCCGTCTTTGGGCCACGCCGGCATCCTGATCAGTTCTCGCGCTGCTGCCCAGAAAGCCTTTGGAGTTTCGGCCCCAAACAAAATGGCTGCCTTTGAAGAGGCGGACATACCTGTGGCGGCTCGACCTTCCGAGATTCCTAAGTTGCTCAAAAAATTGCTCAAGAAAAATTGATTGCTTTGGGAGTTTTCACACAAGTCCTAACCCTCTTGGGGGTTGGGATCAGGGTAGGGCGGGGGCGGGTTTGGTCTCATATCATTTCCGGTTAAACCGGAATGATGGTTGACTGTTGACTGTTGACTGTTGACTCGATTTTATGATTCTGATGCAACCGGAAACGATATCAAAAGTGTCTGCAGAATGCCACAACAGCCGCTTCAACCCGCCTTTAGGACACATTTATGATTTTTTTACCAAAGCCCTCTGACCGGCATCACAGGCTGCGGTTGGGGTGCTGGCAATGGCGCGGCGCGGCGCGGCGCTGGAGGCGGAGTTGTTGGCTGCACGCTGGGGCGAGGTTCGATCGGCCTTTCGGTGGGATTTGTTTCAGTTGTGCGAGTTGTCGATCGCGTCACATCTTCAAGCAGGCTTCGCAGAGTTCCAGCTATACTCTGAACTTTCCCAACAGCGGTGCGAAGGCTGGCAACATCTACGTAAACCTCCTTGAGAGGATACTTTTTCAGGATTTCTAGCAGCGATACCTTACCGTCATCCCCGGATGCCAGGATCACCGCTGCCCGCAAAGCTTTCCCGCTTTCTGTGCGGCGCTGAGTCCGAATTGCTTGACCGATGTCGTCAGTGATCTTTTCTCCTGGGGTGCTGTAAACTACCCTCGCCAGATTAGCAGGCTTTAAACCAATTTCTAAACCCATGAACCCCCGCAGTAATTGCGCGTCCATTTTGGAGAACCGGATAATTTGTTGGAGGGTTGGCGTCGTCGTGCCGTTTTTAGCAAATTCTTCTAAGTCGCTGACATTGATGGCTTGTCTGATCGGGCCAAATGTGAGGACTACTTTTTCGGCCCCTAATGCTCTACTGCTGCTAGATAATATGCTCCCGCTTGCTCCTAAAACTAGGGCAATGCCGATCGATACAAATTTTGTTAATTTCATATTCACCGCAACATTAAAATTATTTTTTCGAGATTTGTACATTTTTGTACATTGTACAGTATAGATGCAGCAGTTATATTCTACAAGGTCGCCAGTCTAATTTGTGCCCGCGTCACACCGACAATCTCGACCGAGACTTTTTCTTATCTTGACTTTAAGAATAAGTAAGGATAGTCAATTAAATAATTTCCCTTTTTTCTTGTGGGATGGGCCTAAGAGCCCGCCCAGAAAGGACGGGCTCTTAGGCCCATCCCACAACAGTCATGAAAAGTGGATTTTATTTAATTCTCATCCCTAACCATATCTGCCGACCTATTTTTGATTCTCTTCATTCTGCCTTCTACCTTGTACATCAGAGTGCCTTCTACATCAGAGTGCCTTCAGCCTTCTACATAAGTGCCTTTTAGAAATTATGTTGAAAACCAAGCGCAAATCCAAGAAATCCAAACACAAGCACAGCGAAAAAACCACAGCGCTCAGCAAAAAAGAAGTAACTGCACAAAAACGCAAAATTTCCCAAAAGCGCAATGAAGTGGTGCAGGCGATCGCCATAAGCTGCTTAATCACCTTTGCTCTCAGCATTCCCCTGTTTTTCGTAGCCGGCCCTAAGATTGCTATTGGAGGAGGCGCAGCCGCAGCCATCTTGCTGCTTTCCTACAAATACCCCCGTCAAGCTTTGTGGACTTTTCTAATTTACCTGCCTTTCAGTGGTACAATTACCTACGCAATTGGCGGCGGCAATCCTGCATTTCAAGTAGCCAAAGATGCTTTCTACATACCAGCTCTCATCGCCCTAATTCAAAGCTGCAAAAATAAACAGTTGCCCCTGTTCATTCCCAAACAAATGCTTTCTACCTTCAGCATCCTGTTGATGATGGCAATGCTGACTTTAATTTTTGTCAACGGGGAGATGCAGCTCAACCCTAGGGGCGGCGACAAACCAATTCTGCAAGGAATTCTCGGCTTAAAAGTATTGATAGGTTACATACCGCTGATTGCTTGTACCTATTATCTGCTCCGCACTAAGAAGGATTTGGTGTTTTTTAGTCGAATGCACATCGTTTTGGCGATCGTTTGCTGCCTTCTCGGTTTGATTCAGTACCTGTTGCTGCAAAGTGGAAAGTGTGCGGGAACCAGAGGCATGATCGGAGCAGAATTATATAAAGCAACGCTGGAAGCTAGATGTTTTGTCGGCGGTTCTTTAGTGTTCAGTCCAGAAGTCAAGTTTGTCCGCTTGCCGGGAACTTTTGTCGCGCCTTGGCAGTGGGCGTGGTTTTTAATTTCTAATGCTTTTTTAACCTTTGCCTCTGCCTTTTGCGATCCTTCATTCTGGTGGCGCGTTATCGGTTTATTTGGCATGGCATTAGTATTTGCCAATGCAGTTATTTCCGGTCAAAGAGCTGCTTTAGTTATGGTTCCAGTTGCTACAGCAATCCTGCTAGTTCTCACCGGTCAATTAGTTAATTTAAAACGATTTATTCCCATTGGTGCAGGACTGGCGATTCTGCTATTTGTCGGTGCAGCTATTAACCCGGGAATTATCGAGCAGCGGTGGGATAGTTTTGTTAGTCGCTGGAATGCTGCACCGCCCCAACAGTTTCTCTTTAATCAGTTCGAGCAGAGCAACAATTTTATCATTGATAGACCTCTGGGCAGAGGTGTGGGACGAGCAACTAATTCAACGCGAATATTTGGTGCAACGCAGCTAATTGAAACTTTTCAACCTAAGTTGATATACGAACTAGGTTATCCGGGAATGATTAGTTTTCAGATGATGCTTTTACACTTAGCTTTTCTAACTTTTAGAGCTTACCGATCTGTCAAGGACAAAAGTTTGCGGAGTTACGGAGCTAGTTTTTGGGTGTTTGTTGCCTTTATTACGATCAATACTCAATACTATCCGCTGGATGTAGATCCAGTGTCGGTGTATTATTGGGTTTTAGCTGGAGCGATTTTAAAGTTGCCCAAAATTGATAAACAGGTACAGGATGAAAAACAGCAGGAAGTTGAGTCAAATGAATTGCAAGTTCACCAGCCATTAAAGGAGAAAAAAATTCTTTCATCTTCCCCAATTTGAGAATTATTCTGAGTGTTGAGTTTGGTGGATTTTTTCTTGTTAAGTAACCCGCTTTCGCTGCGGGGGAATGCCAATATAGCCCGCCCTGCTGGGTTTATCTGTGATCGAACCCACCCCTACAGCATATTGTGGCTCTTAAGTTTACTGCGGTTGCCAAACCGGATTGCCAGGATACAAATCTTTGTCGTTTGTCAATTTAGTCAATCCTGAACCGTCCAGATTAATTACATACAACTTGCTTTTTTTGCCTTCGGTTTCATTATATATAAAAGCAATTTGGTTGCTGTCAGAATACCAAGCTAATTCTGAAATTTGTGACGGTTTTAGCCTGGTAGCTAGTTGATTTAGCTGGTTGCCGTCAGCATTGATTGTGTAGAGTTTTTGATTGTTGAACTCTCCGGCGACGAAAGCAATAAATTTGCCATCCGGCGACCACGAAATTTCGTCGTAGTTTCTGGGTTTTTGGGTGAGGTTCTTGGCTGTCCCCCGGTTAATGTCGAGCAGGTAAATATCTTGCTGTTCGCCTGCTGAATCGCCTGGTTTATTGTAATAGTAAGCAATTCGGCTGCTGTCTGGCGACCAAAATAATTTGACGTTGTAAACCTGATGTTGCGGGTTGTTTGTCAAATTTTTGAGGTTGGTTCCATCGGCATTAATTGTGTAAATTTGCTGTTTCGGATAAGCGCCGAACAGGAAAGCAATTTTTGTGCGATCGGGCGACCAAGCAAGTTGACTGCCGCCGGATATATATTCGCCGGGAGTTTTAGTTAGTTTGGTCATTACCGAACCGTCGGCATTCATTTTGTAGATATTTTTATCCTTGACAAATGCTACTTGCTGACCGTCCGGCGAAAGGTAAAATTCTGATGAAATTTCTGTTTTAGGCGGCTCTCCTCCTACTTCCAAATTCCTAACTAATTTAGTTCCTTGGATGCCAGAAGTGTCGCTTGTATAAAGTGATTGACTGCCGGGAGTATCAGAGGTAAACCCGTCGCAAGAACGGGCAAAAATAAATTTCTGGCTGTTGGAAAACCAAGCTATTTCAAAATTAGGTGCTTTGCAACCACCCTCAGCAAACTGTTTAGTTAGTCGAGAACCGTCAGCATTGACTGTATAGATGTCGCTGTATCCGCCAACGAAAGCCAGTCGCTGGCCGTTGGGCGACCACACGAGGGGACTGTTAACATCTATATTAGGTGTAAGTTCGCGGCGACCGGAACTGGTAGCATTGAGGGCAAATAAACTGTTTCTGGGCTCGCTGCCCCGCATCTGGAGGGCGGTAAACGCTAGTATCCTTGGTTTTTGGGCTGCGGTTGGGGGAGGGCTGTGAAGGCTCAAAAACAAGCTGATTAAGACTGTTAGGGAGATGAGGGCGATCGCACTTATCGGCCATAATTTATGGAAGCTGAAAAGTTGCAGAATTTGCCACAAGCTTTTCAGGGGCGGCCAAGATTCCCAACCCCTAGTCCCCACACTCAACTGAAAATCTTGTGGAACAAGCTTTTGTGGAACGGGCATCTTGCCTGTTCCATATCGCAGAGGGAAATGCAAGTTAAAACGCATTTTATCGATTCCTCTGCTAATTTTCAAAGTGTTTGTCGGTCTATATGCCGCGACAGCCTCAAACTCTGTTTAATTCTGCCAATAATTAGCTCAAACATTTTTTTGCGGGACGGATTCTTGCTGCTGGGTGGCATCCCTAACTCGCAACACATTAAGTTCAAGTCAGTTGCACTCATGGCCAACAACTTTTGCCTCACCTCTTCTTCATTACCATTCTTAGCTTGTAAACGCAGTTCTTCATAAACTTCTAGAACATTAGCCGCCGATAAATTAGCAGGTTTATTAACATCAGCACCCCTAGGGATATCCGAAGCTTTTGAGCCAGCAGACATCACTCCCCGCTTGACTTGAGTCTCAAGCCGGGTTAATTTTCGAGCAACGTCCCGCAAGATTTCCTTAAGTTCGCCAATTTCCTCAACTAACCCCCCGCTTTCTTGTTCGGAAGCAGCCAAACTTTCTTTTTTACTCATTTCAGATACTCCTCACACTCGCGCCAGAGTTTTTCAAATTCTCTAACTAATTCTCGCGGCAGTTCTCCCTCATTAATCGCCCGTTTTAGCCCGACGCTTTCCCGAATCGTCGATTCTAAAAATCTAACTTCTATGTTATTATCTTTGGATATCTCATCGCAAAGTCTCTTTACTTCTCTCATGTAAAACTGAACTTCATTTGTCAGCAATCCTCCATAGGTTTTAGCTTTATTCATAAAGACTGCTATCTTGGGAAACGGATAAGGCTCAATCCGTTTCTGAAGCGAGTTTAAAACTAAACTCAATCCCCTAGAACCAAAATAATCGGGATTGACGGGAATTAATATTAAGTCGCAGCAAGAGAGTACGCTGTAGGTGAGGAGACTGAAGGAAGGCGAACAGTCAAAAAGCATCAAGTCGTATTTGGGGAGATTGGCAGAGTTGGCGATTTTGCCGATGAATCGGCGGATGAAGTCTTTAACACTTTTCCCCTCAAATCCATCGATATCCAACCAATACAATTCTTCAACTGAAGGGACAAAATGCAACTGTTCGTCAATCTGATAAATGGTGTCGAAACCAACGGGAAATTTAAAATTCTGTCCGGCTTTTTTAAAGACTTCTAGGGCGTCGTAAATTGTAAGTCTATGCTTGAGAGATTTTTCGTACCACTTACCAAATTTGTCATCTAAATGACCTGTATTTTCGTTAAGTCCGATCGCCTCTGTGAGCGACATTTGCGGGTCTAAGTCTAACATTAGAACTTCTAGGTCTGTGCTTTGGGATATAATATTTCCCAGGCTCCAGGTGACGGTGGTCTTTCCGACACCGCCTTTAAAGTTGATTACGGCTATGGATTTTGGACTCATGGCTGGCTTTGTTTAGATTTTGCTCAAATATAAATTAAAACATATTGTGGCGGTTAGCGGAGAGGGCGATCGGCCTGATGTGTCAATTGACATGAAATATCGAATAGTTCCTCCTATGTTGGCTTAGATAGACGAATTAAATTCAACTCACAGCCAGAAGCTCATTCAGCTTATTTTTTAACTCTGGGGATGCCATTAATGGATTATAGACTTCCCCCTCATATGGTTGCCATATATAACTAGGACTAAATGGTCGAAAAACTGGTAATATTTCTAGCCCATGAGTAAGTTCCTTTGCCAAAACTAATCCCGGAATAGATAAATTAGATAAATCCTCCATAAGTTCACTATAGGTTCTGAATTCATCAACTTCAACCCCAACCAAAGCATAGCGAAAGCAAGGAGCAAACCGTAGATTTAGATAAAATAAAATACCTAACTCAGTCATCACATAAGCACTTTCAGGGCTATCTATTCCCGCTTCACTAACATTATTGGGATAAACCCGACACCACCAGTTTCGATCCATATCTTGAAAAGTATCTGTTCGACATAGACATTTGCGATTATTTGACAGCATCCATTCTATGCCCTCAAAGTGTTGAGCAAATTTATTAACATTGGCTTCATCAGAGCCACACTCTGCCGATAAACTGAATATCCACGCCATCTAAGTAGGAGACTGAAAAGTTTTCCTATACAATGCCAATACTTGATTATTTTGAGTAAAATCTGATGTGGCAGTTTTATCCAATTTATCCAATATTGCAATAACCATGTTTGAAGTAGTTTCACAAGCCCATTTAGCAGCCTTAGCATTGCTAACTAGCAATGTTATTGACTGAACACTTGTATGCTGTTGAAAAATTCCCTTACTTCGGAGCTTTTCTATGAGTTTCCGTCCTACATACTTATATATTTTATCTTCATCAGGCTCTATCAGATCTTCGGGCTTAAGATGGACTAAGCAATCACGTAATTTGAATAAGTCTGCAAAGTCTTGGTAAGGGGAACTTCCTTTGTCAAACTTGCTTCCCAATGCCTCGCTGGCTAACATAAACTTTTCCCCTGTACTTTTCCACTTACCATTAGGCTTTTTGGCAGGTATACCGTCTGTGCTAGATTCCTCTATTGCATCGATTAACTTATCAAGCCAATTCTCACTAAATCCAGACAGCTTTTCCATCTTTGCAATGGCTAGCAACTCATTAATAAATGCCTCAAGTGCCAGAGCAGAAAAAACAATTGCGACCATTGCATCCCTCTGTTTATGCTTTTCATTACCTTTACTTGCTTTCTGGTATCCATCTTTTGCAATTTCAAATAAATAATCGGAGTCTATAATAAATCCTGGGGGTGGTTGCATAGGTTTCTTCATGTGTAATCTCTTTCTAGCATCTAAGGTTGGCTTTTAGGATCAAGTTGCTTGAGGCGTTTTGCCTTTCCCATGTCAATATCCTCTTCCCATAGTTCTTTCTATATCTTGTACAACTTGTTCAACAGCACCAACAAAACTTAAATCTTTGCGCCAGTAATGACACGCAAGAAAAGCACCTAAAACTGTCTCAATAAAATCATCAGCAGTAGGCATCAAGTTTCTTGTCAGCACTGTGACGATTGTGGAGCGGAACTCTTCAATCTGTGCCTGGGTATATTCATCATACTCAGGATTACCAGAACGACCAACATCAACAACTTTAATCCTTACCCTGTTGTGACTATCACCTTGTACCATAGTTCCATTGCCTTTTCATAGTAAGCCATTTGGCCTTGTGCTTTAAACAATTGTGCGGCTTTCTGTAAATCCTCAAGAGCCCCTTTTTTATCTCCTAAATCATAACGGACTAGACCCCGGTTGTAGTAGGCTTGAGCTAAGTCAGGCTGAAGTTCAATCCCTTTATTATAATCGGCGATCGCCCCTTGTTTATCTCCTAATTCGCTACGGACGCTACCCCGGTTGTTGTGGGCTTGAGCTAAGTCAGGCTGAAGTTCAATCGCTTTATTAAAATCGGCGATTGCCCCTTTTTTATCTCCTAAATCATCACGGACTACACCCCGGTTGGAGTAGGCTTGAGGATAGTCAGGCTGAAGTTCAATCGCTTTATTAAAATCGGCGATTGCCCCTTTTTTATCTCCTAATTCGCTACGGACTAGACCCCGGTTGTAGTAGGCTTGAGCTAAGTCAGGCTGAAGTTCAATCGCTTTATTATAATCGG
>NZ_JAUBVD010000125.1:0-4231 GCF_036705675.1 Microcoleus sp. AT8-A3
ATTAGGATAAGTTACTAGCAAGTCTTGTAACTGGTCTTCCGAGTCGTAGGGCTGTTCCATCATTTCTACCAGCCTGTCGTCGTCCTGAATCAGATAAATACCTCCAGCCATGCCAGCCCACCTACTTAATTTTAGATTTGAGATTTGAGATTTGAGATTTCCGGCTTAGTTATTAGTCTTTAGTCTTCATTCCGCAGCCAATGATATCATGTCCGATCGATTAACCATAATATCCCCGTCGGGGCTGGTTTGTGAGACAGGGTAAACGCATCTTAACTTTTACCCAAAATATGATACAATTAAATCCGACTAATTTTTCATGTAGTTTATTGTAGTTTATTGATGCTATCAATGGCAAGAGGTTTTAGTAAAGCTGTAACTTCCCAACAAAAATAAACAGATTCATTACCACCTTCAATGAATCTTTTAAATACCCTTTTTTTAGAGCATTTTCCCAACTATAAAAATTCAAGAATAGAAAGAAGTAAAGAACACTTACTTAAAGATATTAGATCGACGATGGCGATTCTAGCTGTCCAGACGCGGTGCAGACGGATGGGTGGCAATAGAAGCCTAGGTAATGCCAAATATCAATGCTTAAAAAGCTTTCTATAATTACCGAATAGCCTACCATCTCATGACACATTTAGTCGGCTATTTTCCCGAAGTGAACCACAATAGTTTCAAGAATGTTTTTTGACTTGGGTAAATGCCATAGTCGGGGAATTAGAACTAAACGCGATCGCCCTTCATTGATGGCGAAACAATAAAACAATTATATGACCGAAATAGCCAGCCAAAAGCGATATATATAGTTACAAGCTAGTCTTCATTTCATCAATTGGTTTTAGAAAAAAAAAACATAAAAAATCTAATGGAATGACCAAGAATTTCTTGATGCTACCCGCCACGTGATTTATCCGTGCAATCAATCCAAAATCTAAAATCGAAAATCCTCAAGCCCCCGAATTTATCCGTGGGGTAAAGCCAAAATCTAAAATCTAAAATCTAATGACAGCGATTGCGGAATTAATAGAAATGTTATAAATTGCCGGAAGTGTAATAACTATAGATGATCGGCTGTTATCAAAAAAATATAATATCTCTGATTTTCAAGAAAAAAGAAGATTATATTTTAGCTTTCAAAGGCAATCAACAACTTTTATACAAAGCCGTGAAAGAGTGGTTTGAAGTAGCTCAAGAAGCAGATTATTTAGGAAAAAAGTATGATTATTATGAACATGAACAAGTAGAAGCAGGACATCACCGAGTGTAACAAAGACAAGTCGGGAATGTGGATTTATCCGAGTTACCACCTCTGCATAATCAAGCATTATGGACGGGATCAAAAACAGTTGTCATGATAGTTAGTGAACAAAGATTGTAGAATAAAACCACCACATAAGCTCGTTTTTACGCTTAGTAGTTTCAGCAGTAATGCTGAGACAATGGCTGGGGCGAGCCGCAGTCACTGGGGCATTAAAAATAGCTTATATTGGACGCTTGATGTTACATTTTGTGAATATAAAAGCTGGATTATGAAACAGAACTCTCCCGTAAATTTTGCACTTCAATCGGAGGCTAGCCATAAATATACTGCAACAAGAAAAAACTTCCGGCACAAAGTCTAAAAATGAAACGCTATCGAGCGGGAAGGGATAATTATTGATTTCAAATTTTAAACTTTGCCAGCTAACGCTTAAAAGATAACACCCATCTCTTGTGAAATCTATCCTGATTTTTAAATTTTATAAATTCTTAAAATTTTGATTGAATCTGCTTCACTGGGGTTAAACTTAAGAATTTTCCGATTTTTTTTTTAGTTATTTAGTAATGCAAAAACTCACTTTTTTGTCAAATTAAATTAATTTAGATACGTTTACCATATTCTCAGTATAATTTTTATGACAATTTGTGTAATATCTCAACTTATTAAATCACAAAAATATCTGTAAGTGAATATATAATTGCTTTTACACCGCCTAATTTTTATATTTTATAGTTAATTTTTATAAGATTATTAACTTTTTGAAATACTAGGTTCTGTAGAGCAGGAATTAACAACCGAATCAAGTTGATTAAGCGGCAAGCTTATGGATTTGTCAACTTTGATAACTTTCTGGCGAGGCTATTAGCTTGCTTTTCTGATTAGTTTTGCCGATCGTGTTGACTCCAGAAGAACTGAATAAGCTAGAGGCAGTCTAACACCGAAAAGCGTAGCTCCATAGAAGTTACAATATAAAGATATTGT
This sequence comes from Microcoleus sp. AT8-A3, assembly GCF_036705675.1. Lineage (NCBI taxonomy): Bacteria > Bacillati > Cyanobacteriota > Cyanophyceae > Oscillatoriales > Microcoleaceae > Microcoleus > Microcoleus sp. AT8-A3. The sequence goes on from NZ_JAUBVD010000125.1 coordinate 2,252, forward strand.
GAACTTACCTTGAGTGTCGCTAAAATATTAAAATAACAGCTCGCGAGTGGAATTTAAGAGGTAAGACTTGAAACAAGTTGGATTAGTGGCGATCGGACGCAATGAAGGGCCGCGCCTGCGCCAGTGCCTAGTATCGGCCACAGACAAAGTTGCCCGCGTCGTGTATGTCGATTCCGGATCAACAGACGGTAGCCTAGAGTTAGCCCGATCGATCGGAGCCGATACAGTAGAACTAAACTTATCTATACCGTTTACTGCAGCACGCGCCAGAAACGAAGGCTTTGCTCGCTTGCTGAAACTATCACCAGACATCGAATTTGTCCAATTTGTAGACGGCGACTGCGAATTGGTTGACGGATGGATCGAACTCGCCCAGCAAGAACTCACAGCCAAACCCGACGTAGCCGTAGTGTGCGGGCGCCGGCGCGAAAGATTTCCCAACGCCACAGCATACAACCGACTCTGCGACATCGAGTGGGACACGCCTGTCGGCGAAGCCAAAGCCTGCGGCGGCGACTCGATGATGCGCGTCGCGGCGTTCGAGCAAGTCGGCGGTTTCAACCCTGCACTCATTGCTGGCGAAGAACCAGAACTCTGCGTGCGGCTGCGTCAAAACGGCTGGAAAATCGAGCGATTAGATGCAGAAATGACCCTGCACGACGCCCAAATGACAAGTTTTACCCAGTGGTGGAAACGTTCTCAAAGAGCCGGTCACGCCTACGCCGAGGGTTCCTGGCTGCACGGAAACACCCCCGATCGCCACTGGGTCAAAGAGACCACCAGCATCTGGTTCTGGGGATTCGTTCTGCCTGTGCTAGCATTGGGCACAGCCTGGTTCACCCACGGGTGGAGCCTGTGGTTGCTCGCCACCTACCCGATACTTACCTACCGAATTTACCGCCGGATGTTGCAGCGGAATTTGCCAGCCAAGGATTCTGGTCTTTATGCTATATCTTGTGCGATCGGGAGATTTCCCCAATTGCAAGGTCAGATTCAGTTTCATCAGCGTCGCTTGCTGGGACAGCGCAGCAACTTGATCGAATACAAGAGATCAAGCCCATCAATGGAGCAAGTTAGAATTAGTGCTAAGTCTACTAAGTAGGTTAGCCACCATCAACTTAACAGGTTTTTTCTGGAACGTACTTCTCCCCTGTAATCCCGATTCCCGTGTAGAGGCGGGTTTTCTCCCCAACCTCTACACCCGACACCGGAACCTCAAAAAACCTGCAACCGATCGAGTAATTTCTTCAAAACTAAACTGACAAAGATCGATTTATAAACAAAGGTATCCAACCAATGAACAACCAAAAATTGTAATTGCTCAACTAGGGGAAAAAAGGGAGCCATCAGTAGAGAGAGCTTGTTGAATGGATTGATAAGCAGTTAAACCCGGACGCTTGCCAGTATTAACAACTGAACGAACGGCAGCAAACAAATCTCGCCCCCATTCCGAACGGAAGCCATTGGTCACACGGCGAAATATCACACTCATCCGAATCGCCTGTTCACTACTATTATTCGTGGGTGGAATTGTCGCATCTTCCAGAAATAGAAATAAATTGTCAATCAGCCCACCGTAACGTTTTCGTAACCGTATACCATCCGGATGCTGTGGTGCTAAATCCAAAATTTTGGTTAATCTTTCCTGTAAATTTATTCGATATCTCAAGAGTCTAGTATCATCCATATTCTCCCGTTGCCGATGGATGATAAAAGCCCTTAATAATAACCTCTTCATCGCTGGGGCAAAAATTCTGGCAAGAGCATCAATCGCATATTGGCAATCCCGCAGTTGATGTGCACTCACACACTTGCCATTGTGGTGCTGGGTGATTTTTTTGAGCGCGGGAGAAATCTGACACCCAGATATCGGGACGATGTTCTGCGAGAACTTCGTTAGGAATGATATCAAATCCGGTAGCATCGTCCTGTATTCATCTCTGTATTCTCTCCCTCTGCGTTCTCTGCGCCCTCTGCGGT
>NZ_JAUBVD010000056.1:0-39773 GCF_036705675.1 Microcoleus sp. AT8-A3
CCCGCCCGTCCAAAAAGGACGGGCGGGACGCCCATCCCACAATAACAATTAAAATTGTAAGTTATTTAATTCGCGAGCCTTATGGGTAATCGACCGGACATAATATGAATGGCGAATATAATTCGCTCTTCTACAAAGAAATTCCGCGCCCAGCGAGGCTAGAATAAAAGATGGTAAAAAACTGATTTTCTATTACTTAAAGTAAAGGGCGGCTTGATATAAAACTTGTTCTTGATGGGTTAACAAAGTGCAGTCAGAAAGCGGGTAAGCCACACAAGTAACAGCATAGCCAGCTTGCAATTCTGACGGCTTCAAAAACTTTTGTTCGCTTTGGTCGATTTCACCACTCAGCAGTTTGACAACGCAAGCAGAACACTCTCCTTGCTTGCATCCATTCGGCAAGCGGATACCGGCATCTTCTGCCATATCTAAGATATACTGGTCGTCTGGTACGGAGATCGTGCGATCGAGCGCGATCGCCTCATTCACCAACCGAACTTGATAAACTGCCATTTTTTTCTTATTCCTCGCGAAAAGGCGGGTTTACGATGCTGTTAGTCCTACCAAATATTTCGGGTAAAACCCGCCCTACAACTAGAAAGGGCGGATTTATATCGTGTATATCTAGACAAGTGCTTCTTGATAATCGAGATTTTCCTCTAGATAAATAGCCCGAATATCCTCCGGCAAGTTTGATTCTAAAGTTTGATATCCTTTTTGCAGCAAAGCCTTTACCTGAGCCGGCGAAATAGCTTCGCCTTCTGCTTGCAAATAAGCTGCAATTCGAGTTTCGCTCCAGCGGAAAGTCTGAGCCATCAACACGACTAAACGCGGCAGCGGCGCTAACAATTCTAAGGCTTGTTTGACGTAACACCAGAGGGGAGGCGGAGCCGATTGCAAAGAGTAGTGAATCGACTCAACAGGGGGCAATTCAGCTTGATTGATGCAGACTGCGGTGACATTAATCAGCCAGTTTTGGAGACTGAGATTTTCGCCATCAGACTCTTGGATTTCGCGACGCAAATCCAGGCCTCGGAGTTCGTGATAGATGTGCAGCCAAGTGTGGGCAAACAGGTAATCGCCTTGTACGGGCGATCGTACGGAATGGCGAATCAGGGAGTGTACAATTTGAGCGTAGCGGCAAAAAATCGCCGTGAAGAAGCGACCCTGATCGGGATGGTTTTGAAACAGAGTCAATAATTCCTGATCGCTGTGGTGAAACAGGGATTTGACCACAGGATGGTTGAGTTCTGAAAAATTAGGTGTTTGCACAATTGTTCTGGAAAGGTTTTGGGAATAAATGCTGGTGCAGCCCGATTTTACAACACGATCTACATTTGATGCAAGTGCTTAAAAAATATGTTGATATTTAAGTCAATTTAATTATATAATGGAATTTGTAGATGACCCTGAATAAACCTCAATTAATAGAGAAAATTTGATTTTTCACAGTCACCTACAAAGGTTGTTTAAATGGTAAATTAATTGTATGTCTAGCATTAATACTGGTATCGAATGGTGCGATCGCACATGGAATCCAACAACGGGCTGCGATAAAGTCAGTCCCGGTTGTACGCATTGTTATGCTGAAGCATTAACAAAACGGTTTCATACTAATTTTCCTAACGGTTTTGATTTAACGGAATATCCAAAACGTTTGAATGAGCCTAAAAGCTGGCGAAAGCCGAGTCGCATTTTTGTTAATTCAATGAGCGATTTGTTCCATGAAGATGTTTCTCTTGAATTTCTGAAAAAAGTTTTTGAGGTAATGCGTGAAACTCCTCACCACATTTATCAAATTCTTACGAAGCGACATGAGCGTTTAGCAGACTTAGCCCCTAAACTTAATTGGTCTGATAATATTTGGATGGGGGTGTCAGTTGAAAATCAAAACTATGTTCATCGTGTGGAGCATTTGCAACAAGTCAATGCAAAGGTACGCTTTTTATCCTGCGAACCACTTTTAGGGCCTTTGCAACTCGATCTAAGAGATATTCACTGGGTAATAGTTGGGGGAGAGTCGGGGCAAAAACACCGTCCGATGCAGGAAGAATGGGCACAAAGTATTCGCGATCAGTGTCAGGATGCTGGAGTCGCGTTTTTCTTCAAGCAATGGGGAGGTAGAACACCTAAAGCTGCTGGGAGATTGTTGGATGGGAAAATTTGGGATGAGATGCCGGAAGCATGGAATAAACATCAAAGACAATTCAATGGCTACACTTTCAGCGTGAGTCGCAACTCAAATAAAGTAGTAACATCTACTTTGGTGGAAAGGTAACTCTCACCTGCTCTCCAAATGTAATTTCTCCGTTTTGCTTTCTTCGGTGACTTGCAGATGGATCAGCTACAATTTTACCTTGTTGTTCTAGTTTTTTAAGAGCTTCCTTGTAATTTTTACTAATGTAACGCTTGCCAACATGATGCTGATTGTAAATTTCTTCCATTGTGAGTGTTTGACCAGCAAATTCATCAAGGAGCATATTTTCAAGGTCATCGATCGGTTGAAAATCAAAGAGTGAAAGCTGAATAGGCGCCTGACTCTGATTATATTCAAAAGACGGTACTCCCTGAGTAAAAATAGAGCTTTTTTTAGCCATAATATCTTTCATAATTGAGTGACCTCGGTTATTCTTAGATATAAAAATAAGATAATGGCTAGTACGACTACCGCGAGGTTCTTTGAAGCAAAAATCTTGAACGTGCGAGCCTCCAACATCTTTCAATGCCTGACAAATAGTCTTTACAATAGTTGATTCTCGTTCTTCAGGCTGCATCGGTTTAAGTTCTTCCCTCAGCGCATCAGCTCGTTCTTCACCAAAAAAGGAGTTCATCTCTTTCTTGACAACTGGGTTATTTAAATTCATATTAATGCGGTTGTAGTTAAAGAAAAATATGCAATCACTACCCCAATTGCTGATAACCGATGCTATTAGATTAATTGATAAACCTTTATAACCAAAAGGATCAATAAAAAAAAGTGTCGGTGCTGATTTAATATTATTTTTAATTTCATGTATAACTTCTTCTCCCGCTTCCTTATTTAAAATAATTGGTTGGTGTTTTAAGGTATGTATATCAGGTAAAGATGCTATTGCTTGAGTGAGAGACTGGGTATGTTTTGAGTCTATATCATTAAAAATTGTTACTAACTGTTCTCGCATTTCTGGTTCAGCAATGGCACGTTCCAAAATTAGTAATGGTGTAGACTTGGAACCATCTTTATAATAACCGGGTCCAGAAAATAAATCTACATAAGCAATATTTTGGGGTCTTTTTGAGAGTGGTACTTTTTTGATTTGACCCATCATTATCTTAGCCCATGCCCAAAAGTATTTAGCTACTATCTCAATTTTAACTAAAGATTGTTCTTTAGGCTTATCGAAGAAAGAATTATTAGCCATAACTTTGCCTCTCCGAGCTCGATGATTATTACATTTTAGTGAATTATACTACTATTTTGCTCTACCATATCCTCCGCCCCCCGGTGTTTCAATGACAAACACATCTCCCGGCTGCATTTCCACAGTCGCCGTACTCCCCAATTCCTCAACTTTACCATCAACCTTTTCAACATAATTTCGCCCAACTTTCCCCGCTTCCCCCCCATTCAAACCGCAAGGATAAATCACCCGCCGCCCCGATAAAATTCCCGCAGTCATCGCTTCCCGAAAGCGCACTCGCCGCACCACTCCATTACCGCCGCCATGATATCCATTCCCGCCGCTATTAGCCCGAATTGCAAAACTTTCTAACAACACCGGGAAGCGCCATTCTAATACTTCGGGATCAGTTAAACGCGAATTAGTCATGTGAGTTTGAACCGCATCCGTACCGTCAAAATCTACACCAGCACCCGAACCGCCGCAAATAGTTTCATAATATTGATAGCGCTGATTTCCAAAGGTAAAATTATTCATAGTTCCCTGAGAAGCCGCCATCACTCCCAACGCACAATACAAAGCATCGGTAATATTTTGCGATGTTTCTACATTTCCGGCAACTACCGCCGCTGGATAGCGAGGATTCAGCATACAGCCTTCGGGATTGATGATTTCGAGAGGTTTCAAACAGCCCGCATTTAGAGGAATGTCGTCATCTACCAACGTGCGGAAAACATACAAAACAGCGGCTTTGCACACCGCAGCGGGAGCATTAAAATTGTTGGCTTGTTGAGCAGAAGTGCCAGTAAAATCTATTTTTGCACTGCGCGCAGATTTGTCAATTGTAATTGCTACCTTAATTTGTCCGCCGCTATCCATCTGATAAGTAAATTCGCCATCACTCAAAACCTCAATTACCCGCCGCACCGACTCTTCCGCATTGTCTTGTACGAAGCCCATATAAGCTTGCACAGTCTCTAATCCATAATGTTCTACCATCTTGAGCAGTTCTTCGGCGCCGCGCTTGTTAGCAGCAATTTGTGCTTGCAAATCGGCTATGTTTTGAGGGGAATTGCGGACAGGAAAATTCCCCGCTGTCAGAATTTCTAGTAATTTTTTTTCTCGAAAATTGCCCTTGCTTACTAACAGAAAATTGTCAAGCAATACACCTTCTTCAGTTACTGTTGTACTGTTAGGAGGCATGGAACCGGGAGTAATGCCGCCGATGTCGGCGTGGTGTCCCCGCGAGGCAACATAAAACAAAGGAAGGGAGGAATCACGATCGAATACTGGAGTAATAACGGTGATATCTGGTAAATGCGTGCCGCCGTTGTAGGGATTGTTAGAAACATAAACATCGCCCGGTTGAATCGCATTGCCTTGTGCTAAAATTAAAGCTTCAACGCTTTCGCTCATCGAACCCAGATGTACGGGAATGTGCGGCGCGTTGGCAACTAATTGCCCGTTTTTGTCGAAAATTGCACAGGAAAAGTCGAGACGTTCTTTGATGTTGACTGAGGAACTTGTGTTTTGCAATGTGACGCCCATTTGTTCCGCTATCGCCCGAAACAAATTATTAAAAATTTCCAGCAAAACTGGATCTGATTTAGCCGCAGATAAACGCGAATGAATGCGGATATTATCTGCGTCCATCTGCGTCCATCTGCGGTTCAAAATTAGATCGTTTCTTTCTGTTAATACCGCTTCCCAGCCCGGTTCAATAACATTAGTTCCCGTAGCTTCAACAATCATAGCAGGGCCGCTAATGCAGTCGTGCGATCGCAAATCGTCTCTCTGATAAACAGGCGTTTCCCGCCACCCGCCAGCAACATAGGTTTGCACGGTTGAAATTGGTTGCACAGGCAAGATGCCTGTGCCACAAGAGAGGGAAATTGTGGAGGCTTCCGGCACATCCATTCTTTCTACAACTTCCACCGAAACAGCTTCCACAATCAGCGGTTTTTCTGGCATAAGAAAACTGTAACGCTGTCGGTGGGCTGCTTCAAATTCAGCCTGCATCGCCTCAATACTGTCAGCCCAATTGACCGCCAAAACCGAATCACTTCCCTGATATTTTAAGCGCAGCTTCCTAACAACTAAAACCTCAGACACATTCTCTGTGTTCTCTGCGCCTCTGCGGTTCAATTCCCTCTTTACCTCAGCCTCCAATTCAGTTAAAATATGATGCAACTCAGGTAATAATTCTGCATTTAATTGTTGCTCGATCGCCCTTTCGCGAATAGCCCGCACATCAGCCAAACCCATACCGTAAGCCGACAACACGCCCGCATAAGGGTGAATAAATACCCGTTTCATCCCCAAAGCATCGGCGATCGCACAAGCGTGTTGGCCGCCCGCACCGCCGAAACAGCACAAAGTATACTCCGAAACATCGTAACCGCGCTGAAGCGAGATTTTTTTGACAGCATTTGCCATCTTTTCCACCGCGATCGCCAAAAAACCCTCCGCCACCTGTTCCGCCGTCCTCTCGCCCCCAATTTCCCCCGCTAACTGCACGAATTTTTGCTTAACTACGTCAGGGGCGATCGGCAAATCTCCATTCAATCCAAATACTTTCGGGAAAAAATCCGGTTGAATTTTACCCAACATCACATTGCAATCAGTCACCGTCAAGGGGCCGCCTTTGCGATAGCAAGCGGGCCCAGGATTGGCCCCTGCAGACTCCGGCCCGACGCGGTAGCGAGCCCCGTCAAAAAAGACAATTGAACCGCCGCCGGCTGCTACAGTGTGAATTGCCATCACGGGCGATCGCAATCTCACCCCAGCAATTTCCGTCTCAAATTCGCGTTCGTATTCGCCGTTAAAATGGGCAACATCTGTCGAAGTTCCGCCCATATCAAAGGTAATAATTTTATCAAAACCTGCCTTTTTGCTCGTTTGAACTGCACCGACAATTCCCCCAGCAGGCCCAGATAAAATACTGTTTTTTCCTTGAAATTGTGCCGCCTCCACTAAGCCGCCATTCGATTGCATAAACATTAATTTGGGGCATTGGGAATTGGGCATTAATAATCCCTCGTTCCCGGAATCTGCCTCTATTAATTGACTGGTTACTTGTTCGACATAACGCCGTAAAATCGGAGATAAATAAGCATCGACAACCGCAGTATCTCCCCGCGAAACTAATTTCATCAGCGGGCTGACTTCGTGAGATACTGAAATTTGAGTAAAGCCAATTTCTTTCGCTATTTTAGCAACTTGTTTTTCGTGTTCCGAGTAGCGGTAGCCGTGCATGAATACGATCGCACAACTGCGAATTCCCTCATCGTATGCTTGCTGCAAAGACGGGATAAATTCGGGATTGACAGCAGTTAACTCCTCACCTTGAGCACTGTAGCGTTCTGCAACTTCAATAACTCGATCGTACAGCATCTGGGGCAAAACAATGTGACGCGCGAAAATATTCGGGCGGTTTTGATAGCCAATTCTCAGCGCATCGCCGAAACCTTTAGTAATTAACAGAATTGTGCGATCGCCCTTTCGTTCCAGCAAAGCATTTGTCGCTACCGTCGTCCCCATTTTAATCGCTTCAATTTCGGCGGCGGGTATGGGAACATCTGTGGCAATTCCCAAGATGTCGCGAATTCCTTGAACTGCTGCGTCGGTGTAGCGATCGGGGTTTTCCGACAGCAGCTTGTGAATAACTAACTTACCGTCGGGGCTCTTGGCGACAATATCGGTGAAAGTGCCACCGCGATCGATCCAAAATTGCCAGCGAGTGCGATCGGGATAAGTAGGATTCATATCTCTTTTTTGTAAAATTTTTGCTTGACTAATTTACTATTATTCACCACATTTATGTTCGAGTCAATTCATAAAATTCATAATTTCGAGTCATAAAATTCATAATTTCGGGTCAATCAAACTAACAGGCGCTCGATCATGTTAATTATAGATGTCGAATGCCCTTGGCTAACCCCTGACAAACACCAGCCAGAAAATCCAAATCCAAAGTCTCAATCTTATCGCTTTCTCGATGATAATGCGGATTTCGCATATTAGCAGTATCAGTCACCATAATAGCCGGATAACCATTATCCCAAAAAGGAACATGATCGCTGCGGCGAGTATCCGGCACAATTAAACCTCGATTCGGCACCGGCAGCCACTCGCAGGGCTGACCAGATTTGCGAATTTTGGCACTCAAATTAATCAAATCGGGAACCGTCCGCAAAGTGCCAATTAAAGCAATAAAATTTCCACTGTTTGGATAAAAATATTTCAAGCCAGCGGGATAGCTTTGAGAATTAGGATTATGGTTGCAATAACCCAACATTTCCAAAGAAATCATTAACCGGATTGACTTTTGCTGTTGCTTGTATTTAGCTGCACGATGACTGCTTCCCAAATAACCGTATTCTTCCATATCAAAGGCGACTAATTGCACGGGATATTTGAGCGGCGCAGAGGCGATATCCCTTGCGAGTTCCAGCAAAACAGCAACACCAGTAGCATTATCATCGGCCCCAGGCGATCCGGGTACAGTATCGTAATGAGCACCAATTACGATCGGCTTTTCTTGCTTCTTTTCTTGCTTCCCCCCTTTAGCAAGGGGTGATTCTTCTTGCTTCCCCCCCTTAGCAAGGGGGGGACTGAGGGGGGGTAAATCCAAAATCAAATTGTGATGAATTCGGCCGCGCACGGAAAAATCGTCAATTTCTACAGTTCCCCACTGTCCCAACTGTTCCCGGATGTATTGCTGAGCATAAAAATGCCCTTGGGATGCGAGGTATGGATTGCGATCGCGTACAATTTGAATCAGATGGCTGTGCAAGCGTTCTTTGAGATTCATGCGATCGGAGATACAATGAGTACACTAAGATTATATGGGATTGAATTATGATTGGAGAAGTCAGGATCGAAAATTATAAGTCCATTCAAAAGCTGAAGCTAGAATTAGGACGACTAACTGTATTGATCGGTGAAAATGGCTGCGGAAAGAGCAATATCCTAGAGGCGATCGCCCTTGCTTCTGCTGCGGCTGATGACAAGCTAGATAACGAGTTTTTAGCTTCTCGGGGCATTCGAGTTACAGAACCTCGATTTATGCGATCGGCTTTTGAGAAGGAAAATTTAGTTAAAGATATCAAGATTGATATCATAGGAAATGATGAAGAAAAATTTAGTTGTATTTTACATAATGATAACTCTCCATATTCTCAGTGGAAAAATAAAAAATTGCACGTTTCAGAAACTCTTTTACATAGTATTATTTTTAACTCGGACAAGGCAAAAGATATTATATCGATAGAAGATGCTAAAGAGGCATCTAAAACTTTAAGGCAAGATGGATTTGAAAAAAAAATAATAGAGTTTTTCAGGTCGATTTCCCCTGACGATCTTCGGTCTGCCTCATTAGATACTATAAATACTATCTCATCTTTGAGAAGTTTAAGTATGGAGCTTCTTGATGGATATAATCTCAGTAAGTTTACAATTTACTCTCCTGAAAACCAAGCTTTACGAACTTTTGAAAAAGAAGGACAGATTCAACCATTAGGGGTTAATGGTGAAGGTTTGTTTAAACTTATAAAATTTTTAAATTCTGATGAAAACCAAGATCGACTCAACCAAATCAAAGAAAAGTTGCGATTGATAGATTGGTTTAGAGATTTTGAAGTGCCTGAAGATTTATCACCCATGCAAAGTTCTCTCCAAATAAAAGATAAATATTTAGATAGAGATTTAACTTACTTCGACCAAAAAAGCTCTAATGAAGGCTTTTTATTTTTACTCTTTTACTTTACCTTGTTCATTAGCGATCTAACTCCTAAATTTTTTGCAATTGATAACATTGACGCTTCCCTCAACCCCAGATTATGTCGCCGGTTAATCCAAGAATTAGAACAACTCGCAAAAAAACACGACAAACAAGTTATATTCACAACTCACAACCCGGCAATTTTGGACGGTTTGGATTTAGATGATGACGAACAGCGACTGTTTGTGATTTCCCGCAATCAATTAGGTTACACTAAAGCTAGACGCATTCTCAAACCTAAACCTTTGGAGGGACAAGAACCTGTGAAATTATCAGAGGCGTTTTTGAGGGGCTATATCGGCGGACTTCCTAAAAATTTTTAATATGATTAGTTTTGGATTGATTACAGAGGGACTTACTGACCAAATTGTAATTGAGAATATTTTAGCTGGATATTTCAACAGTCCAGATTTAGATATCAGACAACTTCAACCACAAAGAGATAAAGACAATGAGAATAAATCCACATACGGCGGCTGGACTCTAGTTTTTAATTATTGTAAGTCAAGAGATTTTCAAGAAGCATTGCAATTTATTGACTATATCATTATCCAAATAGATACGGATGTTTCAGAATTAAAACATTATAATATCCGCCAGCAAGATGAAAACGGTAAATTGACTCCTCAGCAGTTAATTGAAAAAGTTATTGAAAAGTTTAGGGGTGCGTGGGGCGATGATTTTTACAGCAAATATCAACAAAAAATTATATTTGCAATCTCCGTAGATTTTATTGAGTGTTGGTTGCTTCCACTGTATTATACCGACAGTAGAAAAGCTAAAATTACAAACTGCCTCGACACGTTAAATCGGGAACTGGCGAAAAAACACAATTTTACGATCGACGCTAAGGCTAAAAATCCTGAATATTATCGAATAATTTCAAAACCATATCGCAAGCATAAAGTTTTGATAAAGCATTACGCAGATAATCCCAGTTTAAAAACTTTTATAGAACAGATTCAAAGCAGAGACATTAAGATTGGTGGTGAAGAGGATTGGTAATGAAGCAAGTTATTATGTCATATAATAGAAACATAGTTATCGGAGATTACCATGCAAGCATACAAACTTAGAGGTAAAATCGATGCAACTGGCAACTTGGTAGTTGGGGAACCCGTGAATATGCCGCCGGGAGATGTGGAAATCATCGTCTTGCAGCTAGCTGACACGGTTAAACAAGCCAGCGCTTCAGAAAGTGCGATCGCACCTGAAGCACCTCAAAAAAAGTTTAAAACTAATGTGAAGGCATTTCAAGGTTTATTCGATCGAGATGCTGTACCGGAACCGCTGGATTTTGACGATCCAGACAAACAAGCAAAATGGGAATATTTAAAAGAGAAACATAACTTGTGAAAATCCTGATAGACACCAATATAATAGTAGATGTTGCGCTCGATCGAGAACCTTTCTTTTCTGAGAGCGATCGCATTTTAACTTTTGTTGAAGAAGCACAAATTCAAGGCTATATTTCAGCCTCAACTTTTAGCGACCTTTACTATATTATCCGCAGAGACAGAGGCCGCGATTGGACGCTGGAGTTTTTGCGGCAGTTAGCCACATTTTGTCAAGTCGCAACAGTAGATAACTCTGTTATTTCAATGGCATTAACTTGCAACTTCAAGGATTTTGAAGATGCGATTCAGTACAGCACTGCTGTCATCAATCGAATTGATGCCATTGTCACCCGCAACCCGCGAGATTTTCCGGTTACTACTCCTAGGATTGTAACTCCAAATCAGTTAATTCTTGAATTAACTGATTCTCCCTAAATTTCTCAAAGCGCTAAACTTCTGATTCCAGTTCGCTAACCCGCAACTGCACGGGTAATTCTACAGAATTCAACTCAGACGACTCTAACAATCCTGTAGCTTCAACTTCTGCACTCGCTTCACCGTGCCGCACTTTTCGCAATTTCTCACCCAAAGTATCCCGCTGGTTAATCAAATAAATACTAACCAAAGTCAGCCCAACTCCCATCGATTGCAGCGGATTGAGCACTTCGCCCAAGAACAAATTGCCGAACAGCAAAGCAAATACAGGCGTAAGAAAGGTAAGAGAACTTAAACTGGTTAGACTGCCACTCGAAGCAAAATAAAAGAATAAACCGTAGGCGATCGCACTTCCGAACACAGTAGAATAACCTAACGCCATCCAGCCCGAAAAATCGATATTCACAAACTGTTCAGACTCAGTTGCAGCCGAAATTGCCAACAGCGGCAAACCGCCCAAAATCATGTGCCAACCAGTCGCCACCACCGGGTCAACATAACGGCAAACCCAGCGCACCAAAACCGTACCCACAGCCATCGACAAAGCAGCCAACAGCATCAACCATTCTCCACCCTGAAACAACTGTTCGATACCCGCAGAAACCTCCCTGTTTTCAGGATGAAAAAGCCCCAAAATCCAGCCATCGGGCAACCCGATCAAACTGATGCCCGCAACGCCAATAACTAATCCCAACCAGCCCCAAAAACCAATTTTTTCTTGAAACAGCCACAAACACAAAATCGCCACTGCTAGCGGCTGAGAATCAATCATCACCGAACCCAAACCCGCACCGGTTCTCGCCAAACCTTCGGCTAAAAAGCCTTGAAACAAAGTAGCGTCAACCAAAGCAAACAGCGAAATCCACAGCCAAGCTTTCCAACCCTGGGGCTGTGGTTTTCCCATCAGCGCCGCCGCCAGCAGCACCAACACACCCGCAGGTACTAGACGCACGAATGCCACAAACAGTGGCGTTGTATGCGGCATCACCCCCTTCATCGCTACCATCGCGGTTCCCCACAGGAAAAACGGCGCAATTAGCAACAGCGGGGCAAAAGGTAGTTTTGAATCGGTAAGTTTTAGCTGCATGGCGGAGACTCCAAATAATTGATGAGATTGATTCTGGTGGGGATGATGTAGTTTTGTTAAGCAATTTTTACAATTATATATTGGTGTAGTCCTGGACGCACGGGTGGCCAGAAACCGGGTTTTTTCACCCACATATTTGCCTCAAACCCTGAATCTCTGCAAAAAACCCGGTTTCTTCAGTCTCATCGAGTGGCCTTCTTCCCTCTTCCTTCTTCCTTCTTCTCTCTTCCTTCTTCCTTGAGATAAGGCACACTAGAAGTGAGATACAAAAAGTAACATTGCCCGAAACTGCCCATGATTTGGCCATTCAAGCCCCGCTACCGCAAACAAATCGCCCGTATCGAAATCACCGGAGCCATTGCCGGAGAAACCCGTAAACGAGTCCTAGAAGCTCTCAAAACCGTTGAAGAACGCAAATTTCCCGCCTTGCTGCTGCGGATAGACAGCCCCGGCGGCACTGTCGGCGATTCCCAGGAAATTTACAGCGCACTCAAGCGTTTGCGCGAAAAAGTCAAAATTGTTGCCAGTTTTGGCAATATTTCAGCTTCTGGCGGAGTTTACATCGGCATGGGAGCCGAACATATCGTTGCTAATCCCGGTACAATTACTGGCAGCATTGGCGTGATTATCCGGGGTAACAATTTAGAACGGCTGTTAGAAAAAGTAGGCGTTTCTTTTCAGGTGATTAAATCGGGGCCGTATAAAGATATCTTGGCATTCGATCGCGAATTGACAGATCCTGAACAGCAAATTCTGCAAGACTTGATCGACACCAGCTACCAGCAATTCGTGGAAACCGTTGCTGAAGCCCGGAAATTGCCTGTTGAGAAAGTGAAAAGTTTTGCCGACGGTCGGGTTTTTACCGGCCAGCAAGCCTTAGAATTGGGTTTGGTCGATCGACTGGGAACAGAAGAGGACGCTCGCCGCCTTGCCGCCGAACTCGCAGGCCTCGACCCGGAAAAAACCGAGTCTTGCACGCTAGAAAAACAAAAACCTTTCCTAAATCGCGTCTTGGGGAGTAGTCTGGATATATCCGGGCTTTCGGCTTACAAGAATTTGCTGGAATTCGATCTTTCTACTAGCGGTTTGCCGCTGTGGATGTATCGCCCGTGATTAAATAGTCAGTTGGCAGTTGGCAGTGGTAATTAGTAATTAGTAATGGGTAATTGCAACTAGCAACTGACAACTAGCAACTGACAACTAACAACTGACAACTGGCAACTGACTAATATGGAGGAAATTTGCGTGGAGTGGCAAGTGCGGGGGATTCGTGGGGCAACAACAGCTAGCGAGAATTCGGTGGCAGCAATTCGAGAAGCGGTGAGAGAATTATTAGATGAATTAGAAGCAAAAAATGATATAAATCCAGATTTAATTATTAGTGCTACGTTTTCTGCTACTCGCGATTTAGATGCTGTGTTTCCGGCTGCGATCGCCCGCGAACGTCCTCACTGGTGTAATGTTCCTTTGTTGGACGTGCAGCAAATGCACGTTGAAGGTGCTTTGGAACGCTGCATTCGGTTTTTAATTCACGTCAATTGGCCGGCAAATACTGAAATTTATCATCCTTATTTGCGGGGAGCTCAAAATTTGCGCCCCGATAGGAATTTAGCGGTGGCGGTGGCTGGGGAAAAATAATAGATTCACTTTGGGCTTGATTTAAAAGTTAACTCACCATTACAGGTGGGTTTATTTTTTACGGGATTTGATACAGTACAAAACCTGCCTTGGGGATATACAGCACTTTCCAGGTAAGTGAAGTACAGAGAAACCGGGTTTCTTGAATAAAACCGGTTTCTGGCGAGAAATCCAGAAGAAACCCGGTTTCTGGGGTGTACTTTATAAACCTGGAATCCGCTGTATGCTTAAAAGCTTTTATTATAAAAAAAACCCGGTTTCTTTGAGAAGCCGGGTTTTTTGTCAATCAGACGCTTTCTTGTGATGCAGCCTAATCCCTAAAAAAATGTCATATATAAAACTCCAAAAGTCCTTTTTCCCTTCCAATATTCCCAAAGTTTGAGGAGAACCTTTCTCATCCAACAGCGGCTTGACAGCCTCATAAGCAGGCTTGTAATTGTACCAAGGAATGGAAGGCCACAAGTGATGAATCAGATGATAATTCTGCCCCAAAATCAAGATATTTAGAATAGGACTAGGATATACTCTGGCATTTTTCCAGCGATCGCGCTCGTGAAACGGACGGTGCGGCAAATAATCAAAAAACAACCCCAAGGCCAACCCCACCACCAAAGCCGGAGAAAACCAAAAATTCAGCACGTAACCTAAATGGTCGTACTGAATGGCAATATACACCACCGCTACGACAAACAAACGGCTGAGAAACCATTCCAAGAGTTCGTATTTCCGCCACAGTTTGCGCTTAAAAAAGAAAATCTCGTGGTAAAAAAACCTCGCAGCAATCAACCACAAAGGCCCGCCCGTAGAAACATAATGGTCTGGATCGTTATCTGGGTCATTAACGTGGGCGTGATGCTGCATATGTACCCGCGTAAACACCGGGAAAGCAAAACCCAACATCAGCGCGCTACCGTGTCCCAAAATAGCATTAACTGTGCGATCGCGATGGGCCGCATTGTGAGACGCATCGTGAATCACAGTTCCAGCCATGTGCAAAGCCAACACGTTCAGCGAAAAACAGCACCATTGGGGCCATCCCCAACACCAGAAACCCAAGTTAGAAATCACGATAATCACTACTGCACTCAAAAACAGCAGCAGTGTCGGATTCAAGTCACCGGGAGGACTCAGAAACTCTTTCGGCACTGTCAGCGGCCGTCCTGCCTCCGACATCTTTGTTAAGACTCCTTAATATTTCACACTTGCGTAGTATAAGATACAAGCCAGACAATAGTAAAGTTTTGTCAGGAACCTCAGCCTCAAGGCATGAAAGAACAGAGTTCGATCGCCAAAAACTAGCCTCTGCACAAACAGGAAAGTATTGCTGTTGTACAAGGATACCAGTCCTAGATTAGCCAAAAGAGCTCAGCAGACCAATTAAAATCAATGGGTATGTCTGTATTTATGTCAAGCCTGAGAGCGGAAAAATTTGCAAAAAAGAGCGCTCCCCAAGAAAAGATTACCGATCGGTAAAAAGTCAGATATTCTATATATTGTTCAATACCTACTTTTTTGACGACTATCAAAATTTTTAAGACTTGAGACTAGCATCATTGCTTGTAGTGCAAAGATGAAACGTTAGCCGAAATTTAAACAAGAAATCCACCTGCCTCCCCAGAACACCGCTGATGCAATTGCCAAAAGCCCTACGCCGGACTAAAATCGTCGCCACCATTGGCCCAGCAACTTCGGACCCACAAGTGCTGCGCCAGCTCATAGAAGCAGGTGCCACAACTTTGCGACTCAACTTTTCCCACGGAACAGAAGAAGACCACCAGCGCAGCATTCGCTTAATCCGGCAAACATCCTTTGAACTCAACCAGCCGGTTGCCATCCTCCAAGACCTCCAAGGCCCGAAAATTCGTTTAGGGCGCTTTGAGACAGGCTCTATAGTTGTCAAAAACGGCGATCCTTTCATTCTCACCAGTCGCCAAGTTCCAGGCACCGAACTCATTTCTTCCGTCACCTACGACCCCCTAGCAGACGAAGTTCCAGAGGGATCAGTGATTCTGCTTGACGACGGGAAAGTGGAAATGCTGGTCGAAAAAGTAGACCGTGCGGCGCGGGAATTGTACTGCCGCGTCGTCGTCGGCGGGCCACTTTCCAACAACAAAGGGGTGAATTTTCCCGGAGTTTACCTGTCAATTAAAGCGCTGACTGATAAAGACCGCAAAGATTTAATGTTCGGCCTCGACCAAGGTGTCGATTGGGTGGCGCTGAGCTTTGTGCGGAATCCCCAAGATGTGCTCGAAATTAAAGAGCTGATTGCCAGTGCGGGCAAGCAAGTACCGGTGATTGCTAAGATCGAAAAGCACGAGGCGATCGAACAAATGGAGGAAATTCTGACCCTTTGCAACGGCGTGATGGTCGCCCGCGGCGATTTGGGAGTGGAACTACCCGCCGAAGACGTGCCGATTTTGCAAAAGCGCCTGATTGCTACCTCCAACCGCCTGGGCATTCCGGTAATTACCGCTACCCAGATGCTCGACAGCATGGTCAACAATCCCCGTCCCACCCGCGCCGAGATTTCCGACGTGGCCAACGCGATTCTTGACGGAACTGATGCAGTGATGCTGTCCAATGAAACTGCTGTCGGCAAGTTCCCCGTCGAAGCGGTGGCGACGATGGCGAGAATTGCGGTGCGGATGGAGAGGGAAGGAATTAAGCGGAATATTAGGAATGTAGAAGATATTGGTCGATCGATCCCCAACGGCATCAGCCAAGCAGTCAGCCAAATCTCCGAACAATTGAACGCCGCGGCCATCATGACGCTGACCAAAACCGGCGCCACAGCCCGAAATGTCTCGAAATTCCGACCCAAAACTCCGATTTTGGCAGTTACTCCTCACGTAGACGTAGCCCGACAACTGCAATTAGTATGGGGAGTAAAACCCTTGCTGGTGCTGGATTTGCCCTCCACCGGCCAGACATTTCACTCTGCCATGACAGTCGCCCAGGAAAAAGAGTTAGTCTCCGACGGAGATTTAGTGGTAATGACCGCCGGTACTCTGCAAGGGGTTGCCGGATCGACGGATTTGATCAAAGTTGAAGTAGTGACAGCAGTTTTAGGCAAAGGCACCGGTGTCGGTTTGGGATCGGTGAGTGGGATGGCCAGGGTTGCTCGCACTGCTGCGGATGTAGGCAATTTCCACGCTGGAGAAATTTTGGTAGTGGAACACACCAGCGTCGCTTTTGTGGAGATGATTCGGAAAGCCGCAGGTGTGGTGACGGAGGAGGACAGTTTGACTTCTCACGCCGCGATTATCGGTTTGCGGTTGGGCGTGCCGGTGATGGTGGGCGTGAAGAATGCCACGCGGGTAATTCGGGACGGAACTATGCTGACGCTGGATATGCAGCGGGGTTTGGTTTATTCCGGGGCCAGAGGCGGTTCAACTGACACTGAAGTGACCGTTTAACTGTTGGTGAGTTGTAGAATTTTGAATTAAATTCTACAACTCGTTGCTTTTTTCGCTGAGGTTGTGCTATAATCCAAAATTGTCTGTGCCGATGTAGCTCAGGGGTAGAGTATTCGATTCGTAATCGAACGGTCGTGGGTTCAAATCCCACCATCGGCTTTGGGTTTCAGCGATTTTTGTCTGTCTTTAGTCTATGACTGAGCTCAAACTGTGATCAAAACGCAGTTTAACTGCTCAAAAATGCTCTCGGCGCCGAGAGCATTTTTATTTTCCCTAAATCCTTGTGTGGTGGAGATTATGAATTTTTTTAATCATATCGTTTCCGGTTGCATCGGTATTGTTCAAATGTCCAAACAGTGAGTTGTCATATCAATTCCGGTTTTATCGGAATGATGAAACCGCAGAGGACACAGAGGATACAGAGAAAGGGAAGAGAGAGATGAATACAGGACGATGCCAACGGATTTGATATCATATCGTTTCCGGTTGCATTTGAATAATAAAATTGAGTCAACATTTAACACTCAACCATTGAGTTTTTCGACCCAGAGTCAACAGTCAACAGTCAACAGTCAACAGTCAACAGTCAACAGCCAACAGTACAAACCTGACATCGTATTACTTTGGGGGCCGGGGGAGGCGAAAACTCAGGGGACTGAGGATTTGATTGAGAGTTCGCAGTTGTTCGGCGGTGCCCAAACAAATCAGCATATCTCCTCCTTCGATCGCAGTTTCTCCGGTAGGCCCGACAATCAAAGTCCCGTCAGCGCGCCGCACTGCTAAAACCAAGGCCCCCGATTGCGATCGCAACTTGGCATTTCTCAAAGTTTCCCCAACGTAGACACAACTATTGGGATCGACCAAAAATTCCTCCATGTAAAAAGAACTCTCGGTGCCGGTCAAAACACCGTCTAAAAAATCCATAACTTGAGGCCGCAAAGCCGCCGCCGCCATGCGTTTTCCCCCGGTAATGTAGGGGGATACGACGGCATCGGCGCCGCCCCGCTGCAACTTCTTTACGGCTTCTTCTGTGGTGGCGCGGGCGATCGCCCGTACTTTCGGATTCAGAGTTTTCGCTGACATGACAGTGTATAAATTCTCGGCATCCGAAGGCAAAGCTGCTACTATGCAAATTGCGCGATCGATCCCCACACTCAGCAAAATTTCGTCCAGAGTCGCGTCTCCTTGGACAGCCGTGTACCCCAGTGCCAAGGCTGCCTCAACCGACTGTACCGCCGAATCTATGACCACAAAAGGAATATTTTCGGCCTGAAATTCCAAGCCAATCTGGCGGCCAGTGCGCCCAAAACCGCAGAGAATGTAATGCCCGATCAAAGAATCTACCAATCGTCGCTGCTGCCTAATTCTTGCTCCTTCTTGAAAATATCCTTCAATCAGTGCTTCTGTAAAGCGGTTGACGATGAAACCAATCACAATCACGCCCATCAAAATCAGGCATATGGTAAACATTCGCCCGCGTTGACCGAGGGGCTGAAGTTCACCGTAGCCGACAGTGGCTAGGGTAAATACTGTCATGTAAGCGGCATCGAGCAAAGACCATTTTTCCACCTGCCAATACCAGAGAGTACCTGTGCAGAAAATGCCGCCCAGGGCGATGACTCCGCCCGTTAAGTCTTTTTGCAGGCGCTGGTACTTTTGTTCTAGAGTTGAATACACCGATCGGGCTTACCTATTACCTATTAGCTGCTACTAATTTTAACGATATCAGCCCTAGACGCAGGGGCGGTCAATCGATTTTAGATTTTAGATTTTAGATTTTAGATTTTAGAGGCGACCCCACGGATAAATGCGGGGGGTTGAGGATTTTCGATTTGGGATTGACTTGCGCGAGATAAATCACGTGGCGGGTACCACCTTTGAAAATCTTGGTCAAAAAGCCAGTTTCTGCCTAGATACTTTGCTGCCAAACTCAACATTTTGACCGAAAGCATCCAGGATACAAGCCACCGAATTTATCTCGCGCAAGTCAATGCTTCAATTCTTTAATCTAAAATCTAAAATCTAAAATCTAAAATCGATTAACCCGGTTTTTTTTGCGTGAGTTCCGACTGAGTTCCAATCCCGTCGCAGAGGTGGCGATTGCTGGGATAGGCGATCGGATTTGTCTGAAAATAATTGCGGGCTCCATCGCAACCCTGCTGCAACAAATCGTCAAGATTAAAATTCCACAGCATCACCGTACCGTCAGCGCTAGCAGTAGCGATCGCTTTGCCGTCTGGACTAAAACTCGCACTCCAAACAGCATCCTTGTTACCTTTTAAAGTTTTGAGCAATGTACCGTCAATGTTCCACAGCCTCACCATTTTGTCTGTGCTTGCAGATAGCAACATTTGACTGTCGGGACTAAAGCTGATATTAGTCACTCCACTTGTATGCTTTAAAATACTTAGCGGTGTGCCGTCTTTGCTCCAAATTCTCGCAGTTCCCCCAGCACTTGCAGTCGCCAGCATTGCTCCATCTGGACTGAAAGCTACACTCATTATTTTATCACTTTCAATCTGTAAAGTTCGGAGCAATTTGATATCGGAGCTTGCTTCAATTGACTGCTGTTTTTGCAACTTTTCCACAATCTTTCTCAAACTCCAAAGTTTAACAGTGCCATCAGTGCCAGCCGCAGCAATTATCTGACCGTCGGGGCTAAAACTCGCGCTGGTTATCCAACCTCGCTCGACTTTTAAACTTGACAATTCTTCACCGTTGATTTTCCATAGCTTAACTGTTCCATCGGCACTTGCTGAAGCAATAATTTTACCATCTGGACTCAAACAGACGCTTGTTATTTGACCGCTGTGTGCTTTTATATCATGAATTAACTTGCCATCTTTTTGCCAAATTTTGAGAGTTTGGTCGTCGCTTGCAGAGACAATTATCTGACCGCTAGCATTGAAAACTGCCCTGATAATTTTATCAGTATGCCCTGTCAATGTTGCTTGCAAAGTTCCATTAGTTTGCCAAAGCTTGATATAATTATCATCGGTAGCAGTCACAATTGTTTGACTGTCGGGACTGAAACTCGCGAAAGCAAGGGTACTGGCTTGACTCTGCAAGCGGCGGCGTTCCCGAAAGTTGTAAACTGCCTGTTCTAGGGCGATCGCCACTCGCATCTGAATATCTGAACTCACTCCGAGCGATCGTTTCATTTCTGTAACAGCTCTGATGCTTTCTAGCAAAGCTTCTTCTTTTTTATCCGCAGCAAATAGCGTTTCTGATAGCAAACTGAGAGTGAGAATTTTGTTGTTTCTTTCTTCGATTGACGGTTTTACCCAAAAAGTTACTATCAGGATTGATATTAATATGACTGCGGAGCCGGTAACTGTTTGCACTCTCAGTTGTTGCTCGCGCCAAAGTTTAGCTGCAATCACTTTTTTCTGCTTTTGTGCTTCGCTTAGTTCCTCTAGTAACTTTTTTTCGCGGCGCAGTTGTTCCATTTCAGCTTGAGTTTGTTTTTCGCGATCGCGCAATTTGGCAAACTCCGCTTCTTGACTTGCACCTAAAAATTGATAATCTTGGGTATTCAAGCTTTTATTTGCCGCCCACTGTCGGGCATCTTCCAGTGCTTGACCGCGCAACAAGCGAGATTCGTCTTGACAATTGGTAGCTATCCATGCTGTTAGGGATTCAGCATAGGGGCGCAAGTCGCCGAGCGCTTTTTCTACCCAGTCATGGCTGAATATAGCTGCGTAAATGCGGTTGGATACGGTTAATTTTCCGGCTCGTTTTACTACTAATCCGCTCAGCCGCAATTCTGTTTGTTCGGGAGTATCATCGGCGCAGATCCCCCCTGCCCCCCTTAATAAGGGGGGTTCTGAAGGTTGCTGATTTCCACTCAGTTGCTGTTCGGTTTGTTCGGGAGTATCATCGGCGCAGATCCCCCCTGCCCCCCTTAACAAGGGTAATTCTGGCATTTTCTCCCCCCTTATTAAGGGGGGTTGGGGGGGATCGCAGGGTGGCAATATTTTTTGATATAGTCCTAATAACCTACTGGCGCGGTGCGGACTTCTGAGAAGGCGATCGCGAATTGTTTTAATGTGTACTGGTTCATCGGACGATTCCCAATTATCAATAATATGAGATTGCACGATCTCGCTAATTAATAATTGATTTGTAGTAAAATTTTTAGTTTTGGTTTCATCCGTTGAATCTGATATAATAGAAGCAGACGCTAATTTTTTTAAATGGTGTAGAATCAGCTTGCAAAGCTTTTGAGTCAGAAATGGCTGCCCTCCAGTCCAGTCCAAAATCTCTTTTAAAACCTCTTGAGGATTGTCTACTTTTCCCTCAAATCCCTTTGCTAAAGGCAGAGCTTCTTGTAAGTTAAAACCGTGCAATTCAATAGGTAAACCGATATTGAAGGGCGTGCGAGTTGCATCGCTAATTAAATCCGATGGGGTAGCTACTCCCAGCAAAGCAAATGTAATGCGCTGGTATTCTGAATTGTGAGCGCGTTTATTGTAGCAACATCTAATTAATGCAAAAAAATCGTCTAGCGGTTCTTGGAAACTCAGAACGCTATCAATTTCATCAATAAAAATGACCAGGTTTTGAGAAATTTTGACCAGCAGCAATTCTTCAATTAACTCTCCTAAGCGCTGCACCGGCGACATCAACTCTCTCTCCCGCCACCAAGCCATAAACTCGACTGGGTTAAACAGGTTGAAGCTGCACAAGAGTTTGTAAGCGACGCCGCCGTACCACTTATCTAGAGAGACTTGCTGGTTGCCAATGTCCGAAAGGTCGATCGTAGCACAAGCAATGCCATCAGCCGAGAGTTTTTGTACAGTTCGCACTAGCAAACTAGATTTGCCCATTTGTCGGGAATTGAGCACGTAACAAAACTCTCCGGCTTTGAGGGCTTGATAAAGTTCTGAGTCAGCTTGTCGCACTACATAAGTAGGTGCATTTTGCGGGAGACTGCCGCCGATTTGATATTGGTAATCGACTGTCATGATCTTGCCTATAATTAGATTATCTGGTCACTTGTGTTGTGCCTGTGCTACAAGCAAGTTTACCATTTTCATAGGTGGGTTCCGCTGGTTTAATTGTACCGGGAGAATCAGCTTGGCAGAATATGGATATTGTTGTTATTATTCCATCTTTAGCAGCCTTGGGCTCAAATTTTTTAACAGGAACTAGAAAGACACCGCCGACATAACTCTTAAGTTGTGGTTGCTTGGAGACTCCATAATTAAAAGCAGTTTGCTTTGTGGCGCGAACTGAATACTTGTATTTTGTTGTCTCCGTTTTTATCCCAATTTCCAAAGCATTAACAGAAGTGGCAAAAGCACTTTTTTCAGCAAAGTGAGCTTGCTGCGCTTTGTTCATTGAGCTAACATACTGTTTTGCTTCTGACTGCTTGCTTCTATTGGTATTATTTAGATAAAATGGCAGAGCTATCCCATTCATTACTCCAATACCGGCTATAAGTAATAAGCATCCACAACCGCGACAAGCTGCATTGCGAACTATTGATTCTTGATTGTTAGTCATGGTGTTGTCTCCTTAAATGGTATATACAATGCGAATTAAAGTCGGCGAGGCAGAGCCTCTGGATCTGCGTTACCAGGAAGAGCCTGGTAACGAGAAAAAGGAGGAAATACTAATCTTTAAGCTCGCAGCTTTTGTACTTCTTTCCGGTCAATGGATGTGGGCTGAATCACTTTACTGCCGATCGCAAAATCGCGCAATTCCACTCTCGTAAACTTCACACCCCAAGGATCTGTCGTTGTATCCAACTCTTCCACTAAAGCATTATTAATCTCATGTCGAGCCGTGTAGAGTTCCTCAACAGATAATTTAGCAAGGTGAGTCCGAATTGAAAGAATCAGCATATTTAACATCGCTTCCTTGAGATTCTGCACTTTGTAGGAAGCTTTTTCTAAGTCAATGATTCGCCAGTACACAATAAAATCAACGGTGACGGCAACCCGATCGCGCGTCGTGCATTCTTGCGGTGACAGCCTTAAAATTTGCTCGCGCAGAGTTTGTTTATAGGCGACTTGTTCGACAAAGGGAATCAAAAAGGTTATACCCGGTTCGAGTTTCTTGCGATCGTACTTTCCGAAAATTTCGACTAACGCCTCATCTCCTTGACGGACGATTTTTACGCTGCTGGCTAAGGATACTCCGGTGATTGCAAACAAAATCGTCAAAAAATAGTGATACATAGTGAATCTCCTGCTAATTTTAAGCTGTGAACTAAAGATGATAGGATTTGCACATTGGGATTTAGAAACCGGGTTTTTTACGAAAATATTTCGTTAGAGCCCGCAGATTCGGTAAAAAACCCGGTTTCTCAACACAGCGTGCGTAATTCCTGAATGAATTGAGGTTAGTGCCAAGGTTTAGCCGTTGATGTGAATTAATCTGTCAGGTACAACAATCAACGTGTTTCCTTCGCGGCGCAAAACATAAACTTTTTGTCGGGGTGCGATCGCCCCTTGGGAATCTTCATTGCGAGCTTTCCAGGAAGCCCCTTCATAAATCACCATTCCGGTTTCTCCGGGGAAAATTTCGGAGATTGTTGTCGCTTCCGTGGCTTCGGGAATGACAAACTTTTTGCGAACAATGAAAATCGGTCGAATCCAGATGCTCAGCGCGAGGGCTATCCCCATCCAGTAGAAGATTTGCCAGTCAAAATCTTCATACATTATGTTCGCCCAACTAAACTCAAATGCTACAGATCCTCTCCACAAAATAAATGATTCAATTACAGCCGAAGCTCCCATCATTAGCAGGTAAAATCTGTATTTTTGGGGCTGAGTTTTGATGATTAATAGCTCCATCGCACTAAGCACAACTCCGAGTAGCAGCCAGAATAGGGGCGGGGTGAAGGCGAAACCTGGTTGATTAGTGGCTGACGCCAGCGACCAAATTAGGATAGAATACACAATGCTTTTGCCTCGTTTTGATGGGATTCAACCTTGTTATTTCTAATCTAATCAGGCGGCTATTTGAGTTGGCGACTGAGTTATTTGAAAAATCATCGACTTTTCATCGACTTTTCATCGACTTTAGGGGCGGTTGGCATTTATGATGGTTTCAGTGTTTTGATTGTGATAAGCAATGCCACGATCGCTAAGGGTGCGCGAAGAGTGCATTCGCGCAGTTAAATCCTGTCTCCTGAGAAATGGCTTTCCCAGTCAGAAAATTCTGGCTGAGGATTTAGGGATGGCCCAATCTACAGTCAGCCATTTTCTGAATGGCAAACCTGTGGATTATGCCAATTTCATCGAAATTTGTCGCGGATTGGGGCAGGAATGGCGCGATATAGCCGATTTTGAGGCGAATTCAGAGCCAGAGGAGGTAGTGCTGGTGAGGGCCAAAGTGGCGATCGTCTTCGAGGGCTTAGCCAACGCCCTCACCACCTCACACAAAACCCTTTCTCAGCAGTTACACCAAGCTTTGAGTGCGGGAGGCCACGAAGTCTTTTTTATTAACAACAGCAGCGACTCAGCCTCATATTTAAAGCGTTGCGATTATTTGCTGCTGCTGATTTCCGAAGAATCGGCCGCTAGCGAAATGGTATTGGAACAAGTGCAGCTAGCCAAAGAATTGCACAATTTAACTGGTCATAAACCCGCAATTTTACCGATTATAGTTGAATTAAATACACCGCTTTCCTTTGATTTACTTAGCTATTTAGCAGGAATTCAGCCCTGGCTGTGGCGCGGTGTTGGCGACTCATTTAAGTTATTATCACAAATTTTAACCATTATCAAAGAAGGTCGCACATCGTTAACTGCCGACCATGAATTGGCTGTAGAATGGCAAGTAATTACTAGCACCAAACAGTCAATAAGTCAACCCCTGCCAGCCGCGCCGCCAGAATTGCCGGGAGGACAAGTTGAACTCACTTCTTGTTTTTATATCGATCGCCCTCCGATCGAATCCCGCTGTTACGAGACGATCGCCCAACCGGGAGCCCTGATCCGTATAAAAGCACCCAGACAAATGGGCAAAACTTCCTTGATGGCAAGGATTTTGCATCATGCCGAACTGCAAGGTTCTCGCACGGTAGCGCTGAGTTTTCAGCTAGCAAATAGGAAAATATTTGCTAATTCAGATACATTTTTGCAGTGGTTTTGTGCTAGCATCGGTCAAGAGTTAGGAATGCTGGAGCAGTTGCCCAAGTGTTGGGAATTAGCCGATTTGATTGGCAGCAATCAGTGCTGCAAGGCTTATTTTGAACAGTATTTACTGTCAGAATCTTCAAGTCCTCTGACGTTAGGCCTGGATGAGAGCGATCGCCTATTTGAATCACCGGAAATTGCCGACGACTTCTTTGGGTTATTGCGAGCTTTGCACGAAGAAGCAAAACGGCGCGATATTTGGAAAAAGTTTCGTTTGATTGTGGTGCATTCCACAGAAGTTTATATCCCGCTGGATGTGAATAAATCGCCGTTTAATGTAGGGTTGCCCATTGATTTGCCTGAGTTTAATTCGCAGCAAGTGCAAGATTTGGCTAAACGGCACGGATTGAATTGGAGTGGGAATGAAGTTGGAGAAGTGATGGGGTTAGTGGGCGGAAATCCTTATTTAGTGCGCCTAGGAATGTATCATATTTCCCGTCAAGATGTGACTTTAGATCGGTTAGTGAAAGAATCTGCAACTGAAGCGGGAATTTATAGCGATCATTTGCGGCGGCATTTATGGAATTTAGAGAAATACTCGGAATTAATGGAGGCGATGAGAGAGATTGTGAGTGTTTCCCAGCCAGTTAGATTGAGGTCTGAATTGGGGTTTAAGTTAAATAGTATGGGGTTGGTGAAATTGGATGGAAATCATTGCATTCCGAGATGTCGGTTGTATCAGGAGTATTTTGGCGATCGGCTATAAGCCCAGAGAAACCGGGTTTCTGACAAAAAACATTGGGTTTATTGCAAAGTCTTGGCCACAAACCCGGTTTCTAACCCTGCGATAACTCCAGAGAAACCGGGTTTCTGAGCAAAAATCTCAGGTTGATTGCAAAGTCTTGGCCAGAAACCCGGTTTCTGTCACAGGTCTGCGTTGCGTAACTCCTGGAAAAGTCGATGAGAAGTCGATGAGAACTCACTCAAGTTCTCAAATAGCCACCTGATTTAATAGAGACATCGAGCGAAAAAGATGAGACTATGAGAAACTTACACCGTCTTGAATTCACCGCTGACAGAAAAGCTCGCAAAGCCAACACACCCAATATTTCCTCTGTGATAGTAAGCCTACTTATTTCTGGGTTCACTATATTTTTTACAATTTCTTATTTTCCAGTTTTGCCAAAAATTAATTTGCCAATGACGTTCCTGGATTTGGGATTTTTAATTTTACCTGCTACTTTCATAGCAGCGATCGCTACTAGGAAGTTGGTACGAGATATTAAAAACCTGTGGCGAAATTACAGCAGACTAGCTTTATGTCAGACATCGATCCTTTTTTCTAGTTTATTGCTTCTGATGATTGGATTCAACCAGGCTTTATACCACGAGAATCCAGTGAATAACTTTAATGCTTATGTCAAACACCGAGAAGAAATCGTCGCTCTAATTCATTCAGGGCAATTAAAAGGAGAGAAACAAAGTTCAACAGACGATTATAATCGGGGAATAAAAATTAGTTTACCTGAAAAATTTAAAGGGCTGTCGCGGGGAGGAGAAGTCAGGGCGATCGCAAAGGGCGGAGTGCTGGAAGTTATCTTTATTCATAGCACTATGGGATTCGGAGACGGAACTCGCTATTTCATCTATCGCTCAGACAGCGATGAACGGAAAATTTCCTTTTTTATACGTAAACAAAAACATCCTTTCGTGAACCTCAAAAAATTAAAAAATCGATGGTTTTATTTGGCGCTCTCCTACTGACAAAAAATTAATACGCTTACTCGTCTGAAAACCGCTCATGTAAAACATTCTGTCTAGAAGCAGAATGTTTGCGATTGCTTCACGCAGTGAACAATGACAAGAACGGGGGTTGTAAACCCGGATATAGTATAAATATCGACATTAATGAGAATCTCATGTTACCTGAAATTATCAAATAAGATTAAGGATATTAGCCTGAATGTTGTTGTCCTTTCAGGAGGTATCAAAGCGTGGCGGCAAGCAGTGCCGGCTCCAAAAGATGCTCAGATATTAGCTCCAATTACTTTGGGGAGTTTGATAAAGTCTCCGTCAGTCACCCTGCTTTCGGAATGAATCGGGGCAGTTGTGACCAATTAGATTTTTGTCAAATCTCTATCAATAGAAAGGTGTATCGTGCTGACAGATTAGCTATCTTCAAGAAAAGTAGCCATAATCCTCAGCAATCAGCAACGGTTGGCTGTTTGGGCAGGCACCACAATAATTAGAGTTAGCATAACTTTATTCCATGCAAAACACCCTAGAGATACTTCCTTCTTCCGACTCGCCGAGTCTTCCCAAAAAGCAGCCCGCACTTCCAAATTACGAAGCAGCCGATCGCCAATTTGTCAATTTGCTAGAAGTCGAGGATTTAGACAAGACGGTGGCGGCAAAACCGTTACTTGTCAGCGATTTTGAAAGCGCGATCGCCTATGCAATTCAAGCAGCTTACCAACAGGAACCGGGCGATGAGGCCGCTCACCGCTTCTTGCAGCGCATACTTTACCGCATCAACCGCCTCAACTTGTTTTGGTACGACGATTTGCGCCGCTACAATAACGAGCGATCGCACTATTTGCGTTCCGTGCGCGATCGCATTGAGGAACCTTGGCAGCAGTGGGAAATCGCACAAATCGACGTTGCAGCGCTGCAAAAATTGCCGGATGTCAAGCAAGCGCTGCGCGATCGCGCCGCGGCAGATGTCGATCCTCCGCTAACTGAGCTCGATCGCTACCAGCGGGAACAGATGACTGAAGAGGGATACAAACACCTACTGGCGATCGCCTCCTTCGACGGTTTAGTGGAAGCCAGCCGTGTTTCTCGCATCATCGGCGGTGCCGGCAACGAAATTCAGTGCACCCTTACGCGAGTGCTGATCGAAGAATACGGCGGCGGTCGCCTCCCGCGCAAGCACTCGACCTTTTTTGCTCAAATGCTGGCAGAATTCGATATGAGTACGGAACCGGAAGCGTACTTCGATTTAGTGCCTTGGGAAGTGCTCGCAAGTATTAATCACAACTTCCTGCTGACGGAACGCAAGCGCCATTTTCTGCGCTATAACGGCGGACTCACATATTTTGAGGTGGCGGGGCCTGTGGCTTACCGCAATTATCTAGCCGCCGCCCAGCGTTTGGGCCTCTCGCACGCTGCGATGGGTTATTGGGAACTCCACATCAAAGAAGATGAACGTCATGGCCGGTGGATGTTGGATGAAGTGGCGATCCCGCTGGTTGATAGATACCCGCAGGAGGCTTGGGAACTGGTGTTGGGGTACGATCAGGAGAAGTCGATCGGCGATCGGGCTGCTGCTGCTGTGGTGCGATCGATCCAAGCTGCAGAACGCAATTAACAGCTATCTAGGGTGCATCAAAGACGGATGCACCCTAGATATTTCACCGTTCTCAATAAGCCTTTTAGGAACAGGCAAGATGCCTGTTCCACAAGAAATACACTCTTTGTGGAACAGACATCTTGCCTGTTGCTGACCATGGTGGAACAGGCATCTTGCACCTACCAGGCCTGTATTTTAAAATGCTGTCATTAACTGAATTAGCTCGATCGACAAATCTCTGGGCGACTTTTGGTGCTTCTTAAACAAAACTCCAGCCAGCAGATAGATATTTTCCGAATAAAAAGCCATTCCCTGTTCTCTGAGAGTGGCGATCGCGCTTTTCACCTTGGGTTCCGAACTATAATAGCCAAAAGTTAAAGGTGCAATTTCAAAATTCGCAACCGAGTAGCCTCGATCCAAGGCATAATCGATCAAACCCACAGGATTAGAATAGCTAGAAACCATCAGCAAAACTTCATCGCTGCCCAAAGATAAAAGTTTCTTAGCAATTGTACAACCATCACTCCCGCCGTGCAACAACGGCTGGTAGATTTTATCATCCACCGCCGGCAAGTAAGGGGGATTTGAGATTACACAATCCGCCGACTCGTATAAAGGCGAATCAAAAAAAGAGCAATTGTTGACCTTGTATTGTTCGCTCAGTTCATATTCCTTAATTTGAGACTGAGCAATTTTCCAAGCTACATTATTTAGCTCAAATCCCTGTATTGTCCCATCAAAATCAGTTCTCAGCAAAGACTTAATAACAGGACTTCCCTCTCCTGAACCAAACTCTACGATAAATCGATAATTGTCACTAGCATTTAACACTAAACTTTCCAAGCAGTGCGCGTAAAAATCCGATTCTTCCGGGCAGTGGAATACCTGTTTGAGAGGATGCGATGAAGTGAGCATAAATTCTGTAACAAAGTTAACTATTTTAAAATTATCGAATCAGTAATATTCCAGCCATCTGTCGCAAGAGCTATTTAATCAACTTGTGCAATCTATCTCTTCCTGTTTTACCTGGTGCGATCGAATAACTATAACTGCAGGCAGATTCTCCAATTACCTAGATTAATCCGATTGACAGATTGCAATTAGAGCGATTGCTGCTGAGATAGTACCTAAGCAAATAATTGTAAATTTTAATAGTTTCAGATATGACCTTTTTTAATTGTTCAGTTCCGCCTCTGCGCCGGAAACAGCTTAACATCGAGGTTCCGGAGTTAGAAGGGCTTTGGCAGGTTCAGTTTCCCCTTGGCAAAGATCGATTTTATTCACAATTTTATACTTGTCTCGATCGAACTTGCTTGCTGTGGAGCTTGCTGTTAATACCCATGTTCGGCACAGCACAATTTTTTTCGGTGAGTTGGATGCTGCAAGCCGGTTTGTGGTCAGCGCTCAGCCTCGTAGGTACAGCCGCAATGGTAAGCATGACATACTCTTGGGTCAAAATAGAACGCCTGCTTTGGGTGCTTTACGGTTGGGTAATACTAATGTTATTAGGATTGCTGCTGACCGATTTAGCAATTTTTCTCAGTTGGGGAAAAGTATTGGCGAATCTCTGTCCCCTGTGGTTGGGAATGAGCGGAATAGGGTATTTGGGGACTGGATTTGCAGTGCGATCGCGCGCGCTTTTAGCCGCAAGTTTACTTCACCTGGTGGGAATTTTGATTTTGCCTTACACGGGCGGTTGGTCTTTCCTATTTACGGGAACCGTAATGGTATTTAGCTTGCTGGTTTTAGCCGAATTGCAATGGGATATGCGCCAGCCGATTAACAGGCTCGATTAACTTGTGTACCACCGCGATTCCAACAGCTATCAACGTAAAGCATTAATCACAAGTGATGAGTAGATTGCTAATGACTGATGAGATCATGCCCGCTAGAATAACGTCACTGCAATTGGTTGGTAGTGAGGATTCTTCCTTATCATCAAAAGTTGAGGAATGAAGCCCTCACTACACAGCTAATAGGGGTTATGTTAGCGGACACGATATAGCAATCCTCGCATCAGTTGTACAAATATGTAGGGGTAGTGCTAAGAGTGCCTACCCCCCACGGATCGGGGCAACCACGGGGGGTTTGCCCTACAAAAATTACACAATTCATTTAGGATTGCTATAGCGAAACTTCGCCTAATTCTCTCAGCAGCCAAGACAAAAACTTTGCCATGCAAGCAGGTCAAATTGGTATGATGGAAGTGCAGCTCGGCAAGTTAGCCGTGGAGCGCGGTTCTAGTGCTAGTGTGAAACAATACGGGCAAGAAATGGTTGAGGAACACACCCAGGCTAATGAAGAATTGATGCAGTTAGCAATGCAAAAAGAGGTAAAACTGCCAACCGAAATGAGTACCCAGAACAAAGCTTTGATGGAGCGACTTTCGGGACTCTCTGGTACAAGTTTTGACAGGGCTTATAAGCAGGCTATGATCGACAGCCACAATCAGGCTATTGCTTTGTTTCAAGCTCAATCTCAACAGGGACAAGATCCCGAATTGAAGGCTTGGGCAACCCAAAAGTTGCCGAACCTTCAGGCGCACTTGCAAATGGTTAACCAAATGTTGGCAGATACCAGTCAGCCGTAATATCAGGTAGAGGAGGTAGAGTCCGATCGCCTAAAAGCCGATCGCACTCTACTTTTCCTAATTCGAGACTTAGCCTAAATTAATCATTTTTTTACACACAGGCGTTCGATCGCCCGATCGCGGAAACAAGCAAGTGCGATCTGGCGATTTATTCAAAGAACACCAAATTAATTAGTCCTCAGTTTCGACAAAAACAGTCACAGCCGCCACAGCGATTAGCATTTCATCATTTTTATCATTCAGAGAGGCGATCGCCCTTCCTGGCACAATCATGCCTCCTTGCTCCACAATCAGAGTTTTGCTGCCAAAAGGCAGCACCGCCAACACCTCCTCGGCGCGCACTTGTTCCGGGTAAGGAACAGCCACCTTTACCTCAACAATCATCTGATTCGGGTCGCTCAAACCAGCCACTTCCCAGACGCCTAGGAGAGCATTGTGGGCGATCGCATTTCGTACAGCCCTTGCACAGGCTACAGTCGGTTCCTGCCCGTGCTGGTCTATACCCATCCCCATCTCAATGATGAAACATTTACGTGCCATAGTTGCCCCTTGGTTGATTTTTATTTTTAGTTGATCGCAGTTTTTCCCAAAACAATTATCAACCAAAATGACCGCACTTTATATTATTTTATCGATTCCTCGAATAACACAATAATCATCTCATTTAATCAAAAAAAGGTAACTTTTGACCAGAGCCAAACTGATATCAAATCAGTCCTTGTAAATCTAAAATCTAAAATCTAAAATCTAAAGTGGTATAACTTATGGTAATATAACCAAATTCAGCTTTCCTCGCGGACTGCCAAACTCATCGCCAGCTTGAATCATGGATAGTTTTCTACCAATTGCCTACTTTCAAAACCAATTTCTCCCATTTACCGACGCCAAAATTTCCATAGCCACCCACGCACTGCACTACGGAACCGGAGTTTTAGGCGGGTTGCGGGGAATTCCAGACCCCCAAAATGCCGATCGAATATTGCTATTTAGATTAGACCGCCACTGTCAAAGATTAAGTCAAAGTGCCCGCTTCCTCAACTGCGATTTACCAGCCAGCAAAATCCAACAAATAATTATTGATTTTGTCCAGAAAAACCAACCAACAAAATCATTTTATATCCGCCCTTTTATCTACACATCCAGTTTAGGAATTGCCCCCCGACTGCACAACGTAGAAACCGACTTTTTTGTCTACGGATTAGAACTTTCCGACTATTTGCCCAAAGAAGGAGTCAACTGTAGAATTAGCTCTTGGTACCGCCAAGAAGACCGCAGTTTGCCCTTAAGAGGTAAAATTAGCGGCGCCTACATCACCTCAGCTTTAGCCAAAACCGAAGCAGTAGAATCCGGCTTCGACGAAGCAATTATGATGAACACTCAGGGAAAAGTCAGCGAAGCTTCAGGGATGAACATATTTGTCGCCAGAAACGGTAAATTAGTTACTCCCGGTTTCGAGCAAGATATTCTCGAAGGAATTACCAGAGACAGCGTAATCACAATCGCCAGAGACTTAGGAATTGAAGTCATAGAAAGACCCGTTGATAGATCAGAACTGTTGATTGCAGACGAAATTTTCCTCTGCGGAACCGCAGCCAAAATTACGCCAATTAAGCGAGTAGAAAACTATCACTTGCCCAAAAACCGACCCATCACCGAAAAGATTTTGGACAAACTAACCGGGATTATCGAAAATCGCGACAGCAATTATAAAGACTGGGTATTTCCGATTGATCTTAATTAACCGTTTGTAGTGAGGAGTTCAGTCCTTCTTTTAAGGACTAAATTCCTCACTACAAACCATCAACGGGACTGCCGTGTCCTTACACCCGTCTGCTCTATTTCATCGGCTTAAAAACTTCTATATCGACGCTCCAGAATTAACTACATCGATAATTAAGAAATGCTATGGAAGCTCGAGAATTTTACGAACAAGGATTCGACCTCGGTCGCAGGGGGCTGTACGAGGAAGCAGTTGCAGCTTTTACTCAAGCAATAAATCTCAATCCTGACTTTGTAGAAGCTTACATGATTCGTGCTACAGCTCGAAGTGGAACAGGAGATTTACAGGGGGGAATTGAAGATTTTGAGAAAGCTATGGATATCTACAGGTCTAGAGGACAATCGCAAATAGCTGATATGCTTTTAGTCCCCTGGAGTGCGCTGCACAATGAAATTAGGTTTAAGGACTAAAGTCCTTACTACAAACTAAAGTTCACTCACACAAAGCAGCCGCGTGAAATTGAATATGATCCTCGATAAAACTAGCTATAAAATAATAGCTGTGATCGTAACCTTCCTGCATCCTTAAATTCAGGGGCTGTCCCGCTTTTGCACAAGCTTCCGCGAACACTTCCGGCAACAACTGCCCATCAGCAAGAAACGAATCAGCCGTGCCGCAGTCAATCAGAATCGGACGGTTGTATTGCGCCTCAAGCACCAATTCGCTAGCATCCCAAGCCCTCCAAATCTCTTTGTCGCTGCCGAGGTAGTTTGCAAAAGCTTTTTGTCCCCAAGGGCAGCGCATTGGCGCGGAAATCGGCGCAAAAGCGGAAACTGAAAGATAGCGAGATCCATTTTTCAACGCACAAATTAAAGCCCCGTGTCCGCCCATCGAATGACCGAAAATTCCTTGTTTTTCCGGTATCGCCGGAAAATTGTCGGCGATTAAATTCGGCAATTCATCAACCACATAACTGTACATTCGATAGTGAGCATTCCAAGGTGCGGCTTTCGCATCAACATAAAAACCTGCACCACTTCCTAAATCCCAATCGTCATCTTCCCCAGGGATGCCTGTATTGCGCGGGCTTGTGTCGGGCGCAACCAGCATTAACCCGTATTTGGCCGCAAATTGTTGCGCCCCCGCTTTTGCCATAAAGTTCTCTTCTGTGCAGGTTAAACCTGATAGAAAATACAGGACGGGTACGGGTTGAGATAAAGCTTGCGGCGGCTGATAAACTGCGAATTTCATCTCGCTGTTGCAGGTTGAGGATTGATGGCTGTAAAAGCCGAGTTTGCCACGGAAACTTTTCTGTTCTTTGTGCAGTTTTAGGGAGTCTGATATCATGTTAATTCTATTTCATTTTTGAATTAGATTTTTTTTAACCGCAGAGGGCGCAGAGGGCGCAGAGGAAGAGAGAAGAGAGAAGTTATGTTGGGTGCGCGGAAGAGTACCTTCTTCCTTCTTCCTTCTTCCTTTTTCCTTCAAAATGTCAAAACTGTGCGAATTACTTCGCCTTTGTGCATTAAATCAAAGGCTTCATTGATTTTGTCGATCGGCATTACCTGAGTTACCAGACTGTCAATATCAATTTTACCGTCCATGTACCAATCCACAATCTTAGGCACATCAGTTCGGCCTTTTGCGCCACCAAAAGCCGTCCCTTTCCAAACCCTACCAGTTACTAGCTGAAACGGGCGGGTGCTAATTTCTTGACCGGCTCCCGCTACCCCGACAATTACGCTCACGCCCCAACCTTTGTGGCAGCATTCTAAAGCTTGGCGCATCACATTAATGTTGCCGATACATTCAAAACTGTAATCAGCGCCGCCTTTGGTTAAATCTACTAAATAAGGCACTAAATCGCCTTCGACTTCGCGGGGATTGACAAAGTGAGTCATGCCGAATTTTTCCGCCATCTCTCGCTTGTCGGGGTTCAAGTCTACGCCGACAATCATGTTAGCTCCCACCATGCGAGCTGCTTGAATTACATTCAAACCCACGCCGCCCAAACCGAAAACTACCACATTAGATCCCGGCTCTACTTTCGCAGTATTGATGACAGCGCCGATGCCAGTTGTTACGCCGCAGCCGATTAAACAAACTTTATCAAAAGGAGCATCTTCGCGAATTTTGGCTACCGCAATTTCTGGCAATACTGTATAATTAGCAAAGGTAGAAGTTCCCATGTAATGGTATAGTTTCTGCCCATCTATGGAAAATCGGCTCGTGCCGTCGGGCATCACTCCCTGGCCTTGAGTCAGGCGAATTGCTTGACAGAGGTTAGTTTTGCGGCTCAAACAATATTCGCAGTTGCGACATTCGGGAATGTAGAGAGGAATTACCCGATCGCCCACTTTGACACTCGTGACTCCCGGCCCAACTTCTGCGACAATCCCGGCTCCCTCGTGGCCTAAAATAGCCGGAAACAAGCCTTCTGGATCGGCACCGGAAAGAGTGTAAGCGTCAGTGTGACAAACACCCGTGGCTTTAATTTCCACCAGCACCTCTCCAGCCCTCGGCCCATCTAGATCAACCGTTTCAATGCTCAAAGGTTTGCCGGCACTGCGAGCAACTGCTGCTTTTACTTTCATGCTTTCTCCCTGCGATCGATTTGTCAATTCACCAGTCATTCGATTTTAGATTTTAGATTTTAGATTTTGGATTGACTTGCGCGAGATTAATTCGGGGGACGCAAGGATTTTAGATTTTGGATTGACTTGCGCGAGATAAATCACGTGGCGGGTACCACATGAAGAAATTCTTGGTCAAGATGTATTGTATTACTTAATGTCAAACTTGGAGCAAATCTATGACAAAATTAATTGTAATTACCGGAGTCAGTCGCGGTCTAGGTCTTGCCATGACCGAAAAGTTTATTGAATTGGGACATACAGTTGTGGGATGCGCCCGTTCTTCCGAAGCGGTGGAAAAACTCCGACAAAAATATAGTGCGCCCCACCATTTTACTTGTTTGGATGTCACCAACGACGATCGAGTAAAAGCTTGGGCCACAGAAATGCTGGCAAAAAATGCTCCCCCAGATTTGTTAATTAATAATGCAGGCGTAGCTAATCATCTCGCGCCTCTTTGGAATATCAGCAACGAAGAATTTTCTCAGGTAATTGATGTTAACATTAAAGGTACAGCTAATGTAATTCGTCACTTTGTCCCGGCAATGATTGCTCGAAAAAGTGGCATAATTGTCAACTTTAGTTCTGGTTGGGGAAGGTCAACTTCGCCGGAAGTCGCTCCCTATTGCGCTTCCAAGTGGGCAATAGAAGGACTTACGCGATCGCTCGCTCAAGAATTGCCCGCAGGTATGGCAGCATTTCCTTTGAATCCGGGGATAATTCACACCGATATGCTAGACATTTGTTTCGGAGAAGATGCGGCAAATTACCCATCAGTCAAAGCATGGGTGCAAAAAGCAGTTCCTTTTTTACTCAAGTTGAAAGCTTCAGATAACGGAATGCCGCTGACTGTTCCTGGATAATACAACAACCCTTACAGGATTTGCGAACCTCTCTCCTTTCTTCTCCTCTGTGCCCTCTGCGCTCTCTGCGGTTCATAAAAAAAAATCAAAAATGAAATAAAATTGCTATATTCCCAAATCACAACTCTTTCCCCAAATAGCCACAGTGAACTTGCCGCTAACCTCCCCCTCGCAAACCGAAACCCGCAAAGCAGACCACCTGCGGATTTGCCTCGAAGAAGACGTACAATTTCGCGAAACTACCAGCGGCCTCGAACGCTACCGTTTTGAACACTGCTGTTTGCCAGAACTCGATCGCACTGAAATAGATTTAACCTCCACATTTCTCAACAAAAAACTAGCCGTTCCCCTGCTAATTTCCTCAATGACCGGCGGCACAGAATTAGCCCAGACAATCAATTATCGCCTCGCCGATGTCGCGCAAGAATACAAACTAGCAATGGGAGTCGGTTCCCAGCGAATTGTTGTAGAAAATCCTCAACTCGCTCCTACATTTGCCGTCCGCCGCCGCGCTCCAGATATTCTGTTATTTGCAAATATCGGAGCCGTTCAATTAAACTACAATTACGGTTTGGAACAGTGCCAAAAAATCATTGATATTCTCGAAGCAGATGCCCTAATTTTGCACCTCAATCCGCTGCAAGAGTGCGTCCAAACCGAAGGCGATACTAACTTTAAAGGACTGCTAGATAAAATTGCCAAATTGTGCGATAAATTACCAGTACCAGTTATTGCTAAAGAAGTCGGCAACGGTATTTCAGGAAAAATGGCAAAGAAATTGCTCGCCGCCGGGGTAGGTGCGATCGACATTGCCGGGGCCGGAGGCACTTCTTGGGCGAAAATAGAAGGAGAGCGAGCTAAAGATGGCAAGCAGCGCAGGTTGGGCGCAACCTTTGCCGACTGGGGAATACCGACAGCCGAGTGCATTGTCAGCACCCGCGCCGTAGCGCCGGATGTTCCTCTGATTGCCTCTGGAGGCTTGCAGAATGGGTTGGATGCAGCGAAGGCTCTCGCCCTTGGCGCGGATATTGCGGGACTGGCGCGGCCGTTTCTACAAGCTGCTGCGGAATCGGAATCCGCCGCAGCCCTTCTAGCTGAGGTTTTAATTGCAGAAATCGCCACCGTGATGTTCTGTACGGGCTGCGGTAATTTGGATGAGCTAAAACATTCTGGGGTTTTGGAAAGGTTAAGATAAAAGTGAGTCAGCAGTCAAAAGTCATTAGTCAGCAGTCAAAAGTCATTAGCTAATAACTACGACAGAGGATAATTGCTAAATCCTAGTTGCAGGAATTACCCATAATATCGTTTCCGCTGGCATCGGAAAAATATCATTCCGATTGCAGTGCGAGCGGGACGCTCGTCTCGGTATCATTCCACTCTCACCGGATATACTCTAACTAATGACTATTGACTATTGACTAATAACTAATTACCAATTATCTAATGAAAGATTTCCTAAAATATACCTGTGCAAGTTTACTGGGAACCTTCCTAGGATTGTTGCTGCTGGGCAGCATCGGATTGGGGGGACTGGTACTACTAATTGCTCTGGCGGCATCGTCGTCTAAAGATTCAGGCCCGCAAGTTAAAGATAAGTCTGTATTGGTATTAGACCTTTCTTTAAATATTACCGACAGCAAACCGAGCCGCAGCACTAGCGCGGCGATTGAAGAAGTGCTTTCGGAAGATTCCGGCGATACAGTGACGCTGCGGACTGTTTTAGACACGATCGAATATGCGAAAAAAGACCCGAAAATCGTTGGCCTTTATCTTGAAGGCAGCTCAAATTCGAGCAGCAGCGGGTTTGCCAATCTCAAAGAAGTTCGATCGGCCTTGCAGCGTTTCCGAGATGCCAAAAAACCCATTTTTGCTTACCAGATGGACTGGAATGAGCGAGATTATTACCTCGGTTCCGTTGCTAATACAATTGCCGTAAATCCTTACGGCGCTTTGGAAATCAACGGTTTTAGCAGTCAGGCAATGTTTCTCACTGGTGCTTTGGAAAAATACGGCGTGGGAGTGCAAGTCACTCGCGTCGGCAAATACAAGTCAGCCGTTGAGCCGTTTTTGCTGACAAAAATGAGTCCCGAAAATCGCCAGCAAACTCAAAAGTTGCTCGGAGATATGTGGGGAGAATACCTGAAAACTGTCGCCCCAAGTCGCAAAGTGACTGTGCCGCAACTGCAAGCGCTTGCAGATAAGGGCGGAATTTTGATGGCTGACGAAGCTCTCAAAAACAAGTTAGTTGATAAAGTTGTATACTTTGACGAAGTATCGACAGAACTCAAAAAACTCACAGGAACCGATCGCGAAAACAAATCTTTCAAGCAAATTAGTTTGAAAAACTACGCGAGAATTGCTGAAAATAAAAACTCAACTCGCGCTGACAAGAAAAACCAAGTTGCTATACTTTACGCTGAAGGAGAGATTGTAGACGGCGAAGGGGGCCCGACTCAAGTAGGAGGCGATCGCATCGCTCAAGCAATGCGGAAAATCCGAGAAGATGACGACGTAAAAGCCGTAGTTTTGCGCGTCAACAGTCCCGGAGGCAGCGCGACGGGGGCCGAAGTAATTGCACGCGAAGTAATGCTGACGGGGAAAAAGAAACCAGTTATTGTTTCAATGGGCAATTTAGCAGCATCCGGTGGCTATTGGATTTCGATGGGTTCCAACCGCATTTTTGCCGAACCGAATACGATTACCGGTTCGATAGGCGTTTTTGGAATGCGGTTCAACGCCGAAAAGTTGGCTGCTAACAACGGCCTGACTTGGGACGTGGTGAAAACCGCCCGCTTTGCAGATATTAACACGGTTTCCCGCCCGAAAAATCCTCAAGAATTGGCGAATATTCAGAGGAGAGTCGATAGCATTTACGATCGATTTATTACTAAAGTCGCCACCGCCCGCAAACTGCCGAAAAACCAGGTACAAGAAATTGCTCAAGGCAGGGTGTGGTCTGGTACGGCCGCGAAACAGTTGGGTTTAGTGGATGAAATTGGCGGTCTTGAAGATGCTGTCAGAGAGGCTGCTAAGCAAGCTAAACTAGGCGACGATTGGAAGGTGGAAGAATATCCAAAACGCCGCACTTTGGAGGAGCGAATTTTGGAAAGACTTTCAGGCGTTCACGTTTTGAAACCAGCCGCCAAACTCGACCCGCTAACGGCCGAATTTAAGAAAATGCAAGAGGAATTGGCTGCGATCAAGTCGATGAACGACCCGCAGGGGATTTACGTTCGCTTGCCTTTCAATTTGCGGATTGATTAATTAATGCCAAATCCGGGATTTTTACCCCTTTATTCTTCACTCCCCCTCTGTGCGGACGAAAGTTTTGCTCTTGAACCGTTGCAAGCGCTGAGTCCGATCGGGGTTTTTAACCCGGATTTGGTAAAAGTAGGCTGACAAGCGAATTTCTTGATGGTACCCGCCACGTGATTTATCCGTGGAATCAAT